>JAFIGF010000027.1 GCA_020831535.1 Opitutales bacterium | reverse complement strand
GTCGCGAACCGCTGGCGCTGAGTCCCGGGAGGGAGCGGAGGAGGCCCTGGGTGTAGGGGTGGCGGGGATTTTGCAGAACTTCCTTCACGCTGCCGCGTTCAACGATTTTGCCCAGATACATGACCGCGACGTCGTCTGCGGTTTGGGCGACCACACCGAGGTCGTGGGTGATGAGGAGAATGCCGGTTTCTTTTTTCTCCCGGGCCTTGGTTAGGAGGGAGAGGATTTGTGCCTGGATGGTGACATCGAGGGCAGTGGTGGGTTCGTCCGCAATGATGATGCGGGGGTTGCCGATCAGGGCCATGGCGATCACCACCCGCTGGCGCATGCCTCCGCTGAACTCAAAGGGGTATTGCTTGAGACGTTTCTCCGGCGCCGGGATGCCCACCAAACGCAGCATTTCGATGGCTCTTTTTTCGGCGTCCTGAGGGGTTATGTCCTGATGGAGAAAGAGGGCCTCCATGATTTGGTTGCCGATGGTATGAACCGGGCTGAGGGCGGTCATCGGTTCCTGGAAAACCATGCCCATACCCGGCCCGCGGACATCGTAGAGGGCATCCTGACCTTCCTTGAGGGAGGCGATATCCGTGATCGAGTTGTCGCGATTGCGAAAAAGGATTTGCCCGTTTTGGATGAAACCCGGCTTGCGAACCAACTGGAGGAGGGAAAACGCGGTGACACTTTTCCCACAACCGGATTCTCCGACCAAGGCCAGAATACGTCCTCTCTTGAGGGTGAAGGAGACGCCGTTGACCGCGCCCAAATCCCCGTCATCGGTACGGAAATGGGTATGCAAATCCCGTACTTCGAGGAGGGAGTCCGGATCCATTTCAGGTTTTTTAGAGGAAGGGTTCGTTTCTTGTTGAACAGTACTCACGGGAACAAAGGGTTGGGGTTATTTCTCGCCATAGGGGTCCGCTGCATCGCGAAGACCATCGCCCAGGAAGTTGAAACAAAGAACGGTGAGAACGATGGGCAGGACCGGTAGGAGCAGCCACGGATATGAGGCCACAACTTGCATTTGCATGGAATCCTGGAGCATAACACCCCAACTGACGATGGGGGGGCGGAGCCCCAATCCCAGGAAGCTCAGGGCGGTTTCCCCGAGAATCATGGCGGGCACACTGATGGTCAGGACGACGATTACGTGACTGGTAAAGCCGGGAGCCAGATGGCGGAAGAGAATACGCCCGTGACCGGCGCCCAGAAAACGGGCGGCCATGGCATAGTCCTCCTCGCGGAGGGAAAGGATTTTTCCGCGAACGACCCGCGCCAAGCCGGTCCAGCCGAGAAGACTGAGGACCACGGTGATAGCAAAATACATTTTCAGAACCGACCAATCCGCCGGGAAAATGGCCGCCAGCGCCAACCAAAGCGGCAATTGCGGGAAGGAGTTAATAATTTCGATGCTCCGCTGGATGAAATTATCAATGGCCCCGCCCATATAACCGGAAATGCCACCGATGATTACGCCAAGGATCAAACTGATAAAGATGGCGAGGAGACCGACCGAGAGGCTGACCCGTCCCCCGAAGAGAATACGGCTGTAAATATCGCGTCCGTATTTGTCCGCCCCGAGGAAGTGAAAGGACATCCCCGTTTGTTCGCGCACTGTTCCCTCCGCATCGGGATCATACAATCCTTGTCGGGCCAGCACCCGGTGATTAACTCCGAAGATGCGCCAATCACTTTCGATACCCAGAACACGATAGGGCTCGCCCCGAACAAAGAAACCAAGTGGTGCGACACCCTCCGGATTATTTCGGTAGCTGATTTCGAAGGTGAGGGGGTTGGTCTCTTGAAGAACCGCCTTGGTATGGAGGCCCTCGGAGAAACTCCAACTGGGAACTTGCGGTGGAGCGTAGGCAAAATCCAGATTACGCTCCACCGGGTTGTACGGGGCGAAGACCTCGGCAGCAAAACTGAAGATGTAGAGAATTGCCAGCATGGCGAGGGAGAACACCGCCAGTTTGTGGCGCATGAACCGACGACCGATAAGCTCCCATTGGGAGAGGTTCTCCGGGCCCTTGTTGGCGGAGATTTTTTCCGTCTCCGGGGTTACCGGTTGGTCCTGGTCCGCAGTCAGCGGGTCAGGGGAGGAGGGAAGGTTGCGATCAGGGGAATGTTGCGTCATGGCAGCAAAATTAACGGGTTCCACCGCCAAAGCGGATACGGGGGTCAATCCAAAGAAGGAGGAGATCACTGACCAGGGTGCCGAAAACTCCCAATAAGCTCAAAACCATGAGCATGGAGGCCGCCAGATACATATCCTGGGTCATTAGTGAGGACAGCAATAAAGGTCCGACCGTCGGCAAACTCAGCACGATGGCGACGATGGCCGCACCGGAGACGAGCTGCGGAAAGAGTCCTCCGAGTCCGGATACGAAGGGGTTCAGGGCCATGCGAACAGGGTATTTGAGCAACAGGCGCAGGGGGCGGGCCCCTTTGGCCCGCGCGGTTTGCACGTAGGGTTTCTCCAGTTCGTCCAGGAGATTGCCTCGCATGACCCGGATCATCCAGGCCGTTCCGGCTAGGCCGACGACCAGAACTGGGACCCATATTCGCTGCATCAGGTCCATGACCTTCCCTAAGGACCATTCCGGCTGAACCGCATACTCTCGCGAGAAGAGACCGGTCACCTGAATCCCCAGCCAATGGTCGGCAAAATACATCGCCAGCAAGGCCAATAAGAAGTTCGGTACACACATCCCGATGAATCCGAAGAGGGTAAACACATAATCCCCGAAAGAATATTGCCGTACGGCGGAATAGATCCCGATGGGGAGGGCCACGATGTAGGTAAAGAGAATCGTGAAAAGCGAGATCAAAAAAGTTAGTAAAATTCGGTCACCGACCACATCGTTGACCGACCGGCCATCCTCCATGGTTCGTCCGAGGTGTCCTTGGAGCAGTCCTTTGTCGGTGGAATCAAAGGTACCAAACCACCAGATGCCCATCCAGCGAAGGTATTTTTCCACTGAACCGGCTTCGTAGTGAAAGGTCTCTTTGAGGTCCTCCATTTGGCGGATTGCCCCGTCATCCCCCTCCAGTTCCAATTCGGTGATGCGGAAAGTGATATAATCACCAGGAGGGGCTTGGATAATGGCAAAATTGATGACCGAGATGACAAAGAGGGTAGGGATCAAAACGATCAAACGATTGGCCACAAAGGGATGTTTCATGGCCATGAGGGCGAGGAAGATGATGACGCTTCCCCAGATCAGAATCATTACAATACGGCTGACGCTGATACCGAAGTTTGGCCCGGAGCGGCCATCGTCGCTCGCCTCGGGCACGATCTCTCCGGCCATTGCCGGGTCGGGAATGATGTTGATCATGGCATCGCGGGTGCGGGCGACCCCGGCTTCGGAATCCTGGGGGTCTTCGTAGAAGTAGGTTTCAATGCCGGTGTTCGCCGGGGTTGAATAGAGAGCCCCGTTCATTGCATTGACCGGCACATTACGAAATCCATGTTCGACGATCACCAGTTGCGGCGGCGGGGTGGCGATGCTGATGGTCCATACCTCCTCGGCATTGACCGCAGCTATTTTATGAAAAAGTTCGATTTGCCGCTCTTGGTCGATCTCCGTCCAGGCCTCGTCCAGGATTTCCATATTCCGGCGGTGAGGGTGGCCCTCGGGGGGCACGCGAATTTGGCCTATATCCTCTTCGGCGTCTCCGTAAAGCCCGCCTTGGCGGAACCATTGCCCAAAGGCCGGGGCAAAAAAGGACTCCCCGTAGGTCGGTACAAAGTTCCGTGGTTCGGCCAAAGGGTAAAACTCGCTTTCTCCCGTCCAGACGGTAAAATCGTGTTCGAGGACGGCCTGTTCACGGAAAAAGAGGCTGCGGGCACGTTCCCGGAGAATCGCGCGAACGCCAACTTCGGCCCAGTCATCAATAATAAATTGCGCCGGACCACTCCCGGTAAAGTCCGTCACATTGATGAAGAAAGTCATCCGGGTTCCATCCGGAAACGTCCGGTAACCAGAGCGGTCGCGCTGGTCCAAACCGATGGAGTCAAGCAATTCATTCGCTCGTTCCGGGTCGAAGTCGGTGTAGCTGTGGAAGAGATCAGGGTAGTGAAAGGGCGATTCCGGACCGGGGTCGATTTGCGCGGGGGTGCCCTGTTGATTGTATTCCGCGCGGATGATGCTTTCCCGGTTGATGGCTAGGGAAAGAGCTTGGCGGAATTCTCTTTTATTCAAATACTCATTTTTCCATTTTGTATAAGGCCGATCCTCCACCACCGCACGGTTAGTGTTCGGGAAAAGGGTATAGACCGAGCGGGTCCCTTGGAACCAATGATAGACATCGAAGTTGTTACGCACGCTCTCGTTCATGAAGAGGGTGTAATCGCGGTTCTGGATATGCCGGGTTTGCATGGAGACTTCGCCAGCCGCAGCGGTGACCGCGAGCATATCAGGAGAGCGGATGTCGAAGACCATCCGGTCGAGATAGGGGAGTTGGTTCCCTTCTTCGTCCACGGCAAAGTAGTAGGGGTTGCGGACGAAGGTGAAGGGTTGGGTTGATTGGTGTTGCCGAATGACCCATGGCCAGAGGCGAGGGTGCTCCGGATTCATGTGGTTTTGCAGCCTTCGGAAAACTTGATCGGGGTTGGCCAAGCCCATGGCCCGTCGGGCCCGCTCAATTTTCTCCTCGTCTCCTAAATCAGGATGGAAGGGCTCGAGGTAGTGGCGGGGAATGGCAAAGGTGTGGGTGATCGCCAAGCGTTCTAAAAATTGTCCGTGGGGGTAGGGGAAAACGAAGCGTACGGTATAATCGTCAATCTTCTCGATGTCCCCCAATTCGCCCCGCACCATCATCCAGGACGGGCTGGAGCCTTGCCAAAGTACGTCTTCCTCCCACCAAAAGAGGATGTCGTCGGCAGTGAAGGGCACGCCGTTGGACCATCGCATGCCTTCGCGTAAGTGGATGATATATTCCCGGCCATCGTCGAGGACCTCAAAGTCTCGCGCCACGTGAGGGACAATGGGGTAGCCCATGGTCGACCAACGGACCAAAGTAGAACCCGAAAGCCGCCAGCCAATGGCTCCTACATCGCCGACGGAGTTGGCCAGGCGGTACCAAACCCCTCCGTATTTGCCGATGCCCTCGACTCCCCGCATCACCACCGGATGGGGCCCCACCCGTTTCTCCACAGGTGGCAATTCGCCTTGCTCTACGAGTTCGCGCAGAACCGGTGACTCGCCCTGGGGCCACCAAGGCGCCTCCGGACCGAGATTGTAATCGACCTCCAGATTGACCACCGGAAGATCCTCTGGGTCAAAGGAGGTTTCTCGAAGTTGATCCACTTCCTGCAGGAAATCTTCTTCGTATGCGATGGCTTCATCTGGTAAGGATGGACGCACCAAAAGCGCAAACAGATAGAATACGGCAATAAATGTTACCGTTGCACCCAACAGCCACAGCGGGACACGTAAACAGGAACTTCTGGGGGTAAATTTCATGGTTTTTTATACAAAAAGCAAAGCCGATAGGTAGGCCAAGGTCTTGTCAACGGGAAAGCAATATCCGATAAATAATTACCAAATTTAGGATGTCTCGCGGAAAACTGTACGGTTTTCCTTTCCAAATCGGGAATTTTTCAGTAGTTTAATCCTCTTATAGTTGAAGCCCTACAATCTATTCACCCCGATATATTACTCTTATGGGAACCTACACCGCCACCACCAGTCTCAACAAAGAAGTTAAGATGACTGCCAAAGCACAGGAAACCGCAATTGATCACAAATTGGTCGAACGCTTCAAAAAAGGCGACCAAGCCGCCTTCGATGAAATGGTGTCCCGCTACTGGGATCGTATCTACGCGATGGTGAAACAACTCCTCAATAACACCGAGGATGCCGAAGAGGTCACCCAGGATGCTTTTGTCCGCGCCCATAAGGGATTGGAGAATTTTCGGGGAGATTCCTCCTTTTCGACATGGTTGTATCAAATTGCCACCAATTTGGCCCGGAACAAATACTGGTATTGGTGGAGACGGAAACGTGACAAAAGCATTTCCTTCGATCAGCCCCTGACCTCGGACGGAGATTTTACCCTAACCGATGTCATTCCCTCGGCCGCGCAAAATCCCAATGAGGAAGCGGTGAATCAGGAATTGGTTGATCGCATTGCCTACTGCATGCCCACTTTGAACACCAAGCATCGCGAAATCTTGGTGCTGCGAAATGTGCAAAACCTTTCCTACGATGAGATCGCCACCGTTCTCAATATCAGTGTAGGTACCGTGAAAAGCCGCATTGCCCGTGCCCGGGAGGCTCTGCGCGAGAAACTGGGCAAGGAATTTGCATGAAAGAAAAACGCTTCATAGAATTGCTGAATTTGTATCTCGATGGAGAAATCGATGATACCGAGAAGCAGTTGCTTGACGAAGCGTTGCAAAAAAGCTCCGAACGCCGTGCTATTTTCCAACAGTACGCAGTCTTGCAAAAGGCAGCATTGGCCGCTTCGGAAAAATTTAAACCTCAGATGCGCAAATCTGTTGATTTTCGCAAGTATGCGGAACTGGCCCGCAATGCGGACTCGCGGATTTTCAATGGCTTTGCTTATTCTGCGGCGGCATTGCTGTTTATCGGCATTCTCTTTGCCACCGCCTTTCGCTTTGTCGGTGAATCCGTTTGGGAAGCCGTTTTTGATTCCGGGGGAGAAGCGGTAGCCCAAGTGCAATCATTCCGTTTCGACGACACCAGGGAATCTTCCCGTTCGGAATCGGAAAGGTCCGCCATCGAATCTGCGTTCAATCAGCCCCTCCTTAATCAGGAGAGCGATTTCGGCAGTTTTTCCGAAAGAGCGATGAGTCGCTTCCAGACCCGGATGGAAACCTTGAAAGCAAATGCCTATCTGGAGGAAACTGAGTCCGACCGCTCCTTTTCCTTCGGCAGCCCTTTCTCGAGCTCGGATAGGTCTTATCGCGGTATCGAAGAGGCCACTTTAGCGAACTTTCGCTTCCAACGATAAATTCGTCAAAACGCGCCCCCCCCCTGCCGCCTTCCTCCATCGTCTTGCTCTGCGAGATCTAGAGAGCCACTCGTTTGAATTCAGCGGTGAATTTTCGGCCCACTTTGCCTGGAACATCATTCCTGCGACCCGTTATTAGAATGGCCTCTTCATGATCTTATCCCCGACGGTGTCCTAAACTGTCGATGGTGGTGAGTTGCTCCCGTATCCGCAAGGGCGGGGGAAGGGCTCATTCATCCGTTTGCCAGAGAGGGAGACGATGCAAAGCGACCATAGGTTTTTATTTTCTAGACCTCTTCGTGCCAACGGGTGCGAAGGTGGTGGGCAATGGCTTTGGGTTGCCGGTCGCGGGTGAAGACCCCTTTGCGGTTCCCGATGATACGGGTGATGCCTTGCTTGGTCATGAAATCGGCAAAATTCCAAACATGTTCTCCGATCACGAAGGGAAGTTCATCGTACGCCCGGTGGTATTCATCGAGAAAGGCGACCTGAAATTCTTCGCTGAAAAGCTGGGGAGGGTCGGCGTGAAAACCGGCAATGGTGTCGGCCCCGTACTCGGTGATGATGATGGGCTTTTGGTATTTTTCATACATTTCCTTCAGGTCCTGCATGAGGTTCGGATAAATGGTTTCCAGTAATCCTACATCAGTATACCAGGCGGGGTAACGATTGAGACAAACCACATCAAAGAGATCCTGTGTCAAATCGTTGTGCGCATAAGCATTAGTCACACCGCAAATCGGGCGGTGAGGATCCTGGGCGCGGGTGTGTGCGGCGACCTTTTCGAAGTAGGGCCGGGAAGCCTCTTCCCAGGAGGCAGGTTCGTTGGAGACGGACCACATCACCACGCAGGGGTGATGGCGGTCCCGGTTGATCAGGTCAGTCATGACCTCGCAATGGTGCTCCAGAGTGCCTTCGTTGACTTTGCCACAACCGAAGACCGGGGCCTTGTGGTCCCAGAGTCCAACCGCCGGGCTTTCGTCGATGACCACAATCCCCTCTTCGTCACAAAGATTCAGAATTTCCTCGGCATAGGGGTAGTGACTGGTGCGAAAACTATTGGCCCCGATCCAGCCCAGCAGGCGCAGGTCTTTGACGAAAGTGACGGGGTCAAAGCCGCGACCATGAAGAATGCTGTCCTCGTGTTTACCGAATCCCTTGAAATAAAAAGGCTTATCGTTGATGAGAAAGGCGTCTTTAGTCGCTTTTACGGTACGGAAGCCCACGGTTTGTGGGTAGGTGTCCAACACTTCGCCGGAGTTGTCCCGAAGAGTGGTGCGGAAGGTGTAACAATATCCTTCGCCGGGTTGCCAAAGCTTTGGGGTTTTCAGCGTCAAGGTGCCTTCGGCCCCTTCCGCGCTGGCCACGACATTCCCCTCGGCATCGAGTAATTCGTGCTCTGCTTGGGCTTCGCCGCTGAGGGCGGCGCGAAAATGCACCTGTCCGGTATTTTCTTCGTCGAGCAAGGGATCGAGGTGCATAGATTGCAGGTAAACAGGAGGTAACACTTGTAACCGGACCGGGCGGATAATGCCGGCGTAGTTGAAGAAATCAAAGTGAATGACCTGTTGGCGGAAACCCTCCGGGTATTGTGAACCCTTTGGTTCGACCACTTCTCCTGCCGGGAGGCAGGTCCAGTCGAGACGGTTGTCGACAGCTACCGAGAGGCGGAGGGGTTGGTCGTTTACGCGGTCAGTGATGTCCACCTCGAAGGGCAGAAAGCCACCTTTGTGGCGAGTGATTTCTTCCCCTTCCAAATAGACCCGGGCATGGTGCGCCACGGCACCGAAACGAAGGACCAGGCGTTGTCCTTGCCAGGAGCGGTTGGGGACGATGGTGCGTTCATACCAAACCCAGCCCACATGGTCGCGGAGGGAAATGTCTTGGGTGAGGTCGTTATAAGCGGCTGGAACCGCCATAACCATCGGGTCGGTAAGGCCGGAACGGGCCCATTCTACGGTTGGCTCCTCGACGGCGGGGTCTTTTTTGAAATTCCAGAGTCCATCGAGGCTGACGATGGAACGGGTAAGGGTTTCTTTGGGAAATAGCATAGGTAGGTCAATCAGGTTTACGTGAAAGGAATAATTTCAATTTCGATAGAGAAGGAGGTCAATGCCTATTCGGAAACTTTTATTCTAAAAGATCCCTTTAAGAATAAGATTTTCTTTTCAAAGAACGCTTTGCCGTTGTCGTTCGTGAGGAAGTATGCTCTAAAAGCGATCTATGGAGTATCCTTTTCAAAACCCCGACCTGCCTCTGGAGGAGCGCTTGGATGATGTCATCGGCCGCCTGAATTTGTCCGAAAAATGTTCGCAACTGCGTTGGAAATCCCCAGCCATCGAGCGTCTGGGAATCAGCGCGTACAATTGGTGGAATGAAGCCTTACATGGCGTTGGCCGAAACGGCCGGGCCACCGTTTTTCCACAGGCCATTGGCATGGCGGCGATGTGGGATGGTGCCTTTACCGAGGAGATTGCCTCGGCCATCGCCGACGAGGCTAGGGCGAAACACCATGAAGCCGCCCGCCGGGGGAGTTATGGCCATTACCAGGGGCTGACTTTTTGGACCCCGAATATCAATATCTTCCGTGACCCTCGCTGGGGCCGGGGGCAAGAGACTTGGGGGGAGGATCCCTATCTGACCGGCGAACTGGGCGCGGCTTTCGTGCGGGGCTTGCAAGGTCCGGATCCCCAGCGTTTGAAAACGGCGGCTTGTGCCAAGCACTTTGCCGTCCACAGTGGTCCGGAGGCGTTGCGTCACGAATTTGATGTGCACCCAACGCCCAAGGATTTTCGCGAAACCTATTTGCCCGCTTTCAAACGCTTGGTCGACGAGGGTGTGGAATCGGTTATGGGAGCGTATAATCGGGTTTATGGTGAGCCTTGTTGTGGCAGTAAAATCCTATTGCAGGATATCTTGCGGGAGGAATGGGGGTTTCAAGGCCATGTGGTTTCTGATTGCTGGGGAATAAAGGATTTTCACACCACCCATAAAGTCACCTCCAATAGCCAGGAATCAGCGGCCATGGCTTTGCGCAACGGTTGTGATTTGAATTGCGGCGATGTCTATTGTGACTCTCTGGAGGTTGCCCTGGCCGAGGGGTTGGTGACCGAGGAGGAGGTTGATCAAGCGCTCAAGCGTTTGTGGAGGGCTCGCTTCAAGCTTGGGATGTTTGATCCCGCCGAGCGTGACCCTTATGCTGACACCCCGATGTCTGTTGTTTGTTGTGAAAAACATCAGAAAATGGCGTTTGAGGCGGCGGTAAAGTCGCTGGTTCTGCTGAAAAACGACAACCAGACGCTTCCGCTGAATGGCGATCCGAAATATATTCTTCTCAGTGGTCCCTTGGTCAGTGAAGTCGATGTTATGCTCGGCAATTATTTTGGCATGAGCCCCAAGATCAGCACGGTACTGGAGGGGATGGCGAAAGTAGCCCCGGAAGGGATTCGCATGGATTATCGCGCCGGTTGTTTGCTCGACCGACCACGGCCAAATCCGGCGGACTGGGCTGGTTTTGAAGCCGCCGCCAGTGATGTGGTGCTTTGCTGCATGGGGCTTACGCCGAATATTGAGGGCGAGGAGGGCGATGCCATTCAATCGCCTCATAAAGGTGACCGCGAAACGATTGAACTTTTTGAAGACCAATTGGCCTATCTGAAAAACATCCGGGCGTCGATCGAGAAGAAGAGCAGTTCCACCAAGGTTGTGGTGCTTCTCTTTGGTGGCAGCGCCATCGCCATTCCTGAGATTCAGGAATTGGCCGACGCAATCCTGCAAGTTTGGTATCCCGGGGAAGCTGGTGGAGAGGCGATTGCCTCGGTGCTCTTTGGCGAGGCCCAACCCGGAGGTCGGCTGCCGGTTTCCATCCCCCGTTCCACCACCGATTTGCCGCCCTATGAGGACTATTCCATGGCTGGCCGGACCTATCGGTACATGGACGAGGAGAAAATTCTCTATCCCTTTGGATTTGGTCTAGGGTATACCAAATTTGCGTATCAAGAACTCTCCTGCGAGATGGGAAAAGAGACTTGTGAGGTTAGTGTGGCAGTCAAAAACACGGGGGACTGCGATGGAGATGAAGTCGTGCAGCTCTATGTCAGCCCGCCGGACAATGCGCCCGGGCAACCGCGTCATCGCTTATTGCGTTTTAGCCGTCGCTCTATCCCGGCCGGAAAATCGGTCAGAGTGAATTGGCAGATTCCGCTTGCGGTTTTTGCCTTTTACAACGATGAGGGAAAAACCGTTTTGCTCCCCGGGATCCATTCGCTTCATGTCGGCGGATGCTCTCCTTTCGGCAAGCTAAAGACCTTGGGCGGGGCGGATTTGGTCCATGCGGAGGTCGAAATTTCCCCATAACTGTGGGAAATCTGTAACGCTACCGTAATTCCATGCGAAAGCGGTAAAACTTTGCCTCTCCACTCTGACTGACCTCCAGCTCATGTTCCCCGTTACCGTGATGCTCGGCGCTCTTGCCGACCGGCTCAAAGGTCTCCAGATCATCACTTTCATACAGTTGAAAACGAATCTGCGGAGCGTAGTCGCTGGGGTATGCAAATTCGATTCTGGAGTGACCCTCTTCGGTTGTTTCAATGCGTACCGTCGGTGGCCCTAAATCTTCTGCGGGGAGAGGATTTCCATCCGGATCAGTGGGCACTCGGTTGGCATTGTAGGGGTCGGAGCCTGCCAGGATTTCCTGCAAATCACTGTAACCGTTGCCACTACTGTCGGCAAAGGGTGATAGCGTGACGCTGGGGTTAAGGTTTTGCAGGTTATCGGGGATGAGATCTCCATTAAAATCATCGGGGTTGGCATTATTGATAAAGGCCAGGGAGGGTTGGGAAATGACCTCCAGGGAACGGTTGGCGCAGACCGCATCGTCCATGACAAAGCCGGTAACCTGAAAAACGGTTCCTTCGGTCAGGGGAACAGCCCTCGAAATGGGGTAGGGACGACCACGGTCATCACGCAGTTCGTAGCTGAACCCGCTGTATAAAGGGTTTTCGGGATCAAAATCATTGGGATTAAAGAGCACTTCGGACCATTCTACACAGTCGCCGTTCGGAGAACCGCCATCATAGTAAAAATATACCGTTTCTAGCTGACGGGGGTCAATGTGACTCAGAAGTTCGTCGCGTCCGTCACGCGCTGAAGTGAGAAGGCCCGGGGGGATTCCCAAATCAGCCCCGAGATCTTCGTCTAGGTATCCCGTGTTTTCGAGGTCACCGGTGCGGATGAAGCGCCGTAGCGCGTCGAAGGGGGCTCGGAGACGACCTTGTTCACTGTAAGAGGCATGAGCTCGATAGAGGCGCTCAGCAAGAATGGTAAGGTTGTCGGCATCACTGTTCGCTTCGGCTTCGGCCAAACCTTCCTCAATCGTAAGGATCATTTCTTTGATGAGAAAACTCTCCGCCCCTCCTTTATCAGCACGCAACTGTAAGTCCAGAAGCTGACGGTTGGAAACGGCGCGATTGCGGTCACTTGCTTCGTCTTCGATCTCCTCGGGCTTGAGAGGATTTTCGTTTTCGCGAAAGGGGGTGAGGGAAAGGTTGGGGCGGTCCAGAATCTCGCGCTCATAGAGCTTTTGGCCCAAGGCTGCTTCGACCAGGAGAAGGATCAGGGTGCTTTCATAATCAATGGGGTCATAGACAATTTGTGGTCGTTCAAAATTCGCATAGTAATCCATGGCAGCGTCACGCCAGGCATCGGCCTCGGCCGATAAATCATCAACGCCCCCGTGCTCGCCAAAGTCGAAATCGTCGAAAGGTTTAAACTCCATTTTTGGAGGTCTTATGAGCGCGGCGGTTTGGCGCCCGTATTCTGCCGCAGGATCGGCATCGACGTCAAAGCGACGCTCCGTCATCGCGATAACGAAGAGGTCCTTCCCCGGACTGTCGATAGAGCGGATGATGGCGGCGGGATCGGCGGTCAGGAAAGGCGCAAGAGTGGGTGAGGAGCCGAGGAAAAATCCACTGGGCTGATACACCCGGACTTTGGTGGAAAGGTCGCTGTAGCCGCTGCCGGGTTGCGGTGGTTGGGGAAAGGAAGCGAAGCTTGCGCCAGCGTTATCGGGATCGACGGTGGCGGGAACGGCAAAAAGGTCAAAACTGTTGGGCGATTCAAAGCTTACTTGGTTGCGGTCGGGTTGGTCATTGGGGTCAAGAGGGTCGGTACCCGCGAGCACTTCCTGCAAATCAGTAAAGCCGTTGCCACTGCTATCGGCACGGTTGCTCAATGGGTCCAGACCATAAGCGTCCATCACGAAATCCGGCAGTCCGTTGTTATTGCTGTCCTGTTCAGTCGGGTCGAGGGGGAAGGTGTAGGTTGCTTGAACGACATTGGAAAGGCGTCCCTGGGGATCAACCGCAACAGCGGTAAGGGTTGTATCCTGAAAGAGCGTAGGTGGATCCGCCGGATCGTAATTATCCCAGGAAGGGTTTTGGGAAGTGCGGTAAAAAATACCGCCTTGCCCGGAAAGCTCCATTTCCGGACGGATGGCCTGGGTAAAGCTTCCGCTTTGAGGCTCCAAGGCAAGTTCAAGAGTGACTTCCCCAACCGCTGCGTTGCGGAAGAATATAGAAAGGTCAGGATCGATTTGGGTGCTAAGCCCGCCTGCCGTACCGCTTGGGATGTCTTGCAGAATGATTTCTTGAGCTTCTCCCAGTCCCTGTTCGGGGCCTAGGAAACGTTCGCTGCGTACCGTAATTTCCCCGTCATCCAATTGAAATGCGGAAGTCCAGGGACCGGCTTCAAGAGCACCCAGTAGCTGGGCCTCGGATTCCACCAAAGGGTCTTCATCAAAGGCGAGAACACTGGCCCTACTGCCGAGCGGACGCAATTCCGTCATTTTTTGCTCCTCTTGGAACTGATGTGTCTCCCCGTCAAAAGCGTAGTGTTGAAGAGCTGATGAGGGGCCTCCGGGTTCGCCGGTCAACAGGTGAAGATGGCCCCCAACACTCATGGCCCCGGTAAAGGATTGGCCGTTGGGAGCCTCCAGGGTTTCGGCAATCTCAAAGTTTCCTTCGCCTTCGTACTGGAGAATCGTGGCCTGTGATCCGTCATCATGGGTGAGTAACAATTGCGGTTCTCCGGAGGAATCAATCACCCGGATGTCAATAATTCGGTGGGTCACAGAAAACGAATCGGGTTGGGTAAATTCTTCGTCATCGCCAAATTGGGACCAAAATATCTCTGTTTCGCCGGGGGCGAAGAAAAGTATTTCAGTTTCTTCCCCGAACTTTCCATACACATAGCGGGCATTGGTCGGGAGATCGGTGATGCGGTCAATTTCGGCAAAAGAGGAATCCGCAGGGTTTCGCAATACGAGGTCCGTCGCTTCTTCGTACTTTTCCAGATAAACGTAGCCTTTGGGGTCCCCTTCGGTGAGAAGGACGCGATTGGCAAGTTTAGGCAGAGCCTCGATATATGCGGTTCCACTAGATTCTTCCAAAGGAAGGGTTCCGGTTGGATTGCCCTGTATCCAAAGCCTACTAACATCATCGTACTCATCAAAAATATTTTGATAAAAGACATCAAGAAAATCAGGGTTGTGATCGTCCTTGATTCCAGGTGCGTCGATAGCGGTGATGACGGCAGGGCCTACGCCCGTGAATCGGTAGAATTGTTTCTCCGTAAAGGGGAGATCCTTTGGGGAGTCAATCAATTGGATACGATTGACCATTGGCTCGGTGAACAGAAGTACATCCCGATCCACGTCGAGGATTCGGCCAGCTGAAAGATCACTCAAACTTCCCAAGCCGCTGTCGCCAGGGTGGGTGCGCCAGCTTAGGGTGCCATCAGAAGATCCTTCCCCCACTCGGAACTCCCCGGTTTCCTTGTCAGCGACAACGAGATCGGGGTTGCCGTCGCCCGTTAGGTCCGCGAGCGTTTGCAGTTCGGTCTCGGTCTCGTAAACAAACCCCGGGGTTGAAGGGGAGCCGTAGGCTGCCGCTCCAGCGAAGAGAAGGGCTAAAGCGGAAGTTCGAAAGGGAAGAGCAAATGGGTGACGTAAAAACATGGCAAACGATTAGTCGTTGGTATCAAGAGGGATGACTTGGGCAATTTCATCATCATCCCCGAAGCGAACGAGCAGGTAGCGGTAGGAGGCCTCCTGCTGGATGGGTTGGGTATCCTTCACGTAGACGTCAAAGACCCGCCGGTTGGTGCCGTCAATGGGGATCAACATGATGTAGGGATCGTGCACCGCAAAAGCATCCTCTCCTTCAATATCCACCTCGGTATGGGCAATGCCCTCAATCAGCGGTGAAACCTGGTACACGTCCCCCGAAACCTCGGGCCAGAAGTCACTGGGAACCTGGTAACGATAAAGCATGAAATTCGTCAACGTTTCGCCGTTGCGGCGCTCATAGAAGGCGTCATCAATATCGGCGGTTTCAGTTTCCCTGGGCATGAGGAAAAAGCCCTCCTCTTCATCCGGATCAATGCGATCATATTGGTCCGGGACCTCAAATTCCGCAAAGCCGAAGTCAACAAATCCAACCCGAACCGCACCCCCGGAATAGGCCACTTGGTCCTGGTTGGCGGGGTTGGTCGGGTTTATGACCGCCTTGAGGGAGGCGGAAAAAGTGCCCTCCGGCTCTTCCACGGCAAAGTCGCCATCCACTCCGGGAGTTCCGCGAATAGGCCAGGGGACGACGCAATCCTCAGGATCGAAGGGATCGGAGAAATCCACCTCAGGGGTCCAAATAAAAGTTTCCTCATTGCTCCATGGGCCCGCGTTGCCATTGGGGTCAAGCGCGCGAACCCGCACATGGTATTCCGTTCCGGAGCTGAAGTTTTCAGTCCAATGAACGACGTGCTCCGGACCCTCGTCGGTCGAGAAATTGGCTCCCACTCTTCCGGTCAGGTACGAGCGGTAGAACTCAGTGCCCTCCTCGGTATCGACGGGGCGAAGGGTAAAGAGGGGCGTGTTCAGCGGTTCGGGAGGCAGATTCATTCTCAATTCGTCAGCCAAATCGTTTTCGGTGACTCCTTCGTCAGACCGTATCCAAAGTTCGAATCGTTCCACCCCGGCGGGAGCGGCGAACCACTCGATTTTAGCTCCGCCATTTTCGGGATCCTCTCCGATGGGACTAAGGGGACTGAGCATGGGTTGGGGCAACTCCGTGCGGGGATCCGCTTGCAAACAACCGAGGCGACGGAAGGCACTGGGATTTCCATGGCGATCAAAGAGCTGGGCATAATAACAGATGCGTCCCCCGGCAGCGGGCAACTCATAATCGGAAAAAGAGATTTCCGAAACCTCATCATAGCTGTCAATGCCCTGCCGTATGAGGGAAAGAGACCCTCCGTCAATGCGCCGGTACAGCTTCCACTCCTCGGTTTGGGGAGTGAGATTAAAATTTACCTCAATGGGGGTCACCTCGCCACTTCCGGGAAGGGAGGGGGTGGGGTCGTGGGTTCCGCAATCAACCTCATCATCCATTTCCGTGTAGAAGGCGCGAAATTGTACAAAAGGCTGTCCCTCGTCAAAGGATACCTCGTTCACTACCCGTACGGTGGGGGCAAAATCACTTTTATCGCCTTCATCATTTCCGGTACGTGCGAGGAGAAGGTTATCCCGACCAGCCTCCGCAAGGAATTCCTTACGCAGCCTTTTGGAAACTGATAAAATTACCTCCTCTCCTTCAAAGTAATGGCGTCCCAGATAGGATCGTTTGTCCGCACCAAAAGGCTCGATATAAAATTCGGCCCACTCGATATCTTGATCTCCGCGTCGCACCTCCAACTCGAGGTACACCAAGCTGTCGTTGTAAGGACCATCGCCTGGCCGTAAATCAGCGTCGACAGGTTCGAGGGTGATTTCCCGGCAATTGCCCGAAACCCCGCCATCAGGAGTGTCAGGACCAAAGCGTTCGCGCAACACCCCGTACGCCGGAGCACTGTTGCCGGAGAAATTGCCTCCACAAGCGGAAGCATCAACGGCCCGCACGGTATACCAGAAGGTTCGATTGGCATGTTCCGCCTCGATTTCCGGAGGAGTGGATAGATCACCTTCGCGGGAATAACTGAGAAACGGGTGCTCTCCAGTATTGTCGATGTACTCGGTGGAATCGGCGGAGACCGTGGCCACACGGCCTCCGGTCAGAGAGCCGATTGGCAATTCGTTAAAGGGGAGGGCGTCAAATTGAAGATGCTCATCACTGGTGTCCCAGCGGTAAATCCAGTACTCTTCAATTTCCGGTCCATCATCCCGGGGTTCGGCTTCGTCCCAGCTGACCCGAAAGACCTGACGCTGAGTGTCCGTGTCTTCCTCGTAGGTGTAATGATTTTCGACTTCCACCCGTCTTGGTGCCTGCGGGGGGATACGATGGCATATAACCACTGGGGTGCCTTCGGAGATTTTCCCCGGACGGCCAAGGGCGTCGCGGGCGGCGACAAAATAGTAGAATTGGTCCCCGTCGTTAAATGGTACGCCCTCATCTTTGTAGCGATTATTGTCATCCGTTACGAAAAAGTTATCCGGGTCGTCGGTAAGGTTGGCCACATCTTCTTCAGTGAATTCCTGTTCTGTGATGATTGGGAGTTCATTGACCCGCGCCATCCCTTGCTGATTCTCCAGTTCACCGAGAAATTCTTCCCGGTCCGGGGAATCGCTATCCCAGTTGTTCTGAACGGCGAGGTCATAATCGACGCGATATAGATCATAGCCAAACTGCAAGAGAGAACGACGGCTGAGTTCCGGTGGTGTGGCCCAACGAAGTCGGACATTGAGATTTTCGCGGGGGTCCCCGAGATCGCTGTCGTCTTCGGGGGCAACGTAAGGAATTTCGACGGGTTGACCGGGGGCGGGGAGGGGTTTGACCTCCCCGCCCTGGACAACGACACGTCCAACGACAACATTACAGTCCTCCGGTTCGGCACTGCCTCCGGGGCATTGGCGAATTTCATAAGTGCGCGTCTGACCGGAGGGAATTTCGTGAATAAAGGAAACCCCGGCAGCCATCGCCATGGCTGGGCTTCGTCGGGAAAGGAAAGTTAAAGTTTCCGCTGTTTCGGGATCCGCTTCAGCCACTTCCACGATGAGGGAAATTTTCTCGGCCAAACGGAGGCCTTCAGAGGGAACGAGACGATCAAAGAGGCCTTCCACGTTATTTCTCAACTCATCAAGGTCTTCGCCGATCTCTTCGGCCCGGGCAAGGGAATACTCAACCGTGAGAGGGTCGGTTTGGGCGGCGGTTTGGGCGGCCAGTTGGAAGGAGTCGGCATCGTCCGGTTCACCCTCTTTGTAGTAAACGGCGTAATGCTCCGGTTGCCAGGCAGAATCCGGCATGGGCCACCAGCTGAGGTAGACATACGGTCCCTCGCCGGTTTCACGGTCTTCGGCGACACCGAAGGCCGCGGTGACAACGCTTTCGCCGAGATTTTCGGCCGTCGCACGCGGGGCCACCAGCACCGCCAGAGTGAAGGCACTGATTGCGAGGAGAAAGGGGTGAAATAAAAAGATTTTAGAATACATCATCAATTAAAAGTCGTAGCTCCAGCGGTCATTGGCATATTCAAGTTCCAGGGTCTTGCTCAGTTTTATACAAAACCGGCTACATTTTCCGACGCTACCGCTGAGCGTTCCCTGGCCGTTAAAACGGAGATCATCGCCCGTTTTTGCCCCGATGAGGCTGACTTCGCCGCTAATACTGAAGAGGCAGAGGGCATCACCGGAAACGGCGAGAAGCATCTGGCCACCGTAGGTCGGGCCTTCGACGAAGAAGAAGGCTCCAGCCCCGACGCCAGCACTGATTTGGAAAACACAACTCGCGGGAATGCCCAGCAAAGCCTCCGAGACCGGAATGTGGGCTTCTCCATAAACGTAGGCCCCGCTGAAGGTAGGATCGGGCTCTCCGAGAACTCCAGCGACATCGGGATCGACGATTTCCAGCGGCTCGATGGTGCAGGTCCGACCAAAGAACACCCCTCCAGCCAAAGTATATTCCTGGAAAATCATTCCGACCTTGGCGGCAAAATAATTTTCAGTGGCCCCGAAAGCGACGGCCGCACCGAGGTCAGTCACGGTGAAGGCTTCAAAGTTAAATTCTCCTTCGGTCATTTCAAGACTGCCCGCCAGCCCTTTTAGGGCAGTATTCTCGTCAAAACTGAATTTGGTTCCCACATCAACCGCCATGCCGGGGCTAATCCATTCCACCGGAACTTCGCTGGCTCCGAGGGAGACTTCCTTGGCCAATGTCCCGGGGGCAGTGAATTCGCAGGAGCCCTGACCATCCGATTCAAACTGTTGGATTTGAAAGTAGCCGTTAAACTCAAATTCGTCCGGGACCATTAGTTGAAGGTATGCATCCAGCCGGAGTAGGCTGAGGCGGTCGCCGGTTATATGGACAAAGCCATCCAGATCGCCGGCTCCGATGACATCGTCCACATCACCCAGCAGTCCATTGATGGAGTCATCGACATCGGAGAGATAATCCTGAAGAAGGTTGCGCAGGATGTTGTTCACTTGGGCAAAGGCCGTGTCGATCCCCTCTTTGATGGCGAGGTCGATGTCCTGCAGGTGTTGTCGGAAAACTTTTTGGTACTCGCGGACAAAATCCAATTCGGCGAGCCGGTCCTTGAGTTCCCCTCGAATGAGCTCTTTGAATTCCTCTTCGGTATATTCCTCAAAGAGAGAAGGCTCGGGTGAACCGGTAACGAAGAAGTTTTCCACCTCTTCTGTCACCTTCTCCATGGCCTCTTCAATTTCCTCTTCGGCGGCGAGAATGATCGCTTGCAATTCTTCCACAATTTCCCCGCCATCGGCGAGTTTCTCGCGGACTTGCCCGACGCGTTCATCCAAGTCGGCAAGGATTTCCTGGACCCGTTCCAAGGTAGGCCGCACATTTTCAATCTGTTCATTAACCAGGTCGTTCAGTTCCCCGGTGAGATCACTGAGCGAGTCGTTGAGCATGTTCGCCAGATCGTCTCCAAGATCACCTGCGACTTCATCAATGAGACGGGCAACCAAATTGTTCACGATTTCGTACTTAGCTCCTTCCTCTTCGAGATAGAGAAGACCATTGAGGGTCTCATCCGGACTGCCAACCTCCGGCGGATCGATAGCGACCTCCCCGTCAATGACATAGATTTGACCGTGGATGGTGCGAAGTGCACCCTGAAGCTGCCGCAAGCGGTCATCAGTGGTTTCGACAAGGCTGTTGGCTTCCTCCAGGGGTTGCGACATTTGAATAAAGACGTCGAGCAAGGTATTCTCGGCACTGCCTGCGGTGCCGAGAATAAATTCCTCCAAACGTTCACTCACCCCATCGGCCCATTCGGACGCATCATCGGTGCTGTCGGCAAGGTCCACCAGTTCACCGTAAAGTTCGTCAATGACGGGGTCAGCGGTATTCTTTAGAACCGTTTCCAAAAGCTCCTCAGCCTTGTCATCAAGAAGTGAATCGATGCCATTCAAACCTGCTTCCAGCGCTCCCACCGCTTCTTCCTGCAGAGACTCGGTGATCGCTTGAAGGGTACCCGTTCCTTCCTCGACTTTGTTCACCGCAAAATTGGTCATATTGATCCGGGGAAGCCCCTCGTACATAATGCCAAAGGAGATTTCGGCGTTTTCCGCACTAAGGTATTCGAGTTGGTGGTCCACCGTGACGACCAGGAGATCGGTATCCTGAGTGGGTTTGAAGGAAGTAAAGGAACGAAGGGTGGAGGACCAGTCCAGAACATATTCCAGTTCAATGACATTGAGCCATTCCTGGCGTGCCCTGATCAGGTAAGGTTTCCGGTCCTCCTCGTCACCGCTCTCGTTGCGGTAAACGCTTTCCTCTACCCCCTCGGGGTAAGCGCGGTTGAACGGATCGAAGTATTCGGCATTGAAATAGGTGAGTTCCTCCTCGTCTATCGTTTCGGTCCATCCCCCCATGAGATCAAACAGAGCGTCGGGGTTGGTATTGCGAAAAGCGGTGGTGCGCACATGGGCGGAGAGGTCTTCGAAGAAGGGAACGTTGATCTTAACCGCATAATTTATCCGCCCATCGCCGGAACTGTCTTCATTGGAACGCTCATAGCTGTTAAAGTAGGCGTCGGAGATCGGGGTCATTTCATAAACCTCTTCCTCCGGACCATTCAGCCCAACTGCCGAAGGCATGCGCAAACGGGAGGTCAACTCCGTCTCCAAGCCGCGTTCCCGCGAAAATTCCCGATCAATGAGATTGCCGTCGGGGCGCACTCCAAGAACACCATGAACGGCTTCGACCATGGGCGTGGAATACGCGGTCGAACCCAAAGCGGCAAAGGCATCGGCGCTGGGATCGCAACTGTCGGAGGAAACGAAGGACAGCGAATGCACATCAACATCGGCGGCCCAATAGACAAAGAAGCTTTCGAGCCCGCCATCGGGAAGGCGTGCCTCGTCCAGGCCGCCGAGACAGTCAAAGGCAAGTCCGTCGAAGGCAAAGCTCTCTTGAGTCGGGTATATTACTTCCATATCCCCCTCCGTAAAACTACGCTCTTTGCTCGTCACACTGTCGATAAAGCCCAAGCCGTAATAGGAGAAATTGAAGGTGTACCCGAGGAGCTCAAGCGTTTCGGGAAAGGTGCCGGGCTCCGCTTCGAGCGTTCCGGTCACTCCACCGGAGCGGACGTAGAACTTATTGCAGTCGCGAACGGTGTAATCGACCTCTTTGCCCGCAATGACCGCCAAGCCAAGAATGGTGCTCTCGTTTTCCGCACGAAGATTTACCCCGGCATAGTCCCCGTCTCCCTCCAGATCGGCGGTGGATCCTGGACGTCCGAGTTCGCCCGAGGAGTCAGAAGCCGCTAGCAGAATAGAACCGGGGCCATGGTCCGGTTCATCCGGCCCACCGTCGCCGGTGATAAAATGCCCGCTCATATGAAAAGAGCCTTGTGTAAATTCATCCAATTCATGCGCAAAGACGTCACGGTCGCCGCTGAGGGCATCAATATATCCCCAGCGTAAAACACGGCTGACATCCTTGCCTTCGTCCAATAAGTCCCCATTGCCGATGAGTCCCCCATCAGTGGTGAAATCCAGACCACCAACGTCCACCAGGAAGGCCCCGTTTCGTGGGTCTTCCTGATCACAATCGACATCCGCACAATCCTGGGTGTAGGGAACAAAAACCGGTTCAACCCCGCTCAGGCTTCCGCTTTCGACGAGATTCTCACTGATCGTGGCCTCACCTTGGGAAAAGGAGATATGGGCTCCATAGGGAAAATGCGTTTGAAAGCTACCCTCGCCAAACGAGAACCCCACATTCAGGCGAGCGGCCCCATTCTGACTGGTGGTTACCGTAAAGACCGATTCCTGAATTCCCGTGAGAGCAAAATAATAGCCGGTATTGCTCCTTTTTTGGCGCTGGTTTTCCGGCACCGCGCTCATTTCGAGTTGAAGCGTTTCCTCCCAGCGAGTGTAACGCACCCCGTCGGAACCAAGGGCCGCATTGTGCTCGATGCTGAAATCTTCCTGGGCAACATTCCAGGTAATTGAGGAAGCCGCAATCAACGCGGGTTTGGTTTCTTCGGATACGAAGACCGTGTTGGCGAAAACGTACTCGTTTTGGGTGGGACCGAGATCATTGCCTAAATCATTTCTCCCGAAGGACAAAAATCCTTGGTATTCCCGACCCTGGTCGGGGTCAAAGGTATATCCCATGCCTTGGGGCAGAATGGCCGTAAGTATACCGCTTAGGCCGTCTGCTTCAAGTTCAAGACCTCCACGGCCAAAACGAACGCTTCCCGCTTTCCCGATGTCCGGGGTCTCTGAAGGCACCACCTCAATGGTGTCCTCTACTGATTGAACCTCAGTGGTGCCATCGGGAAAAAGGCGCACGTTCATGCTATCCGATCCAGTGTCGAACGTATGCCCGTCAGACATTGCGAAAGCCCCTTCGACTTCCGTTAGATCCATCGTAAGGTAGCTGCCAAAGGACGTAAAGGAAGGTTCCGGTTCCTGCTCGAAAGACGACATGATCGTTTCAATATCGTCAAATTCAAGAGCCCCGCTGAAATGAATTAAACGCTCTTCTTCCAAGCTTAAGGTGTTTCCAGTTTGATAAACCGTCGGATTGGTTTCCTCGCGATGGGTCGCGGTTATATTTATGATATAGTCATCCCGTGTCGGGTCCAGTTGTTCATCGGGACGGATGTTCGCGGTGAAAGTCACGGGAGTAACGGAGGGAACCGGCCAACTGTCACTGTCATCGTAGGAGGGGATCGATACGACGGAACTGGCAACATCTTGCCGCAAGGCGACCGTTTCACCGGTATCCGGATCGATGATTTCGAATTCATACCGAAGGATGGTGGGGTTTGACTGGGGGGCTTCATCGAAGGCGTCCCAACGGCGTATGGTCGCTTCAATGTCCACTTGAAAGCCCTGGTCGCTCGTATTGCTCGCCTCGGTCAGGGCAAAGCGGTTCGCCATGGAAATGGAATCGAGGGTGGTGATGGCATTAAACGCATCGTCCTCACTATCCTCGTTGGTGAAATGGTAGAGATTGCTGGTTCTGGTTCCGGGATCCTCAACATTGACCCACACGGGAATGGGAAAGTCACCCGGCCCATCGACGAAATCCAGGCGCTGAAACTGCCCTTGCACTCGATAATTCGTGTAAGGGTCAAGGATTCCTTCGGGGGTAAATTTATAACCAAAGTAAAGAATTACCAATTCATTCAGAGCATCCACTTGCTCGGTTTCGCTGATCATGAAGTCGTCCTCTCCTTCAAGGGCAACGGTCTTCCATTCGCCGTCAACTTGACTCTGCAATTCAGCCCGAAAACGGTAACTTCCCTGGTGCTCTCCCTCGACCGCTATCCAGGCATTTTGACTAACCTCAGCGCTGTTTCGGGTGGGGTTCACGCTGTCCCCCTCGACGAGATAATTACGTTCGAAATTTGGGTTTGGGACAAAATAACTTACATTTGCCGAGGCGAGAAAAGGAAAACTCCAGCATAATGAAAAGAGGACAAAAAGAGTTCGGCCAGTAAAAGACATTGATTACAAAATCCCATTTTTGACTTTTTTCGTCAACGAGCAACCAGTCTAAGACTTTTATTATAACCCTAGTTTATTGGTTCAGGGAAAACTCATAAGCTATGGTTGTTCGGTTGCGATGGAAAAGTGGGAAAATGGTGGAGCAGGGGAGTGGTGGAGTAGTGGAGGGTTCGCTTTGCTCTGGGAGCTCAGAGGGACCTTCGCCCTCCCGCCAGAGCGGGTGCGTTTCTTGGGAGGTCGAGGGTCTCTACGAGCTGGGGTGGTTGGGTTGCGGTGCGGGTTTTGGCGGACATTTATCGACCAGGCGGGTCTCAGTTGAGAATGATTTTGGGGGCGATCCAACTGCGTCTAGAGCACGCGGCCACGGTATTCGCGGGAGAACCAGTAGTGGGAGACTTTAGCGGGGACTGGGGTTGTGAAAAAAGGTTTCGCAAAGCAATTGATGGAGTTGCTCAAGTTGCTCTTCCTGAATCGCATGTTGCTCCGAAATGGCGTTCTCAACGTGGGCGATAAGGCCTTCGGAAAGAGTTACGGGTGTATCGGGATCGTCGATACTGAAAGGGAATATCCGGTCAATATGAATTCCCTGCAAGTTTTCCTCATAAATCTCCATAGCCCTCAGTAAGGGATCGAGAGAGGTTTGGAAATTTGGGCGTCCAGCAATGCGGAGAAGGTGGCGGCGGATGCGTTCAAGGCAATAGGCCAGTGAATAGGGTGCGTCCTGGCTTTTCCAGAGGAGCTCGGCCACCTGGTCTTGGTAAGCCCGGGAACGATATTCGCGGCGATAAACATCGAGCGAGCTGAGTAGACGTAAAAGAGCGGTTAGGTCGGGGTTTTCGCTGTGAGCTTGGATGGTGACCCGGCAGGAATGCCGGAGAACCCGGTGTAATAAGGGAACCATGCCGCTGGCTCTCTCCAGTAAGGTTCCGATGAGAAAAAAGTCCCAGCCCTCGTCGTGGGTCATGGTCCGGTTGGCGATGCCGATAAGAAGGGCGCAGGCCTGATTGACTTTCGCGCAAATTTCCCGCAACTGATTTCGGCTGAGTTGCGCCATTTGTCGACGTGAACGCTTCAGTGGCTGAAAGAGTTGAGGCAAGACTTCCCAAATTTCCGGAGATGTTTTCTCACGAATCTCCCGGGCATTACGTAGTGCCTTGAGCAAACTTGAAGACAAAGAGGCGGGGTCCTCTTGAGAGAAAATCAAGGTTTTGCTCAGGGGTAGGGTATCCGAGGGGGGAGATTTCCGTTGCACGAAAGATTTCTGATCGTTGGCTTCGGCAATGGCTTCCCACAGCGGCCAATATATTCGTTGGTCCTGGCGTGATAAATCATCCCATTCAATTTCTTCCAGTACCCGCAAACGGTGGGAAAGGTTTTCACTTCGTTCGATGTATCTTCCGAACCAATACAGGGCCTCCGCTGAGCGGCTGCCCAGAGGTTGGTCTTGCAAGGGCGGGGCCTTGCGGTGGTGGACCAGCGTACGGTTATTGGTTTTTGCGGCCCCCAGAACCCAGACATCCTTGGATACTACGGGGGGTGTGTCGCGGGGGATCCAATTTGGGGTTTTTCGAGGTGGTTGGAGGCACAAGCCTCCTGGCAAGACTCTGATCTGTTGGTCGTTCAGGCTTAAGGTGAATAAGCGCAGAAAAAATGGGCGGGTCGTATAGCGATGGCCGAGTCTGGGCCAGGAACGTAGGGGAGGGATCTTTTGGGCGACGGTCCAGCCGGGATGGATCTTCAAACATTCCTCCAGGCTTTCGGGCAAGCTTTCGTTCAGTCGGTCGCGGGCGTAACCGCGCATTAATGGAGTTGATTGAAGCAGGGCCTTACGCCACTTCTTTCCGTGAGTGTGGATGTAATCCGCCTGGTCCCGGTCTGCGGCATGGTAGGTGCGGACACTTTTCATCAGTGGGGTTTCGCCGAGGTAATAATGAATGATCTCGTTGGAGTGGCGGAGCAAGGCTTTGTTGTCGGCAATACCGCTGCCGGGATCGTTCACCACGATGACACTTCCCGCCCGCAAACAACTGAGGAGACCCGGGATGCCTCTTCCGCTGGTGTTGGCGATGGATACCGGGTCGAGCATGCTCCCGCGGATTCGCCGTACCAGAATATCCACTTTTCGTAGTCCCCCCACCGTACGCTGGAAAAGCTTGCTGTCGCGGACCAGCAAATCCGCCGGTGATACCGTGGCAATCCCCATGCGACGGGCCAAAAAGCTTTCCTCAAAAAAGCCCTCGGGCCCAGGGTAGCCGGTTAGCAGCAAGGTGTAGGGATTTTCCTGCTTGCTGAGTCGGCGAAGGGTCTCGACGATCTCATTGGGAAAGGGAGAGACCGGTTCGAGATCTTGGCCTCGATAAAGTTCGGGAAACGCCCGACTCACGAGGCGACGGTTTTGTAAAAGATAGCCCAGGCCGAAAGGAATGGCCGAATGTTGTTCGAGAACTTGCCATTGTCCATCGGCGGTGGGGACGAAATCAACCGCACCCAAAAAAACCGGGGGGACGGGAGAGTTGGGAAGATGAACCAACTCGCGGAGGTATGAAGGGTCATGGTAGATGACCTGAGGCGGTAGAACTTTCTCTTTGATGATCCTTTGTTCGTCATAGAGGTCCCGGATGAGGGCGTTGGCGGCACGGATTCGTTGGTTTGCAGCTGCTGACAGGATTCGCCAGGTTGTGGCGTCAAGGATTAGGGGCAATAAATCAGGAGGAAGTCGCCATTCGGGCACTCCGGGCTGGTCCGGTGGAGAATAATGAAAGGCGGCTTCCTGCTGATATTGGCAGAGGCGCCGGT
>JAFIGF010000023.1 GCA_020831535.1 Opitutales bacterium | reverse complement strand
GAGGATCCGGGCAAATATGCGTACAGTGGGTACGGGGAATCGGTGATGGCGGGAGAGCCGGTGAGTGATCTGGGGTATGTAGTGGATGCGATTGACAAGGATACGGGCAGCGATGTGTTGCGGTTTTACCGGATGCTGGTGCTGGGGCAGGGGCGGATGCCGCGGGACGGCAAGGGGCACCTTGATGACCAGGAGGCGCAGGAGGAGATCACTCGTTTACTCAGTGAGCAGGCGAAAAGCGAAGGGGAACGTCGCGGGCGGGAAAAGATCTTCGCCTCGATTACCAGAGCTCAGGTAGTTGGTTCAGAGTCTTTCGTTGGGCGATTTTTGAAGGAAGCAAGAGGTTGCCTTTCATGCAAAGTACGCCGCCCCAGCCTGACTTTTGAGACGCCGCTCCCCGGATTGTTTTCACCGAATTTCTTCCGTTTCAACAAAGCGAAATCACCAGAACGAAAATGAGGACGAAAGCGAAAATATGGGTTTATTGTCAAACCAAGCAAAATAAGTTCTATAAACTTAAATATTGACAAAGGGTAGAGGGCTTATTGGGCAAAGTGTTCTTTGACTTTGTGGGCGAGGAAGAGGCCTTGTTGGTGGGCGATCTCCGGATGGAAGTGGACATGATCGCGAAATAAGTCCGGGCCGAGGGCGGTGGTGAAGGCATAAAGATCGAAAACCGGAACCCCGTGTGCTTCCATAAGATTTCGGGCTATTTCCTGATAGGCGGCAAGGTCGTCCTCGCTTCGGTGAAAATTTTTCTGGTGGCGTTGGTGGATGGTCTCGTCCACCGGGGTGGTGGTCACCCAGATGAGGTTTTTGCCCGCCTGGTGCAACAAACGGATCATTGACTCAAGGTTTTTCCGGTAGTCTTCCTTGGCGATTTGTCGCGTTCCAGTGCGGGGGTTGGCCTTGATGTCGTGGAGCCCACAATTGACGACGACCGTATCGGCCCAAAGGTTTTGCGTTTGCACCAGTTCCTGCAGGTGAGCCAGCACCCTTGCAGAGTCTCCTCCGTTGGCCCCTTGGGCCTGGTCGAGGTTGCGGTTTGCGTCGGCCATACCGGTTTTGCGGGTGTAGTGAAACTCTTCTGCGAGGGCCTCGCGTAAGGTTTCGTGGTAGCCTAGGGAAATGCTGTCTCCGATCCAGTAGAGCGAAGGGCGGTTGAGGTAGTTGGCCAGGATTTTGGCGAGTTGTTGTTCCCCTTGGTGATTGAGATGAATGCCGTCGCGGAAATGGATATCAGAAAATGAGCCCAATAGATTGAGGAACCGCAGGCCTTTTTTCAGCGCCAGTTTTTTCAAGGCCTCGGCATAGGGTTCCAGGAGGGGTAAGGCTTCGTGATACCCCTTGCCGAGGTTGACCTCGCTCATGGCGTCGGGAGCCAGACCACAGGGGGTGAAGAGAATAATGTTTTCCGGGCGAAGTTTCGGCAAGGCATGCTCAATGCACTGGCGGAGTCCCTGGACGGCGCCTTCAATGCGGGCTGGGCTGGGCCTGGGGTCGCGGGAGGGCAGGTCATTGATACCGAGAAACAGAAGCAAATGGTTGGCCTCGGGGTGGGTGGCCAGAACCGGCGGAAATTCCTTCGGGCCATTTTGTGCCTGGCGTCCGGATTTTCCTGCGTTGAGAAAATGTTCTTGTTTTTCTTGGTTTAGGAGGTCGATCCAACCCCCGTTTTCGGTAATTGAATCGCCGAAACAAAGGTAGTATTTAATTTGCTGGCCCATAGGAAGAGAAGGAGATGGTGATAAATCCATTCCTTTCTCGTAGTAAAAGCGAAGAGGGGATGGAGGCAAAGGAGAAAAGAAAAATTTCCGAACGGAGTCGGGTAGGTTCGGGCCCAAGGGTCTGCGGGGCATGTCTCGACGGTCGATTTTGGTTTACGGGGTGGATTTTTATACCGTAAGAATAAGGTATGTCTGTATGTCGAAACCTTTTGAGGAGATTTGTATTGGGGGGCTTCGTATTGCTTGGCTCGTTGGTTTTTCTGCTGCCGAACGCCTTCGCCGAGAGCGAAAAAATCACGGTTAAGGTGGATTTTTCCAGCGCGGGGGAGGAATTGGAAAACTATTGGCGGGCCAGTGGTTTTACGCCGGGCTTGCAACTGCATCGCAAGGATATGCAGATGACGCTCGATTACCTGGCGGCGGTGCCGAATGAGGGTATTCGCTACCTGCGTCCCCATTGGTTGCTCAACATGGTGACAGTGGAAGACCCCTGGGGAGAAAGCCCGCACTATGATTTCGAGCGGTTGTATGGAGCGTTGGATGAAATGGTCGAGCGGGGGCTGAAGCCGGTTTTTGAAATCATGGGCTTCCCCCGGATTGTCGGGGATGAGGAAAGGGGAACCCGCCGTCAGGGCGCATTGCGGTGGGTGCCCGATTTTGAGAAGGAGGAGGACTACCGGCAATGGTATGAATTTGTCCGCCAGTTGGTCCAAGGTCTGGAGGAACGTTATGGACGGGAGGAACTGTTGACCTGGTATTTTGAATGCACCAATGAACCGGATGGTTCGGACCATTTTTGGGATCAGGGAATTCCTGCCTTGTTGAATTATTGGGATGCGACCAGTGAGGCGATTCGTTCGGTGCATTCGGGGTATGTTTTTGGTGGGCCGGGAAATGCGCACCTTCTTTCCGAAACCTACAAGGCGGTTTTGGAGCATGCGGCCAAGGGGACCAACGCCATTACCGGAGAACAGGGGTCGGTTCTGGATTTTATCTCGGTGCACCACAAGGCCTTGCCGCGGGAAATGATCCGGATGGAAAGACAGTCGTTGCGGTATATTCAGAAGAACCATCCGGAGTTGGCCGAGCGGCCTTTTTGGAACAATGAAGCGGACCCCACCTGGGGTTGGGCGGATGCCATGTGGTGGCGGCCCTCGGCTTGGTATGCGGCTTTTTTGGTGCGGGCCGTGGATGCACACAATCACCTTTTCATAGACCGCGAGACGGTCAATTACGGGTACCTGGTCAACGATCACAATTTTTTGGGAGACTGGTATCAGCGGACGCTTTTGGCGCGTTGGCAGAATGCCGGGGATGAGGAGCAGTTCTGGTTGGTGCCCAAGCCTGTTTATCATGGGATGACCCTGCTTTCGTTTTTTGAGGGAGAGCGTTTTGCGGGGGAAGGGGTCTCGCCTGAGCACGATGATGTTTCGGTGTTGGCGGTGAAGAGGCCCACTGGCGAGATTGTAGTGCTGGTGGCGCATGGGCCCGAGTTTGGCGACCCGCGGGAGCAGGCCCGCAAGGGGGAAGAAGCCGGACAGAAGCAACGACAGCGGCATGATGCGGTGGAGGTTGAACTGGAGATCGCCTTGTCCGGTTTGGCCTTGGGGAATCCGGTTTTTTCGCATGTTCGGATTGATGGCGAAAAGGGCAATGCCTATACGGCTTGGGAAGATCTCGGCCGACCGGAAACGCTGGATCTGGCCCTTTACCGGGAGTTGCTCGCGAAGGGGGAGCCGGTGGTTTTGGAGCGCCGTCAAGGCGTCCAGGAATTCCACTGGAACCTGGAGATGTCAGGATCGGGACTGAGCATGTTGGTTCTTTCCGAAGGTGGTGGAGAGGAGAACAGGCATGCTCCCGTGGTGAAATCGGTGAGCCCTTACCAAACCTACGAAGGCGGGCGGATTGACTTCATTCGTTGGGATCAGGAAGAGGAGGCCCAGGGCGTTCAGGTTTTCCATGTAATGGCGTCGCATGATGGCGGACCTTACGAGCAGGTTACCGAAGCGCCGGTATTGACCTTGGGGTATGCGTATCCCTGGCCGGAAGGAGTGAGTGAGGTCCGTTATCGGATTGTGGCGGCCCCTTTGTAGGGTTGCTTCAGTTGGCGGCGGCTTTGGTTTTAAGGGGCTTCCGGTGTTTTTGGGGAAGGAGCAAGAGGTAGCATTGGACGACGAGCAAACTGGTCAGATAGAAGAAGCCCCATTCTTCAATGGGCACTCCGCCGGGGCTCCAGCCGAGGATTTGCCTTTCATCAAAGAACCAAACGCCTTGGGCAACAGCAACCATATCGGTAAAGATGAGATAGGTGCCAACTATCGCGGGAACTGCGAGAATGATATTCCAGTGGCGTAGCAGGATTTTCCATCCGACCGCCCATTGAAGAAGCAAAGCGGGTAGCATCCAAGCCAGCATGTGGAAAAGATAGTGGTATTCCGGAGAGAGGAAAGAGTAGGCGGTTTCGTAAGGTTCCACGGTTAAGCGGGTTGAACTTTCTGGTGTACGAGGGTGATGAGGGTTTTGCGCAGAAGAAGGGCGAAGGAGGGAAGGACCGCTTCAATAGACAAGTTCTTGGGTTCTCGCTCCGGTAATAAACGTTGGTTGACCAGAATCTCGAACCCCAAATAATTTTTCGGGCCGAAGATGCGTCGCAACAGGGGAACGTGTCCGTCCTTTGTTCCTAAATAGGGCGAATTGCCCCGAATATGCAAATGGGGGTGGGCTTTTTTTAATTTCTCCAGCCAAAGCTCCGTGGTTTTTTTCTCCATGCGGCGAAAGGGGTCGAAGTGGATCCCTATATCGGTTTTTTTGACTTGGCCCTTGAGGCGGGGGTGGAAGGTGTGAAAGGAAAGGTGGACAACTTTTTTTTGGTCGGTCAGGTGTTGTTCGATTTGCGAGCGGACTTGATGGCGGAAAGGGTAATAGTATTGCAAGAGGAGGTCTGCTTTGCGTCGTTCGCGGAGGGTATGGGCTTCGCGGGAAAACAGCGTTTCATGAGTAAGTGACCGGTCCAGATCCAAAAGCCTCCGGTTTAGGTTGCCGGGGAAATAATCCGCTTTAAGGGTTTCGGCGATGATCCGGGCCAGAGCATCGGCACCGGGGTCCCATTGCCAACTTTCGGGGCGGCGACAGATTCGGGCTCCGGGAAAACGCCGATACGCATGGGGAATCCAGCGGGAGGCGTGTTCGCAGGTAACCAGGTAAGCGTATCCTTCAGGCATAACAGTGACCGATTGGTAGAATTAGAAATCCCAGAAGCGGGGAATAAGGATCATTGCTCCGACAAAGTACAAAAGATTGAGGGGGAGTCCGAATTTGACAAAGTCCGAGAAGTGATACCCTCCGGCGCCATAGATATAGGTGTTGGTCTGGTAACCGATGGGGGTGGCGAAACTGGCCGAAGCGGCAATCGCTACGGCAATTAGGAAGGGGCGAACATCGACCCCCAGCTGTTCGGCGATGGAGAAAGCCAGCACTGCCAATAGTACCGCAGCGGCGTTGTTCGAAAGGATCTCAGTTAAAAAAGTAGTTATCAAATAAATTACCGCTAGCATCAGGAGAGGTTGCCATGGCTCGGCGGCCCATTGACTTATCAATAACACCGCATGGTAGGCCAGGTATTGGGCGGCCCCGGTTTCCTGCATGGCGAGACCCATCCCCAGCATTCCGAAAATAATGAAGAGGATGTTCCACTGGATGGCCCCGTACCCTTCTGTCGGTTTGAGAATGCGTGTGAGCATGAGAAAAACAACCGCGACGATGGCCGCCATTTCGATCTGGGCGAGGCCAAAGGTGGCGGTTCCGATTACACCGGTAATGGCGAGCAGCACGAGGGGGATTTTTCGCCGCATATCCTTGACCGGGGTATGGGGGCGATCAAGGAGGAGAAGGTCTTCGCCGGAACGAAGATTATTGATGGCGCGGTCAGTTCCAAGAAGAAGCAGGGTGTCGCCGAATTCCAGGGGGATTTGCTCTAACTTGTCGCGCAAATTCCGGCCTTGGCGGTGCAGGGCCAGAATGATCACCCGGTAGCGTTGGCGGAAATTGATCTCGCGGACGGTGCGTCCGATAAGGGCTGAGTTGGGGCCGATGATGGCCTCCACGATGGTGCCTTCGTGAGCGGCGATTTGTTCCAGTCCGAGGCCCGCCTCGGCGACCAGATCCAAGCCCTCGACTTCCCGGGCTTGGGCGATTCCCGAGGGGCGGCAGGAGAGGACCAGACGGTCTCCCGCCTTGAGTTGGCTTTGGAGGGAGAGGGAGGGAACGGCGACCCCATTGCGGACAATTTCGACTACCCGGATTCCTTTTTTGCGGACCAGACCGGCTTCTTCGATGGTTTTGCCGACAATCTCCGCCGAAGGGTGGATGTAGGCTTCGGTAATGTATTCCCGGCGCTCTTCCTCGCTGAGGATGGAGGTAATGGTTTCCCGGGTGGGAAGGAAACGTTTGCCGAACAAGAGGATATACAGCAGACCGATACCAGCCATGGGAACCCCGACCATACTTATTTCAAACATACCAAAGGGGGCTTCGCCCCGTTGTTGGGCGATGCCGCTGACCAGTAGGTTGGTGCTGGTGCCGATGAGGGTACAGGTGCCTCCGAAAATGGACGCGTAGGAAAGCGGAATGAGGAGCTTGGAGGCGGGGATGTCCATCCTTTTGGCGAGGGCCAGAATCACCGGCATGAAAACCACGACCACGGGGGTATTGTTGATGAAGGCGGAAATGCCGGCGACCCCGATGACCATGAAAAAGATGATACGGGCATAACTCAGCGAGTGAAAGCGTTGGAGCGATCCCGCCAGCATGTCGATAAGGCCGCACTTGGTCAGGGCCGCACTGAGGATGAACATTGCGGCAACGGTGATCGGGGCCGGATTGGCGAAGACTTGCAGCGCCCTTTCCACCGGAAGTAAACCGGTCACCATGACAATGGCAAAGAGGGTCATGGCGGTGAGGTCGGCACTGATTTTTTCCAGGTAAAAGCTAATCAAGGCGCCGACTAGCAGGACGTACATAAAAATGATTTCCGGAGTGAGTTCCATGGTAAAGAAATTCAGGGACTGACGGAGACTTCGAGAATGTCTGACGCTTCCTCAGGATTGAAAAAGGCTTCCAAAACCTCCCGGGCGATGGGGGCGGCGGTGGCGCCTCCGGCAAAACTGTCGCGGGCTTCCATGCCCTCGACCAGAACCGCGATGGCAATTTCCGGATTTTCCACGGGGGCAAATCCGATGAACCAGGCCATATGCAGGGTCTCGCCCCGGCGCCGCACTTGGGCGGTACCGGTTTTGCCGGCGACCGGATGATCGTCCAAGCGGGCAAATCGGGCAGTGCCGGTTTCCACTGCTTCGAACATCCCTTGCAGGAGGGCTTCACGATGGCTGGGTTCCAGCTGGAGGGCTCTGGACGAATCCTCGGAAACGGCTCTTAGGCTTTCGGGTCGGGCAATGATGTGGGGCTGTATAAAGGATTGATCGCTGGCGAAGGCGGCGGTGTAGGCGGCCATTTGCAAGGGGGTGAGGCGAATAAACCCTTGACCGATAGACAGATTCGCGGTGTCTCCGGGAAACCACGATTCACCGAGGCGTTGGCGTTTCCACTCCCGGTCCGGAATAATCATGCGCCGGGATTCGTGCGGGATTTCCAGGCCCGTTGGTTGATCCAGACGCAATCGCCGGCTCTCGGAAGCGATGCGGTCAACCCCGGTAGCGAGGCCATGCTCGTAGAAAAAGACATTGCAACTGACCCGGATGGCCTCCACCAAATCCACTTCGCCATGTCCCTGGCGGTTGTGGCAAGGAAAACGGCGGTTGCCGACGGTATGGAAGCCGTGGCAAAAGGAGGTGCTTTCCGGCTCTATAATGCCGTCGCGCAAGGCCGCCATGGCGGTGATCATTTTAAAGGTGGAGCCGGGGGGATAAAGGCCTTGGATGCCCCGGTGAAGCCAGGCTTCACGTTCCTCAATGCGGGTGGATGCCTCGCTACTCAGGCGGGGGACAAAATCATTCAAATCGTACCCCGGAGTGCTGGCCAGTGCCAGGATTCCCCCGTTTTGTGGGGAGAGGGCAATAACGGCGCCGCGGCGGTCGCCGATGGCTTGCTCGGCGATTTTTTGCAGGCGGGCATCCAACGTGAGGTGGAGATCATTCCCGGGGACCGGGGGGCTGTGTTCGACCAGGTCGAATTGAAAACCGGAGGGATCCACCAACCAGATCATCGCTCCGCTTTGGCCCTGCAAATGTTCGTCAAAGGCCCGTTCCAAGCCACTGCGGCCGGTGGTTCCGGGAATATGAAAGGTGGCCAGGGTTTCTCCAGGGGCCCCTTCGGGTGGTATCTCATTGAGATTTCCGGTGTAGCCTAGAGAGTGTGAGGCCAGTGGGCCATGAGGGTAATGGCGCAGGCTGGTGGTGAACAACTGAATGGGGGAGTCGGAGGGAAGTTGTTCCAGGAGGCGGGCGTATTCCCGGGGGTGGAGGTCTTCGACGAGGGGAAAAGGGATCAGGCGTTCCTGTTGAAAATGCCGTTCGACGGTTCTCGCATCAATGGTGTCCTGGCGCCCCAGGACCTGGTTCACCTTGTCCATGTAGCGTTGCATGACGGTAGCGCGGGCGAGTACTTGCAGGTTGTGGCCTTGCGAGGGAATGTTTTCCTCTTGGTATTCCCGTACCAAATCGATGTATTGGCGGCGAAATTGCGGGCGGAGTTCGTTGAGGTAAACAATGGCCGAGACTCTGGGCTGATTCCCCACCAGGAGGCGCCCCTCGCGGTCAAAAATATTGCCCCGTGGCGCCGGGACCAAGACCCGGCGCAAATGCTGTATCTCCTCGCGCTCGGCATAGAATTGTTCGTGCAAGAGTTGCCGCCATCCGAGACCGCCAATCATGACGATCAACATCCCGGCGATAAAGACCGGGAAGATCTTTAATCGACTTTGGGATTTTCGGTATAGCGCGAATAATCTCATGGGGAGAGCGGAGATTCCTCATCCAGTGGCATGTGACATAGATTTAAAAGGGCATTTTGGAGGGAAAAAAACCATACCGCAACGATTGTCGTGGCGATTTGGGAAATTACCAGATCCACCAAACTGCGCCAGAGGTAACCGGAGGGATCGATTTGCCGGGGATAGTGGTACACGGTCCAAAAGAGAAAAAGCAGAAAGTTGACCAACAGGGCGGTGAGGATCATCCATGCGCTGGTGTCATGGGAGATTTTCCGGCGAAGAGTATAAATACCCAAGTGGAGGAGGGCAAAAGCGAGTATTCCGGTGCCAAAGGGATAGGTGGGGGAGGCGGCATCGAGCCATGTGGCGATCAGGACGGAGTGAATCAGACCGGAATACAACGGCAGGCGCAAAATTCCGAAGGTGATTAAGAGTCCGCCCAAGTAGAGGCTGAGGTGTACGGGACTCAGAAAATGATTAATTTCCTGCCAGAAAAACCAGCCGACCAGGGAGCACAAAAAAAGAACAGTCCAGCGATAATCCTTGTTCATTCTCTTTCGGAGGCTTGGGTCGATTCTTCGAGGGCTATCATCACGGCGACTTCCCGGATTTGGTGAAGTCGTTGGTCCAGGCGTACTCTTCCGGCTTGAAAAAGGGTTTCTTCGCTTTCCTCCAGACTGGTGAGACGGCCAATGACGAGTCCTTCGGGGAAAACCCCACCCAATCCAGTGGTCACGACGAGAGGCTCGGTTCCTTCTGGAAGTTGGTAATCGGCTGGGATGAAGTCAAGTCGGCCACCGGGCGGGTGGAAGGGACGGTTTTCTCCTCCCTGGAAACCCAAAGGCCTTGCTTCTCCGCTGATTCTAGCGGAAAGCCGAAGTCCCGGGCTGCTTAAAAGCTCAACTGTGGCGGTGGCCAGATGAACTTCCCGGACCCTTCCGACAACCCCGCCGGCAAAGACTACGGGGGCTCCTTTCCGGATGCCGTGCTGTCGTCCCTTGCGGATGGTCATTTCCTGCCACCAAGTGGTGGAATCACGTTGGACGACACGGGCGATTTCAAAGTGATACTCGGGGTGGGAAGGAAGGTTGTACAGTTGTTCCCAGCGTTTGATTTCCTCTTCCAAAAGAGCGATTCGCTGGGAACGCAATTGGTAATAGCTGTTTTGCCGGGATAAATCGCTGAGTTCCCGTAAGAGAGTGTTGCGACCGGCGGAGCGTAAGGCCCAATAATCCTGAACATCCCGAACCACCGAGGCGGCTTGGCGCGAGGGGGCCTGAAGTTCGATAATGGAGGTGCGGAAGAAGGTTTTGATAATTCCCGGAAGGAGCAACCATACCAAAAAAGCGATCCCTAGAATGAGCAGGGGCCTTCTTTGAAAAAGAGACTTTCGGGGCAAAACGAGTCCTCCGGTGGAAAGGGTTTATTGGGTCTCGGTGAGGTGGTGCAAGACTTCGTGCAATTCCTCCAGTACCGCTCCCGTTCCGGCAGCCACCGCACAAAGAGGGTCTTCAGCGACGATAACGGGTAGTCCGGTGCTTTCACTGATCAGGCGATCCAATTCACGGATTTCGGCTCCCCCGCCTGCAAGAACCACTCCGCGGTCAACCAGATCGGCGGACAATTCGGGAGGACAGCGTTCGAGGGCGTTGCGAACCAGTTCGACGATAGCGCCGACGGTGTCGGCAATGGCATCCCGGATTTCCTGGGAAGAGATGAAAATGGTTTTCGGCAGACCGGCGACGGAATCCCGGCCCTTGACCTCCATGCTCAATTCCTCGTCCAATTTATAAGCTGAGCCAAGGCGGATTTTGATTTCCTCCGCCGTGCGCTCCCCGATGTCGAGGTTGTAGGCGCGTTTCATATAGGCCGTGATGGCGGAATCGATCTCATCCCCGCCGACGCGGATACTCTTGGAAAAGACCACTCCGTTCAGGGAGATGATGGCCACCTCGGTGGTTCCGCCCCCGATATCAACAATCATATTGGCGGCCGGTTCGTCTACCGGGAGGCCGACCCCGATGGCGGCGGCCATGGGCTCCTCAAGGAGCAGGACTTCCCGGGCACCGGCGTGGAAGGCGGATTCGCGGACCGCGCGTTTCTCCACTTCAGTAATGCCGGAGGGGATCGCTACAACAACCCGGGGGTGCACCATTTTGCTGCGATGGCCACTGACTTTTTTAATAAAGTAGCGAAGCATCGACTCGGTTATATCGAAATCAGCAATGACCCCATCTTTCATGGGGCGGATTGCCTCGATGGAACCGGGGGTTCGGCCCAGCATCCTTTTGGCCTCGGATCCTACGGCAAGAACTTTTCGGGTTTTTGATTGGATGGCGACCACACTGGGCTCGCGTAGGACAATGCCCTTGTCCTTAGCAAAAACCAGAGTGTTGGCAGTGCCAAGGTCAATGCCGATGTCGTTGGAAAATACGCCGAAAAATCGAGAGGCCATGATGAAGGAAATTGGTGGTGTTGCGGATAATCTCTAAAGAAGATTCCATCCTTAAGCTTCTGTTTTTCCGCGCTAATGTCAAAAGCATTTATCAGGCAAAGAAAAGAGTTTCGATTTTCGAAGTGGAGAGGGAAAGTTTGAAAGATTCGGAATTGCGTTTTTTCAACGAGGCTGCCTAAAGTCTATTTTTTGACTTCGCCCGAAGTTGGGTCACCAAGCAGTTCTATTTATGGAAGAAGAGTATCAGCAAATTCTGAAAAACGCGGAGGCGTCGATCAAATCGGTGGAGACGCGGGCCGATTTTGAATCCTTCAAGGCTTCGGTGGTCGGCCCCAACGGCGAGTTGACCAAAGCGATGAAAGGTATGGCCAAGGTGCCCAAGGAGGATAAGCCGCGGGTCGGGAAGGCTTTGAATCTGGTGAAGAAGGAATTGGAGACCCTTTTTCAAAAACAATTAAAGACCATTGAAGATCGTGAGATGGCCGCCCGAATCGGTGCGCCGGTGGATCCTTCGCTGCCTGTTCCGGGAGAATCCCGGGGTGGAAAGCATCCACTGACCAAGGTGCGGGAAGAAATTATTCACATTTTCCGTCGGGTGGGCTTTTCGGTGGCCGAGGGCCCGGAGGTGGAAACCGAGTATTATTGTTTTGATGCGCTGAACACCCCCTCCGACCATCCCGCCCGGGACTTGCAGGATACTTATTATTTCCCTCCGCAGACTCGTTTTGCCAATATTTCCCAGAAAGAAAAGGAGCGCTACCTGCTCCGGACGCACACCAGTTCGGTGCAGATCCGGACGATGCTGGAAACCAATCCCCCCGTGCGCATCGTATCGCCGGGGCGTTGTTTTCGCCGGGATACCGCGGATGCGACTCACAGTGCCAACTTTCATCAAATCGAAGGCTTGTATGTGGACCGTAAAGTATCGGTGCGCGATTTGAAGGCCCTGCTGGACTATTTTATCAAATCCCTTCTCGGACCGAGTGCCAAGACCCGCTTTCGTCCGCATTTCTTCCCGTACACCGAACCGAGTTTTGAGGTGGATTTCTCCGCCTCGCACTTGGGCAAGGTGGGGAGCCAATGGATTGAAATCGCCGGCTGTGGCCTGGTCCACCCCTCGGTTTTTGATTCGGTGGGGTATGATTCCAAGGAATGGTCCGGCTTTGCCTTTGGTATGGGGATTGAACGGATTGCCATGATCCTGCACGGAGTGGATGACATCCGCTACTTCTATCAAAACGACAAACGCTTTTTGCAACAATTTCAGGGATGAAAATCAGCTACAATTGGATAAAAGATTATATTGAACTCGACCGCACGGTGGAAGAGGTGGAGCAGGCCCTGACTTTGATTGGTTTCGAAGTCGATGGCATTGAGGAGACGGGGCTGCCGGATTTGCCGAAGGTTGTGGTGGGCGAAGTTCTGGAACGGAATCCCCACCCCAACGCCGATCGACTGAGTGTTTGTCAGGTTCTGACCGAGCCGGAAGGCGAACCCGCAACGATTGTGTGCGGGGCCGATAATTACAAGGTCGGAGACCGGGTCCCGGTGGCCTTGCCAGAGGCCGTTTTGCCCGGCGGGTTCAAGATCAAGAGCGCCAAGCTGCGCGGGGTCATGTCCAGTGGCATGATGTGCAGTGCGAAGGAAATCGGCATGGGGGATGATGCCGCCGGTCTTTGGATTCTGGACAACCGTCCCCCCGTGGGACAACCCCTCAACGAGGTTTTCCCGGACCGGGATACAGTGTTTCAGGTGGAAGTGACCCCCAACCGACCGGATTGTTTGTCCCATCTTGGGATGGCCCGGGAATTGGCGGCGTATTTTCGGATTCCTTTTTCCTACCCGGAGGTTTTCCCCTTCGCGGAATCGGATGGGTCGGTTGACCCGGATAGCCTGTTGAAAAAGGTAGGGGTGGAATCGGAGGAAAACTGTCCGCATTACACCGCCTGGCGAATTGCCAACGTGAAGGTCGGTCCCAGTCCCGATTGGCTGGTTCGGCGTTTGCGCTCCATCGGGCTGCGTCCGGTCAACAATGTTGTCGATGTGACCAACTTTGTCCTCCATGAGCTCGGCCAACCCCTGCATGCCTTTGATGCCGCTAAGATTGAAGGCCATAAACTGATTGTCCGACAGGCCGGGGATGGCGAGAAAATCACCACTCTTGACGGCAAGGAACGTACCCTTAATTCCCGCATGATGGTCATTGCCGATGCCCGCAAGGCCCTGATTGTTGCGGGGGTCATGGGAAGTGTGGATGCGGAAGTCGATGAGTCCACCCAAAACGTGGTGTTGGAATCCGCCTATTTCCGTTCCGGTTCGATACGCGCTACCTCCAAGCGACTCGGCTTGTCCACCGACAGCTCCTACCGCTTTGAGCGCGGGGTTGACCCCGATGGAGTGGCCTATGCCGCCAAGCGGGCGATCAATCTGATTCAGGAGGTTGCCGGAGGGGAAATCATTCCGCCTTTTCTGGAAGAGGGCGCTGCCTTTACTCTGGAAAAGGAAATCAATCTGGACCGTAACTTTTTGGATGAAAGAGCGGGCTTTGTCATTCCCGACGAAGAAGTGGAAAGGATTTTCGACAGTCTCGAGTGCACGGTTTCGCGCAAACAGCACCGCGATGGCCGGGAATACTGGCAAATCGGGATCCCCAGTTTTCGCGGTGACCTGGACAGCCCGATCGATTTGGTTGAGGAAGTGGTTCGTCTGTATGGAACGGATCGTATCCCCTCGGGGGAGGTCAGGGGAATTGGTCTGGTCCGGGAAGACGATGCCTCCTCCCGGGCAAACCACGAATTTGGCTGTGCCTTGGCTGGCCGCGGGTTTCAGGAGTGCATTAACTACACTTTGCGTTCCGGTGATGAGTTGAAAAAATGGTATAGTTCCGGGGGCGCCGATTCTTTGGCCGTCATGAATCCCCTCAGCGTGGAGCAGAGCCATTTGCGCTGGTCGTTGATTCCGGGACTCCTGGATGTGCTCCGGCTCAACCAATTTCGCAAAACCGGACTGGACCGGGTTTTTGAGACCGGACACAGCTTCTACGAAAGAGACGGGGTGGTCATTGAGGCCAATTCCGTTGCCTTTATTTGGTTTCACAATGACCGGCAACAAAGCTGGCGGGATGTTTCGGCGCCGGATTTTTTCCACGCCAAGGACATTATTCAGCAGTTGGGAGAACGCGTGGGGCTTGATCTTGGAGCCTTTCCGCCGGGAGAGATGCGCTTGACCAACAGTGCCTGGCAGGAGGGCCATTCGGCGACCATCGGGGATCTTTCAGAAGAAGGGTTTGAAGCTCGTTTCGGCCTGTTGAACTTGGCTCTTCTGAAGGCCTATGATCTGGAGGGAATAGCCGCTGCCGGAGTGTTCAGTCTGACCCCGGAATTCCTCGAAAGGGAGCGCCCGCGGCCCCAGTTCAAACCGATCAGTCACTTCCCCGCAGCGGAGCGGGATCTTGCGTTGGTGGTTCCCTCTGAGGATATAGGCATTCACGTTCGGGAAACGCTCAAGAGTATCGTGGTACGGGAAACCCGTAACGCTTTCACCGTGGAGGACGTTTATCTCTTTGATGTGTATCAAGGGCAGGGTCTGGAGGAGAAGGAAAAGAGTCTGGCCTTCTCGCTGGTCTTCCGCGCCCTGGACCGAACCCTCCAGGAAAAAGAGGTGAACGATGTTTTCACCCGCGTCCAAAAAGCGGTGGAAAGGGAAACCTCTTACCGCATCCGTCGTTAAAAACAACCTTTGTAAGGAGCAGCTTCATTATGGAAAAAAACCCGTCTATAGATATTGATTATGTCGCCAATTTGGCGCGTATCGCTTTGACCGAGGAGGAAAAGAAAACGTTTTCCGGTCAGCTTGGCGATGTGCTGGGCCATATCGAGAAAATGAACAAACTCGATGTCTCCGGCGTCGAGCCAACGGCCCATGCCTTTCCGCTGGAAAATGTCTGGCAGGAGGATCGGGCGAAGAACGGATTTTCCGCCGATGAGGCCCTGGCCAATGCGCCGGCCACGCGGGAACAAATGATCCTGGTCCCCAAAGTCGTCGAATAACGCGTCAACGCACTCTCTATTTATGAGTACTCAACTCTACTCTCTCACAGCCTCGGCGCTGGCGGATCTTCTCGAAAAGGGAGAAACGACTTCCGAGGAAATCACCCGTTCCTTTATCACCCGGACCAAAGAAGTGGATTCCACCGTTAAGGCCTTCCTCCATTTCGATGAGGAAGATGCCCTGGTGCAGGCCAAGGCTTCGGATGAACGCCGTCAGCAAGGGCAGAGCAAAGGCCCTTTGGATGGAATTCCGGTGGCCCTCAAGGACAACCTCGCGGTCAAGGGGCAGCCCCTGACCTGTGCCAGCAAAATGCTTGGCAATTTCACTTCGCCCTATGACGGGACGGTGGTCGGCAAACTCAAGGAAGCCGGGGCGGTTCTCTGGGGACGGCTCAATATGGATGAATTTGCGATGGGGTCCTCAACCGAGAATTCCAGCCGCCAAACCACCGCCAATCCGTGGAATTTCGAGTGCATTCCCGGCGGCAGCAGTGGAGGGAGTGCTGCTTCGGTATCCGCTTTGGAAACCCCCTTGTCGCTGGGTAGCGAAACCC
>JAFIGF010000018.1 GCA_020831535.1 Opitutales bacterium | reverse complement strand
CGCTCGGGTTGCATCCCTGCAGGGCCCTATCCTCTCCTTCTGTACATCCCATTCAACTCATCCAAATACCTTTGGCAAGGCCAACTTCTTGCCTATAACCCAAAACCAAAATACGAAACTAAACTGTCAACTTTTCTTCAGAACTCGACACACCCCCGACCAACCTTTGGCCGCAGTTCCTTATGCGCTGACCGCAGAGGTCGCAGAGCTGGCGGAATCGGTCGCCGAAGGGACCATCTCGTTTGACCAAATGGATCCCGAAACCGCCCTTTGGTCCCAGGATTCCACCACCGGAACATTCGGGTATTTCGTCCAGAATCAGGGAGTCCGGATAACCCCTTCCGATGCCTCCTCTTCTAATCGTTCACCCATGATAAGCATGGGGCACGAAAACAATGAGGCTTCGGCCGCCGGAGCCACCGTATCAGGGGGAGGAAATGAGGAATCTCCAAATACGGCCAGTGATTCTTATGCCACCGTTGGGGGCGGAGAGGACAATACGGCCAGTTATTTTTTTGCCACCGTCGGAGGTGGGATGAGCAACGAGGTCGGTGGAAATAATGCAACCGTTGGAGGTGGAATGGGCAACATTGCCCAAGGGAGCAGTTCCACCGTACCGGGAGGGGTTTTTAATGAAGCATTGGGTGATTTCAGCTTTGCCGCCGGGGTCGCCACGGCCGGGGACACCACCCTCGAATCCGGTTTCTGGACCGGACGCCTTGAGGTGATTGTCGAATACGACAACGCTTTCGAGGAGTGGATGGCGAATCTGGATCCGGAGGATAAGCCTCCCGAGGGTCAGCAGGGACCCGACGACACCCCTGCCGGTGATGGCGTCAGCAATCTCCTCAAGTTCGCCTTCGGCCTCATGCCTCTGGAGCCTTCCGCCGATGCCATGCCTACCCTGCTCATTGATAATGAGGAGGATTTTCTCGGCCTATCCTTCATCCGCTCCACCGATGCCGAGGTGACGCTCAAAATCTATGGTTCCGAAGACTTGGACGAGTGGGAGGAAATCTCCCATGCCGAAGGGGTGATCGAAGAAAATCTCCCCGGCAACCGTGAAAAAGTTCATCTCCTGACCGGCCTCCAAACCGAAGACCACGACCGCTATTTCTTCCGCCTCCACGTCGAGGTGGAGTAAAAAAACTCAAAGCAAAACCAGGAGTAGCTAAGCTTCCAGCCTGTGTCCCTACGCCGCAAAACCAGAGGTAGCATAGGCTTCCAGCCTGTGTCCTTAAAACGTAAAAACACAGCCAGGATGGCAGTGCTACCTCAAACCAGTAGCCCGCTGCTTTAGCAAGGGTTTCTTTCCGGCGCGAATACACCCAGCCACCCCAGATGCTTTCCCGTTCAGCGGGATGCGCACGACCAAAGTTGCCGCAGAAATACCAGCCCCTCCCTTTCGCGTACTTTCGTCATTTTCGTAGTTTCCATGGCTATTTTTAAGGTGAACGTTAGAGTCCGGATTTATCCGATCCCCTTTCCCGTAACCTCAGAACCTCCAAATCGCGGGATAAACCCGCTCGCTACCTTGCTTCGCGGTCTGCGACCCTAATTTCACCGCTACTGTTTCCATTGAGCGAAACGGAAGTCAGTTTACCATGAGCTTGCCTGCCGAACTGGTCGAATTGGCCGACCTGTCCGCGGAAGCCTTGGCGAAGGAGGAGCAACGCGAGGGAAACAAGCGAAGCGCAGTCGGGACTCCACTACTCCAGCCCCTCTATAATCAGATAGACGATTTTCGCATTTCTGGCGTGCTCATCGGGTTGAATGACGATCTCCCCGTCACTGACCGTCACCTTAAACTCATGGTGCATGAAATGCTCTCCCGGGCGAGTGTCAGACAATGGGGTTTCGTTGACCATAAGATGACTTTTATGGCCGGTATTAGCCGGATCTCCGGTCACCACGGTAAGGTAATAGTTGCCATTGGTAATTTTCATCCTCCACGGCCCATTGCGGAAGTGATTCATGGTGGCATAGCGCAGGTCCTCATGGTCGCCGGCGTGATAGCGCGCCTCACTGGTATTGTCGTTTTCCCAGCCAAAAACATAATCGCCCTGCTCTTGTTTGACCTTCCCATAGTCGGCAATAAAACCATCGGGTGTCGGTGCGTCGTCCGTTTGAAAGTTGATCTGAATCCTCTGCAGCGGCAGATCGATTGAATCAGCCACGGCAAACGGCAAGGCCGCAGCCAATTCCTCGTCACCCGCCTCAAAGGCGCGTACAACGAAATCTCCCATTAGCGATTGCACCTCGTCGTCGAAGGATTCTTTGAGGGATTCGTCATCAGCCATGGCCTTCGCCAAAACGGCAACCAGCGCCGGGTATTTCATATCCTCATCCCGGCGTATCAACTCTGGCAATGAAGATAAATGCTCGTACTCCACCTCCGGGGCCATATCCACCATCGTCTCATGGAGTGTCCAGCGCAGGGTTTCCTCCTCGGAATTGATCTCCGCGTCATGAGGCGTGCTGAGATAGCGCTCGAGCAGTGCCGGAAAGGCCGAGATTTCATCGGTATCGCGCAAGCGGCGCACGGCAAAGGTAGCCAGGGCACTATCTGCTTCACGCACCGCTTGACTCAGCTCTGTGGAACTGACCGCTTGGCCATCCCCATATTCCTCAACCAGGTGATGATGATGTTGTACCACGTGGGCCCGATAGGCTTCCAGCATACGCGAAAGCTTTTCCGCCCCAGCCTGGTTGAGATGGTCGGTGTCATGAAAATGCTCCCGCTGGAAGTCGTGCCCCCCGTCTTGGTGAATGTCGTAAAGATGGACCGTGGCATACCGGTTGGCCAGTTTGCGCAACCGTTCCATATTCTCCGCATGCACGGGCCGCGGGGTACCGTCGGTATCCACTGCCCCCCTGCTGGGATGTATGCCCATGGGGGAAATGAAGATGATAAAATGAACGTCCTGTTCCGCTAAAGATTCGGCAACCCGTTGCAACCGCTCCCAGTTTTCCTCGTCAAAGTCATAACTCCTCGCACGCTCTTCCGCGGGAAAGGCCCGTTCCGTGGCACTTGTTCCACGTACCTCCCAACCAAAGGGCGGGGCCTCCCAGTCAATTTGGGCCGAACGCAACACCACCGCATCTTCAGCGTTGTCCCATAACTCATCAGCGTTCTCGCGGTCATATTCATTGCCGGGACTCCCTTTGATTTGAATCTCCCGTCCCGTCCAGTTCCGGTTAAGCATACGGGGCGAAAAATTCCATAGCACCGATTCCAATTGAGGAAGATGAACCAGGTATTCATGGGTAAGATCATACAGACTGGGGATACCGGTACTGTCGTACGCCATGTTATAGGCCACCGGTATCTGCTCAATCTCATCCGGATAAAAGAGCTGGGGAACAATCCCCGCCTTGGCCCGCGAGTCTCCAAAGCCCACCATCCTAACGGCGTGGCGAATGTATAACAGATCCGTCATGCGATCGCTCACCCCACTACGACCTCCATAATCAAAGCGGTCACTTCGATCCGTCCGACCCCGTCGAATTGCCTGCCCTTCATCCATAAAGATTGGCATCGCGTAATCCACCCCTTCCGGCTCGACGCTTTGAATCGTGTGTAGTTCCGGGCGTGTAGCCCAGGGGGAAAGGGTCAGGCGACGGGTGCGCCCGGTACGCCAATGCTCAATACCCTGCTCTTTGCGGTCATAGTATCCCCAATGAAAAACGCCAATCTGCTCAGCCTCCATTTCACCCGAGATCACCTCTTCAATCTCCCAAAGGTATAAGACCACCGCTTCGTCGTAAGGCGCGATGTCCGACAAACTGGGAACGGGCGCCTTTTTCAGCAACTCCGCCTCAACTACTAAGGGTTTGTCTTCGGCCTGACCGGCGGAAGCAAAGATCAGGAAAGCCGCCGCCAAAATCCCGCTACGCTTCCATTCCCCAGGCCCCATACGAATCCCGATGAGGCTCATCGCCTGCTGAAGACAAAGCATCGCACAGGATACAATGACGACGATCCTCTCTTCCACTCGAAAACGTGCCGGAGTGAAAGCGGAACGAGTGAAATGGCTGGCAGTTCGCATATCGAAGGAATCAAACAAAATGTTTCGCCCCAACCTGAAAGGGATAGCAGAAGGCAAAAAATATATAAAAACAGACCAACCCAAAGCAGGCCGTGAAGTCAAGCCATAGTAGTTCCACATTCTTCTTCGCCAATCCTTCAGAAAAAAATGCACCCCGAGTTTCTTTTTCTTTTTATATCTTTAAATATAACTAAGATGAATTGATTGATCCATTTCATCGCATTTAATTGTTAAAAAATAAAAATCAATCATATTTTATGATACATTATGGGGTTTTTCTTTTTTTTGACATATTTTTCGGCTTTTTGCAAACTACCCCACAAAGCAACCAAAATATCGCTCCAGAGCGGCCTTTAACGCAAAACTTGAAATGGATATGAAAACTCTCTCGCTCCTCCCCCTCAAAACGATTTTACTCCTTGGTCTGGGATTGACCTGGACGGCGACATCCCACGCCCAAACCATTGCCTACGAAGGATTTGATTATGCCGAAGGAGATTTGGCCAATCAGGACGGCGGTTCCGGTTGGGACGGTGGTTGGGGCAGCGGCGGCGACTGGACAGTGTCCAGCACCGGATTGAATTATACCGATTCGCAGGGCAACAGCCTGATCACCAGCGGCGGGAGTGCGGTTACTGAAACGAGTGGTACGAATCAGGCACACTTCCGTGAGCTTTCCTCCGACGCCCAGGACTCATTGGGCAGCAGCAGTCAATTCTGGATGTCGTTTCTCATTCAATCCAGCAGCGAAGATCACGACGGCACCTACGGGATCAGCCTCTATGATGGAGGCAGTGAAGAAACGTTGCTCGGCGTCCATTTCCAAACGGGAGATGGGACGCGTTTAAGTGCCGGCACGGGAGGAGCGGATTGGGATTCCGGGGTAAGCACCCATCAAGACGAAGGAGAATCCGAAACCTGGTTGTTTGTCGCCCATTTTGATATGGTGGCTGAAAGCGCCAGTTATTATCTCAATCCGGATATCGGCGGCTCCAGCCCAACGAACTCCCTTGAGAGTGATACTGATATTGCTTTTTCAACCAGTAGTTGGGACACCACTGAAATCCGGCTGGGACAATTTGGTGGGAGCAATGATGGACAAAACTTCAGCCTCGATGAAATTCGTTTTGGCGAGGACTTTGCCTCGGTGACTCCGATCCCGGAGCCCTCTTTCTATGCCTCTCTCTTTGGCCTGGCTGCTTTCGGTGGCGCCCTTCTTTGGCGTCGTCACCGCCGCTAAAAAGTGGCCCGTATTACATTCGCCCGGCCCGTTTTTCACCGGCCGATGGGCGGCTCGTCTCTGCGTGGAAGCTCTGCCGAGGCACGGCCAGTTCTCCTCCGAAAATGGTGTCAGGGTCGCGACGAGTCCCATGGCAACACCCCGGTTGACGGATCACGAATACCCTGAATCCTGAAAAGGCTCCCCAACGCCATTGCCCAAACCACGAATCGCCGCTTGCCACTTCGAGAGGGAAAGGATAGACCGTATCTATTGAATAAGTGACAATCCACTCAGCTTGACCAGCTCATCCACCAACGAGAAACCTTGCCCTCCCTACGATGAAATTAGCCTGCAATCCCCAAGACTTTCGCGTCCCGGTCTCCGGCAAAAAAGCAAAACCGCTCAAGCTCACCGAACTGCCGACCTCCATCGACAAACTCTACAAAAACAAAAAGGACTATCGTTCGTTAATGGAGAGCTTTACCGAGGAGCTGAGAGACCTCCAGCGGATTCTCTACGCTCACGGAACCTACTCCCTCCTCCTTATTTTCCAGGGAATGGATACCGCGGGCAAGGACGGGGCCATTCGCCACGTCATGAGCGGGGTCAATCCGCAGGGTTGCCAGGTCCACAGCTTCAAACAGCCAAGCAGTGAGGAACTCGCCCACGACTTTCTCTGGCGGACGACCAAGCGCCTCCCCATGCGGGGCCGCATTGGCATTTTCAACCGTTCCTATTATGAGGAGGTTTTGATCGTAAAGGCGGTTCCCGAAGTCCTCGCCGCGCAGTCCCTGCCGGAAGGCTATACCAAGCAAGCCCATTTTTGGCCGGATCGTTACCGCGACATCGTTAATTTCGAGGATTACCTGCACCGCAATGGCACCCAGGTACTCAAGTTTTTTCTTCACCTCTCCAAAGAGGAACAACGTCAGCGCCTGCTCTCCCGCGCCGAGGAGGCCGACAAACACTGGAAGATCAGCAAGGCGGACTTGGAGAGCCGGGCCCAGTGGGACGATTTTCAGAAGGTGTACGGCGAGTGCCTGCAACAGACCAGCCACGCCCTGGCCCCGTGGTATTCCATTCCGGCTGACGATAAACGCAACGCCCGCCTCATCATCTCCCACATCCTTGTTGAAGCCCTCCGGGCGCTCCCGATGAAATACCCCGAACCCGATAAAAAACATCTTGCCGAAGTCAAGCGGGTCCGCGAGGTACTCAAGCACGAAGGCAAAGAGTAGCCCAATCCCCATCTCCCCAAATGCGTTCCCGCAAAGCGCATGTGCGTCAACCTAAGAGCACTTTGCATGAGACCGCATAGATCGGGTTTCAGCCCTTGGGGTCCGCCTTCGCCAAGGCTTCCGCCTGTCCTTGGGGAGGTGACAATATAAGGAGCAAGGACACCTGTCCCGCTCAGCGGTGATTGCTTCGCCCTCTCCGTCTCCGCCTCAGTCCTGTCCTTGAGAATGGGAGGGATGGTGCCTATTCGAAAAACTCTCCCACCAATCTGGTCGCCTGATCGGCTCCCCAAGGACAGAAATGTCCTTGCTCCTTATAGAAGCGCTTTGCTACGAGAGTTGCGGAGGGATGATTGCAGCCAGAGGGTGCGGGCGGTTGGCCTCAATAGCTGATTGGGCCCCGATTCCATAGCGCCAACGGCGCGGCTCCATACCAGCCCAGGTCAACGGCCTGGGTCAATTTCAGCACCCAATCTCTAAGGGCTGAAAGCCCGACCGCCGCCTATGCGCTCAGCGGGATGCGCACGACCAGTACCGCCACGAAACCACCGGCCCCTCCCTTTCGCGCACTTTCGTCATTTTCGTAGTTTCCATGGCTGTTTGCTCCACGACTCCATTCCTCTACGCTCCCTTTTCGTCGTAGGTTTTTTGATTGGAATTTTCAGGGCAATTGGTGAGGATGCTTTTTTCTGCTATGAAACCTCTTGCGCAAAGCTCTGTTTTACCTCCGAAAAGCCTCGGCCCCGATCCACTTTCCTCCGGAAATCTTTCCGAGACCCTCCGGGTTTGTTACGAGTGGATGCATTTCAGCCGCATCATGGACCAGCGCCTGATGCAGCTCTTTCGCCAAGGCCTGGTGCAAGGAACCATGGTGGGCGGTGACGGCAACGAGGGCATGATCGTTCCCCTCACCCTCCTGCTGGACCGGGAACGGGATGTCATTTCCTTTACCCACCGCGACCTCGCCGGCAAATTGATCTGGAGCCGTTCGGTACGGGAACATATCTGCCATTATCTCGCCAACGCCGGCAGCCCGACCCAGGCCCGGGAGGGCAATGTTCACTACGGTGACCCCGCCAACCGAAGCTATCCCATGATCAGCCATCTCGGATCGATGGTTTCGCTGGTCGTCGGCGGCACCGATTCGCAACGCCGCAAAGGCGAAAAGGCCATCGGAGTGGCGCTCTTCGGCGATGGCGGAAGCAGTACCGGGGATATTCACGAAACGATGAACCTCGCGGCGGTGTATCAGTTGCCCATCCTCTTTATCGTGGAAAACAACGAATACGCCTACTCCACCCCAACCGGCGAACAGTTTGCGGTCAAGAATCTGGCCGACCGGGCCCGTGGCTATGGCTTTGAAGGCGAAACTCTGGACATTCAGGACACCGCCCACAGTCTGACCCAACTCCATCAAGCGGTGGAGTTTGTTCGCCGGGAAAGTAAACCCTATTTCATTGAAGCCAAAGTTCTTCGGCTCAGCGGACATGCCGCCTACGATACCGCTGATTACATCCCCGCCTCCACCAAGGAGGGCTGGGCCCAGCGAGATTCCCTCCCCCGGTTGCGGAACAAAATCGTCGAACTCTTTGGCGAAGACGATCTGGTTCGCCGCGAGAAGGAACTGGCCGACTACCTCGAAGAGGCCATCGCCTCCGCTTTGCAGGAGCCGGAGGCGGAACCCGGAAACATGCTGGAGGACGTTTTTTCGCCGACCCAAAGCCGCATTTCCTGGCAGAAAGAGGAACCCGCCAAGAAGCTCACCTTGGCCCAGGGTTTGAACAAGGGGCTGCACAAGATTATGCGCGAATCCCCCGAGGCCCTGGTCATCGGACAGGACATCGCGGACTATGGGGGCCCTTTCAAGGTGACCGAAAATTTGTTTCAAAAATTCGGTCGCGAACGGGTTATCAATTGCCCTCTGGCCGAATCGGCCACCATTGGACACGCCACCGGCCTGGCGCTCAACGGGCATCGCCCGATCATCGAATTTCAATTCGCTGATTTTGCCACTGACGCCACCACTCAAATTGTCCTCAATGCCGCGACTTTTCATTTTCGTGCCGGGGCCAAGGTCCCGCTGGTCTTGCGCTTCCCCTGCGGTGGGGGGCTGACCTTCGGCTCCTTCCACTCGCAGGAACTCGAAGCGCTGTACCTCCAGTTCCCCGGCTTGAAAGTCCTTTACCCCTCCACGCCCCAGGACGCCTACAATGCCTTACTGGCGGCCTATGAGGACGACAATCCGGTCCTTTTATTCGAGCACAAGAAACTCTACCGGCAAGCCCATGGCGATGTTCAGCACGATCCGAACTACCAGAATGTCTGGAAACCCCGACTGGTGCGGGAAGGATCCGAGGCCACCTGGATCACCTACGGAGATATGGTACGGGAATCCGCCCAAGCGCTGGATACCCTCACCGCCGAATTCGACTTCACCGCCGATCTTTTCGACCTGCGGGCGCTCAACCCGCTCGACCTGACGGAAATCAAGGAATCCCTCGCCCTCACCCGCCGCCTGATTGTCGTTCACGAGGCCCGCCGGACCTGTGGTTTTGGCGCGGAATTGGTCAGCCGCCTCACCGAGGAACTCTTCTTCGACCTGGAAGCCCCTCCGCTCCGCCTGACCCCACCCGACATGCCGGTCCCTTTTGCCCCTCCGCTGGAAAAGGTTTACCGACCCGACGCCGCCTCCTTAACCCAAAAGGTCGTTGCCTGGTGGGAACAAAACCAGCTGTGAGGAGACTATGAGCTTACCCATGATCGTCTCTCACCATCGCTGGCAACAAATCCGGGTCCTCGCCATGGATGTCGATGGCATCCTCACCGATGGAACCATTCAGGTCGGCGAAAACCTGGGGGAACGTAAAACCTTCTCCGTCCTCGACGGTCTGGGCATGGCCATGATTCGCGAAGCCGGAATTCCCACCGCCTGGGTTTCCGGGCGCCATTCCTCCGCGACCATACAGCGCGCGGGCGAATTGGTCATCACCCATGTTCTCCAGGACCGGAAAGACAAAAAGGAAGCCCTGCAGGAACTGGCCCGGCAAGAAGGCTGGAAACCGGAGGAGATCTGCTATCTCGGCGACGATATTATCGATATTCCCGCGCTCGAATGGGTGGGCATCGGGGTTTCCGTGCCCAATGCCCTGCCCGAGGTCAAACTCCATGCGGACTGGGTAACCGATCGCGATGGCGGTGCTGGCGCAGTGCGCGATGTATGCAACCGCATCCTCGCCAATCGTCCGCAAAACTGATTCGCCCACTATTCCCATGCGCTTTCGTCGATTCATCCTCCGCTTTTCTCTTTGGCCTCTCATGCTTCTGCTGATGGGGTCCGGAATCTCTTCACTCTCCGCCCAAGTCCGGCCGGACCAACCTGTGCAAAATTTCCGCCTTCCCTTCTTCGCTCCCGACGGCCTGCGCGAATGGGAAGCCTTGGGCGCCAAAGCCACCTACCGCGACGGCGAATCCATTCTGTTGGAGGACTCGCGGATGCGCTTCTTTGATCGCGCCGAAGGGGCTGAGGAAACGCTGGTCGTCACCAGTCCCAGTGCGGTCCTCGACCTCGACGGAGACTTTGTTTATGGCGATGACGAACTCACCCTCACCCATGCCCTCGGAGCCGGACGGGGAGACCGCTGGCGCTTTGCCGATGAGAGCCGTGTCCTCACCGTCGAAGGCAATGTCCGCGTCGTCCTGCAACGCCAACCTTCCGATCTCTTTCAATTCCCCCGTCGTCAGGACGGGGACGATGGGTAAGGCGAGATTATCAACAACGACATTGGGCTCAGGGGGTGGTGCCTTAATTCATAGTCCTAATCCTAATCGTAATCTTTGGCCTGAAATAGCACGCGGGCTGAGACTGCCCTCAATTTCCTCTCCGTATTCTCCCTGCTTTCATAGATTCGGTTTCGCAATGGTCCTGAGGATGGGTCCAAAAAGCATAGAAACGTTGAGTTTCTCGAGATCAAACGGGTATCGGTATGCCATCATTTCGTAGTTGTATCTTATTTAGGAAATGTCGATTAGGATTAGGATTAGGAATGAGAAAAGGATTGGTCGATTAGGATTAGGAATGGGATTACGATTAGGAATGAGAAAAGGAATACGTGGGGGTGTCCCGATTGGAGAATCAGGCAAGGTGGCTGCGGCATGGTCAGCACCCCGAATCATCCGTCGGTATTGGTCACCTGATCCTTCACGATCATGGACCGGGGATCGGACTTGCGGCAGGTAAGTTGACAGTTCTGTACCGACAGACCTTCGACATGACGAAAATAAAATCCCCAGGCAGGTAAAACCTTCCCAGCCTTTCTGGCCTCTTTTCCGCCAAACATATTAATCTCCGGATAATCGGCATTGTTTTCCGGAACGTCGGTAAGCATTTTTTCCGAAGCCAACCCGCCCTCGAAACTGATTTGCAAATTGCTTAAATGAACCCCCCGAATCGGTTCCTCCGGCATTCCCGTCACCGAGCAACAGAAGGGCCCCACTTGCCGGGCCAGAATATTGTCGATATGAATATTCTCAATCTTCCCGGTCCCCTGAAAGTCCTCTCCGGGAATCCTCCGGTCATGGCGATTACCCAATTTAATAAAAATCGGGGCAAAGGCCTCATCCACCACCAGCCCGGAAATACTGATATTGCGCATCGTTCCCCCGTCCGTACATTCCAACGCACAACCGGTGATGGAGGGACGCCCCTCCGAATAACCCGCCATCGGAGACGGCTTTCGTGAACGTCCCACCAGACAGTTGGCGACCCGGATATTCTCAAATCCTCCCACGCTCTCTGTTCCGAATTTGATCCCATGACAATTGGAGCGAAGGGTACAGTTCGAAACAACAATCTCCCGACAGGGCATCGGGCCCGTACTTTTGAAGACCAGCGCATCATCATGGCTGTCGATGGAGCAATTCTGAATCCGTACATCGCGGGACCCATCGATATCCATCCCGTCGTTGGTTTTGTTGCCATGATTCCAGATCCGCAAACCGGAAAGGGAAACATCCTCACAGGCCAAAATCTGCATCATCCAGGAACCGGCACAACGCAGGAGCAACCCTTCAACGGTCACCCTGCGGGAAGCCACAAACTGAATATTATTGGGCCGTCCTTCCGCTCCACGGGAAAACTCCGTATCGGCACAGCCCCCATTGCCATCAATCGTTCCCGGCCCGGTCACCGCGACATCCTCCACCTCACAGCCGAAGATCATGCGCCGGTCAAAAGCCCGGCGGCTTTGCAAAATCCCCTTCTCCACCACATCGACCGACGGATAATCCTCCGGGTCATTAGTCCCGAGCAAAACCGCACCCCTTTGCAGGTGCAGTTCCACATGGCTGCGCAGCTGCAGCATTCCCGTAGGCCAGACCCCTGGGGGAACGATCACCCGCCCCCCGCTTTTAGCGACTTCATCAATCGCTTCCTGGATAGCATGGGTATTTTTAAAACCGGAGTCCGCACGGGCTCCATAAGAGGTAATCAATTGATCCATCCCCCCAGCCTCCAAAAGCAATCTTCACCTGTCAATCCACTTCCGACAGGTCCATACATTCAGGGACTCACTTCCAAGTGCAGGAATCAAGTTTGAGGATGTATCTACTATCCTATCACATACACCGAACCCTGAAAGGGCCCCATTGGGAGAGAGGTTCGCTCCCTGCATCCACAACCCGCGCCAAAGCCATAGGCGAGTCGACCCTTTTTGTCGTTGCTCTGGTTCCCTAAAAAAGGTTTTTTAAAGGATATGACCAACGAAGAAATCCTCTCCCTAACGCCCCTTAAACCCGTTTCGCACCGCGAACAGCGCTATTTGGGAGGAGCCTTTTCTCTCCGCTTGGAGAATTTCTCGATTGATGAACAGGAGATTATCCAACGCATTTACGAGATTACCAAAGACATCTTTGCTATGACCGATGTCGATTCTGACCTTAGTGCCCCGGATCGCCAGAAGTTGACGAATTTTCTCGCACAGTCCGAATTGCCCCAACTCCAGGAGCAACTCATCCAATTGGTCGGTGAAGCGAAACTGACGGAGAATGTGGAGAAAGAGGCTGTTTTGTATTCCCTCGCCTCCGGAGCCCTGGCGAGCATCGCCGGCTATGGTCTGCTGATTGCCCAGGGTGGCCTGGAACGCGAGTATATCCAGTCATTGTACTATCTCACCCGCGACCAACTGAAAATTTCCCGCAATCTCATCGAAGACCTCGACCCCGTCAAACGGGCCGCCGATGAAGCCCCGAAGATGCACTCGCTGGACCTCCTGAAAGAAAAATGGGAAAGCGTCACCTACCGCAGCTTTGCTGCCGAAATCGATGTGGCCTTTCACCAATACTACGAAGGCTATGTGGCCGAACGGTGTCTGGAGTTTGCCGAAATTGATAACATTTTCTACCATCTGGCCAACAATGCCGTCCAATACGGAAACAAGGCTGTTCTGGATATCGGCATCGCTCCGGTCAATGAAGGCAAGGACCTGCGCTGGGTTTTCCAGAACCCCATTACCGCAGACCAGGAAACAAACTTGAAGGAGCTTATCTCCAACGGGACCAGCCTTTTTGAACACGGAGTCTCCTCGGTTCATAAAAAGGGGGAAGGCTTTGGCTTGGGCAGTGTCGCCGACACTATCCTGCACGCTTACGGACAGGAAGATCTCTTTGAGGCCGAGAAACAAGGCTATTTCGGTTGGACCGTCAAGGATGGTCTTTTCTCCCTGTGGTTTCACTGGCCCGCCATCGACGGAGCTGCCTGAGTTTTCCCATGACTTTATCCATCCCCTCCCTACCGGAATTCGTCTTATTTATCGCCCTGTTTTTTGCCCCGGCGGAAACCACCGAAATCCACATTGCGTTTGAAGACGAAACCTTCATCCTCCAAGCTGAGGAATCCCATTGGAGGCTGCAACCGGGGGAGGAACGGATTTCCCGGGAAGGCCATCAACTCATTCGGGACGGAGAGGATCATGATCTTCGGGAATTTAAAAATCTCCTGCAAGATCACGACTGGGAAGAAGAGCCTGTTTTTTCCCCGGAAGAGGGAAAGCTGCGTATCGAAGCTCAACCCTCCCAACCCGTAAAAGTAACTTTGACCCTTAACGTGAAAGGGGTCGAAAATCGGGACCCTTTCGTTTATACTATTTCGTTTGATCCTGCGGAAGCCTCTCCGGACAATCTTTTGATTCACCTGACCCAGGAGAGGTTGACCTTAAACGGCGAGACCCTCTCCTCGGATTCGCTCCGGTCCTTGCTCGAAAACGAGACAGAGCCGTTGCTTCTGAAGGTTGTAATCGAACCCAACGTCCCTTTCGGCCAAGCACAGGAATTGCTACAAATCGCTCAGGAAAACAACCACCGCATTGTTTTCCAGGCTCCTGAAACAGCCCCTTAAACGGAAACCCCTTTTTGATTGTCCGCAGAGAGGTTCCTTTTACTCTGTCTCTATGGAACTGATCAGTGACTACCTGCGCCCGCATACCGGCACCATTGCTTTTTCCATCATGGCAACGGTTCTTATCATTTACGGGAACGATATTAACCGCAACATCAAGAAGCAAATCGCCCAATACGCCTTCCTTGTTCGGGTGGCCATTTTTGTGACAGTTTGCGCCTTCGGTTACGGGTATGCCACCATGCTTTTGGCCCGCCTCCTGGCGAAAGGCTTCTCTCACCTCACCGACCTACAGCTCCTTGCCGCCCTCCTGATCCTCTTCTTCGCCCTCGGTTTTATGGCCGAACGAAAGCGGTATATTTGAGGAGCTTTCTGTCTTCCGGCAAAAATTTCCCAATCCAATGAGATGCGAAACCCAAAAGCGTAAAAAGCAAAAGGCATTGCCCCGTTGGAATTGTGTGATTAGTTAAATTAAGCTCTCCTGAAACCCTACTCTCCTGAATTATTTTCTCTATGTACTTTTTCGCCCGTTATGGAAGCGTTTTGCTCATTCTTTTTATCACTCTGCTTTTGGGGAGCTTTGCCCTCGTTTTCTTTTTTAATGCGAATCCCGTTGACCCAATTTTAAGGAAACTGCCAGAAGAAATGCCATCGACCTCAGATGACGAGTTCCAGGCAACCTTGGCCAAGATCCTGCACACACCTCTGGTCGAAGGCAACGATATCGAATTTTTACGTGATGGTCCGGAGATCTATGAAAACAAACTCAAAGCTATCCGCAACGCCCGGCATTCTATTACCCTTGAAATCTACGAATTCTGGGGAGAGGAAACGGCTGGGGTCTTTGCCGAAGCCTTAGCTGAGCAGGCATCAAAGGGCGTTGCGGTCCATGCAATTTTCGATTTTGTCGGCTCCCAACAAGCGGGGGAAGAAAAGTTTACGCTAATGCGTGAAAACGGCGTGGAAGTGATCTTCTACCGAAAGCCCGAATGGTACCGAAGCTCTCGATTTAATTTCCGGACCCATCGAAAATTGCTTGTTGTCGATGGGCAAATCGGTTTCACCGGAGGCGCAAATATTGGAGATGCTTGGATTGGCGAGGCGGATACCCGTTATCGCGATAATCTTTTTAAACTCACCGGTCCCATTGTGGCCTACCTACAGTCAGCCTTTCTCGAAAATTATAGCTTGGCTACGGGAAAAACGCTGCTCGGAAAAAACTATTTCCCCAGACTGGAGCCCCAAGGTGAGCAGATCATGCAAACCGTTATAAGCTCTCCTCGCGAGGGCCAGAAACGCATTCGAACTCTTCTTCTCATGCTTTTTGCCAGTGCCGAAAGCCATATCCGTATCTGTACCGCTTTTTTCTATCCCGATGATCTGCTGATCGAGTCTTTAGTTGCCGCCCGGGACCGGGGCGTTGAGGTAGATATTTTGGCACCGGGCGAAAATACTCCTGAAAAATGGGTTCGCTATGCCTCCCGTAATCGCTGGCAACCTCTTCTTGAAAATGGGGTTCGCATTCACGAATACCAACCGACCAATATTCATGCGAAAATGTTTATCATCGACGAGGCCGTTGTTTCCATTGGATCAGCAAACTTTCATAATCGCTCCTTTCGCCTAAATGATGAGACCAACGTCAACCTCTTTTCGTCGTCGGCCATTCAAGAAGCCATTACAATCTTTACGAAGGACCTGCAAGAAGCCCGGCAGATCACCCTCGAAGAATGGGAAAACCGTCCCTGGCGGGAAAATTTCCGAGGCTTGATAGGCAATCTCATCGGACCACATTTGTAAGGAATCCCAAATTGTAAAAACAGCCATATTCAACCACCGATGAACCGTAGGGCGACGAAGGATAATTTTTTCCTTCTTACTTTCCCTTCCCGCCTTTTTCCCGAGTAAGCTTGACTCAACTGGCATTCAAATCGGGAATAGTCCTATGAACCCCTCCATCCCCCGAATGAATCTGCGGTACCCCCTGTTTGGCTTGAAACGATTTTGCCTTTTTACCCTATCGGCTCTCCTGGCTCCGGCCTCCAGTCAGGCTGAGGACGACATCTGGGTCGAAGTAACCTTGGAACGGCCTTTTATGCTTTGGACCGAAATCGAGGCCGAGGCCATCCGGGAACGACTGCAGGATCCGGATCCGGACACCGAACGACAATTGGCCCACACCCTCGCCCTGGCCGATGAAGGCAATTTCCGAAACATTCTCCTCAATCTCTTCAGAGCCTTTGTATTGGAAGAGGAAGCGATCCGCCAAAGCGAACGCCAAAGATTGATAGAGTCCACCGGACGGCGTCCCGAACCCCTAACCTGGGACGTCGACCCCGCCACTCTCGAATGGAATGTCGGAATGCCCTCGGCGGGAGATCGTCACATGCGCGATGAACGAACCGAAGACGCCTTGCGCTATGACCTCTTCTACCAGTCCCTTTCGCCACGCCAACACCGCGGTATCCGGAATTATTTTAAAAGCTACATCCAGTTTCATCTTGACGGACACCCTCCAAGGCATCCGGAATTTAGCTATTCCCGTACCGGTTGGCTCCCCAATATGCATTGGCCACGCCCGATCGGGACCCATCTGCAAGCGGTGGCCCTCGGGGATGAGGATTTGATCCGCCAGATGTTTCATGCCGAAGGTGGATGGAAATGGTATTTCGATGAATACCTGACCGACCAGGGATTCTACATGGAGGAGTTCGGGAAATTTTATTCCAACACCGGCTCCATGATTTTCTGGTGCGAGGCTTTGGAGCGGATGGGATTGAGTGAAATGGGCTACGATTATGTCGGGGAAACCGGCATCACCATGCACTCTCACCTACGGGCAAACACCCTGGACATCACCTACCCGGCCACTGAATGGGGACCAAACAGCCAGCCCACCTATGCCCAAATCACCATGGGCGATGCCAAGAGAGGCCCCTTCCGAAACCGTGAAACACCTATTCAGCATGCTCTTATCACCGGCTATCTTCCCGATGGCACCGGCGGCAACCGGCGCGCCACCCAGCCCCGGATGAATGGCCCCATGGCCAAAATGCTGGTCCCTTTCTGGCTGGAAGCCGCCCATCACCGCTGGCCGGATGAGGGGTACGACTTTTTCCTGGCCGCCCTCCGGAAGCCCGGAGAGGATACGTTTTTCCCTACGCTGTTCTTCAACCTGTCGCCAGTCGAGGCCGCCGCCGTACAACCGCCAACCCCAACTCCTTCCTACCTGGCCCCACAAAGGGGTTTTGCCTTTCTGCGCTCGGATCACAGCCCGGAGTACTGGGAAGGCGAAAAACCTGCCGTGGCCCTGCAGTTTTCCCGCTATTACGTACACTACGTTCACGATGCGATGAGTCTTTTGGGGTATCATGCCTTCAATGCCCCGCTCATCCTCAATTCCTGGGGAACCGGTCGCGGTTACGCCGGGGGCAATGCCTGGCGCGACAGTGTGCGCGGACATTCCGGCGTGGTCGTGGACAACCAGCAAGCCCGCCCGGTGGCCCGTGGTGAGGACGGCACCGAAGGGCATCGTTACCGCGAAAACCTGAAAAACCCCCTCAATATAAGATTCACTGCCGTACGGGCCGACGGAACCTATGAAGGCGTTGCTCAGGAACGCGCCCTCTTTCTCGCTCCCGAATATCTGCTCGATTTCACCTGGTTGCAAAACGAGGATGCGGAAACGTCCCGGCGCTACGAATGGCAAGCCCTCAGTCCCCTCACCGGAGAGCCCGGCGAAGACTGGAGCCCTTCCACCGATCTCGACGGACTGGCCCTCTACGAAGGCTCCCGCTTCGAGGACCGGGTCCGCTCCTCGCCTCCGGCCCCCAGCCAAGTCAAGAACCTCTCCCCCGACCAGAATGACTGGAAATTGCGCCTCGCCTACCACGCCAAAGGCGAAACCATGACCGACGATCCGGCCGCCTACGGCCTCGCCCGAAGAGGGGTTGGGATGAATCTCCGGATGCTTGGCGGAGAAGACACCTCAGTGTACCTCGGCGTCCCTCCGGGCGCCCCAAAAGAAGCCCCGCCCTCTCTGGTTTTGGCCCGCCGAGACACCTCGGAAACTCTCTTCACCGCCCTCTACGAACCTTTTCAGAAAGAAACCCGCCGGGTCACCGACTGGGAACAACTCGCCCGCAACGAGCAAGCCATTGCCGTGCATATCCAAGGTTACGACAAAGAGGATCGCCCCTTTAGCGATATTGTCCTCTATGCGTTTGGCGATGCCACTGAAGAGACCATTCACCTCGAAGGCGAAAACGGCTTCCAAGCCAACTTCCAAGACCACGCCATCCGCCGTTTCCAACCCGACCAGGACCCCGTCACCACCGGCTCTCTGGAAAACCTCACCTGGCCCGAACCCTTCCCGCAAAACCCCTGAACCTAAATTCTGCAGTTTAAGAACTTGATCCAATCTAGGTACACGCTTCGTCATTCGACGGCGAAGCCATCCTTGGACTGCGATAATTAGGCTGAACCAACCATAAATGAGATTGTCGCGGCAGCAGTCTCTCAGGCTTCCCCGTCTCAGGGTTTTTGCGCCAGTTTCTTGGCGCGCTTCTGACTCTCCTCATTCATCAGGTCAATCGAGAAAACCAAATCCTCTCCGTCGGGAGTCTTCAGTTGAACCTGATTATCCTGTAACGACAAAAAGGCCCCCTCAATCTGACGACTATTGTCCTTGCTGGTCCATCTTTCAAAGACCAACTCAGGAGCTTCCTCGACCTCCTTTTCCTTGGCTTCCTGAGACTCTTTCACGAAGCGGGCATACGCAATCGTCGCTGGGCTCAGATTTTCGAGCAGAATTGGTCGCTCGGCCTTCGTCGTGTCGCGCAAAATCACCAGATGGGTATCGGTTAGGTCAAAGAAGTCTCCCCGATAAACCTCCCCTCTCACACTATACCAACGAGTCACCTTCGCTTGCTCAGGGAGATTTTCGGGAGACGAGAGAGCACGACTGACCTCTCTTCGTACATTCTGCCACGTCCTGTTATCCTTCATGTCTTCATAGGAAACGATACCCAAAACAGATCGGAGATCGGAAGACGCGATAACTACTTTGGGAATGATCCTCCCCGCCTCTTTTGCTTGAAAGGCCTGAAAAACATTAGGGGGAATTTTCTGGGCCCGCTCAGCATCATTTAGTTGGAGAAAAACCACCACAGTATAATTCCCCAGCGAGCGAAACGCTGTCTCGGTAGCATGTACAACCAAGCCGCAGGAAGTATTTTCATTGGAAAGGACCAAGGCGATGGGCCGATCCAAACGCTCCGCTCGCGCCGTCGCTTCCTCAAAATCGGCAACACGGTAAACCTGCCGCGGAATTTGTATTGAGGCGATCGCCACGGACCCAAAGAGCGATAAAAAGCCTAAGGCAAAAATCAAGTATGCTATCTTCGGCGAAAGCAGGTTCATAGTTCTAAAGAATCAGGATTAAGGAAATTTGGCCGCAGCTTTTTGATCAACAAAAGTATTAGTAAAATATACTATCCACGGAAGCAATCGGAAATTCCCCCAAATTGACCGCTTACCCTTATTGTCACAAAGCACCGGGATTGACCACTCAACCCACTCCGGATCGGGGCGTAAAGCCCCTCCGACCGGCAGGACCCGGCATTCCTTGTAGGAGGGGGTTACCCCCCGACCGAAGCACCGGGATTGACCATGCCACCGGAATCTCGGTTTACGGCAGTTCTTCAACATCACGAATTGATCCTATGCCCTCTCAGTCCGGATATTCTTATCTCGGCAATCACTTATCTTGGCACCATCGCGATCCCGCTGGCCGTTTCATCATCGCATCGGCCCAATCTCTCAAAGCCACCGTAGTGACCACCGACCGAAATTTCAAACTCTACAATATCAAGGTCATCAGGTAGGGACCGTCTAGGCCTGGTATAGGTTGCCACCTAAAACATCCCAAGAACTGAAACCAAACTTTCCCAAAACAACCCAATCGGGGGCTGAAGAACCCCGACTACGAAAACAGCCTTCCCAGCCAAACGGTGCAGGATTACTCCCGCCTCCTGAAGATCGACGGGGATATGTCACGGAGTGACTCATTAGGGTCATTATGACTCGCGGACCCTACCCTTCCCAATGCTCGAACTTTGCTTCGGCCCTTTATTCAAGCCGGTCTCCCTTCATTTCAGGAAAGGAACGGTTTTTGCAAAATTAATCTTAAACAGGGAACAAGACGGAACTCTCAACTTTCTTAGATTTGTATGAAAACAGTCACTATTGGTTTACTCTCTCTTCTGCTAGGGTCTGCCTTGGCAGTGTTTTTTCAATCCGGGAATAATCTTCCCTTACTCCAAAGCGCTTCCTCCGGATCCGGCGAAGTGCGCATTTTGGTGCAAGATCAACCCGCCGAACGCAAGAATCCGGAAATTCCGAGTTTCGCTCCGATGATTCGGGAAGTAAACCCGAGCGTGGTCAACATCTACACCACCCGACGGGTAGAAATCCGGGGCGGACGCTCCCCCTTTGACGACCCTTTTTTCCGGCGCTTTTTCGGCGAGGAATTTTTCCCGGAACAACGGCGTCAGGAACCCCGCCACCGTGAACAACAAGGGTTGGGCTCAGGCGTTATCGTTTCCACCGATGGGTACATCCTGACCAACCATCATGTCATCGCCCAAGCCGATGAGATTCGCGTAAAACGCGAAGACGGTAAAAAAGAATATGTCGCCGAAGTCATCGGCTCGGACGAAGGGACCGACCTCGCTGTATTGAAAATTGATGCCACCGACCTGCCGGCCCTCACCTTTGCCAACAGTGACCATTTGGAAGTGGGTGATTTGGTCTTTGCCGTTGGCAATCCCTTTGGCCTGGGGCATACCGTGACCATGGGCATCGTCAGCGCCTTGGGACGAGACGATATGCGCATTGTGGACTATGAAAATTTCATCCAAACCGATGCCTCGATCAACCCCGGCAATTCCGGCGGGGCCTTGGTCAACGGCTTGGGCGAATTGGTGGGCATCAATACCGCCATTCTCAGCCGAACCGGCGGCAACCTGGGCATAGGCTTTGCCGTTCCTTCCAATTTGGCCCGCAATGTCATGCAAAGCTTGATCGAACATGGTGAAGTCGTTCGCGGTTTCCTCGGAGTGACCCTACAGGAAATCACCCCGGAGTTGGCGGAGGCGATGGATTTGCCGGGAACCCGGGGCGTTTTGGTAACCGATGTTGTCCCAGACAGTCCCGCCGATAAAGCCGGACTGCAACAAGGCGACGTTATTCAACAATTTGACGGCAAGCGCATGGAATCTCCACGACAACTGAGACTGGCCGTAGGATCCGCGTTGCCGGACTCGGAAAAGTCTTTGGAATTATTGCGCGAAGGGGAAACCATTTCCCTTACGGTAACCTTGGGCATCCTTCCCGAAGGCGAAGGTCCTCTGGGACAGCTGGACGACCAGCCAAACGGGGCCTTGAGTGGTATTAATGTCAAGGATTTGGATGAGGAAAGCCGGGCGGAATTTCAAATTCCCTCCCAAATTCAAGGCGCCTTAATAACCGAGGTGGACCCTGATTCCCGCGCTGCGGAGGCAGGCTTGCGCCCCGGCATGGTTATTCGTGAGATCAACCGGCAAAGAATCAACAGTGCGCGCGAAGCCCGGGAAATCGGACGGGAACTGAAGCCCGAAGACCGCGTTCTCCTCTTGATCTTCACCGGACGGGGCAACCAATACCTCGTTCTGCCCGGTGACTCGTGAGGCTTGGCCTTATGGATTTTTATCAAATCAGCTTTCAGATGAACATTGAGTAAAGCCAACAATAGATCTTTTAGTTGAAAAAGCGTAATCCCGTGCCGCAGGCACCTTGGACTGCGGCAGCGTTATCAGCCCTGGGGTTCGGTCCCGTTTTGACCGGACCTTCACCACTGGCGGCGCTCCACAAGTGGAGGCCCTACAATCAACCTCCAACTCAATTCGGCCGAAACTTCCTGTAGGGCTCGCGCTTGCGCGAT
>JAFIGF010000256.1 GCA_020831535.1 Opitutales bacterium | reverse complement strand
CCGCAGTAGCGCGGCAGTCCCTGCCGCAGTATCTTCTCCCGGCGGCAATTTCAACTACACGGCCAACGCCCTCAATCAATACACCGCCATCGAAAACGGTGCCCCCGTGAATCCTGCCCATGACCTCGACGGAAACCTCATAAACGACGGCAAGGGCACCACCTTCGAATGGAACGGCGAGAACCGCATGGTCCGCGTCCACAAAGGCGACCTCACCATCGAAAACACCTACGACGGACAAGGCCGCCGCGTCCGCAAGCTCGTCATCGACGACGGCACCCCCATCGAAGACCACAGATATTTCTACGACGGCTGGAACCTCATTTTTGAATACGACGAAATCAACCCCCACGAAAACACACGCTACTACATCTGTGGACTCCACCTCAGCCAAAGCCTCCAAGGAGCGGGCGGGGTGGGGGGCCTTCTCCTCGTCCGTCAGGGCAATGAACTACACGCGCCCACCTATGATGCCAACGGGAACATTTCCGAATACATCGACCTCAGCGACGGCAGCATCACCGCCCACTTGGAATATGATGCTTTCGGACGCAAGATCGTCTCCACCGGCACCGCCCCAAGCAATTTCGGATTCTCCACCAAATACGAAGACACCGAAACCGGCTACCTCTACTACGGCTTCCGCTACTACGACCCCGAAACGGGAAGATGGCCGAATCGCGATCCGATTGGGGAAGAAGGAGGCGAGAATATCTACGGGTTTATTTTTAATTCACCAATAAAAAATATAGATTTGTTTGGTCTTTTAAATTGGTCTTATGAAGTGGAAGAAGGTTGTTGTCCTGACGAAATATTTAATGATCCTGATGCTGCGCTTGTGCGATTAAAAGCTTTTGGTACTGAATTGCTTCGATCAATTACATTGGCAGATCAAATTCTACGTTCAAGTAGAAGAACTGGTGATTCCGATTGCTACGCTAAATTTTTTGGGGCTAATTCAAGAAATGCTAGAAGAAAAGCACGGGAAGGTTTGGAAAATCTAAAAGGTAAGTTAAACCAGGATCTGAAGTTTGTTGATGGCTGTTCAGAACAAGAAATCACAATGCCCAACGGGGCCGTAGCTAGATTTAATCCTTGCCTAGGAAATACTGATGCCTCTACAGTAAGAAATTTATTGCCTAATACAATTTTTTTATGTAAAAATTATTGGACTGATGTTGTCACTGAAAAGAGAAGAATGGAGCTAATTGCTCACGAAGCATTGCATCTTGTTTCAGATGATTTCATTGATTTTCCAATAGATCCTTTTTCAAATAGAGAAGAGTTTGAACAAGCTCTTTCAAATTTAGCGGTAAGTAATCAAAACAACGCGTTGAATAATCCTGATAATTTTGCAGCGTTCCTTAGTTGTATTTCTGAAGCGATTCCCGTTCCTGCAATTACGCCCATGCCAGCACCTTAATTAGTTAATTCTGAGTAATGTCTATGAAAAAAAGTTTAGCATTTCTTTATTTTGTTGTATTTTTCGTATTGTCTGGTTGCGTTTCTAATGATCACAAACAGATAGATCTCTTTAAGTTGATTTCTGCCGAATATGGTTATGATACATCTCATGAAATCGTAATATTTTACCTCGAGGTGGTTTCATCAAAAAATGGAGATATAGTTGTTGTTCATTTAACTAATCCCTTTTCCTCTACTTTAGTATTTTACGCTCCTAATGAACTTCCCCCCCTCAATAGTAATGATATGCATATTTGGCAATCACGATTATATTTTAATGTTTATGTAAATGGTGTTGTCCAAAAATGCGAAAATTGGGGGCATTCAGTTACCTATTCTATACCACCGCCAACAAGCGGGCCTGGAGTGTTAAGCCTTGAGCCGGGGGAATCTATCACTTTTACTCCATTCCATGTTTTTGAACTTTGTGAAATAAGAGCAGATAAAGCTCGTGTTTCCCTTCGCCCTATATTCGGCCATTTACTACACCCAGAGAATTATCGAATTTTGGGTGTTTCTCCAGAAGTTATTGTAAAGAGGGAAAAGGGGTCAGAGTACCAAAAGATTAGCAAGTGAAAAAGTGATAAAAGTTTCAAGGCACGGAAAAGGGGTCGGCCCGAAAGCGCCGATAAAAACCGATGATACACAGAGAATGAAAGATGTTGCCGTCGCCGTTCATACCGTACGCCGTTACCGGCGGGAGGGTCAGCCCTTGCATTTAGTCATTTTTGATCCGCTGATTGAGTCTGAAACCTCCCCAACAACCCCGGCCCGCCCGCAAGACTCGCCCCCTGAAGCCCCCGAGCCTTCCCGGCGGTCCCAACCCCAGGCGGTGTTCGCTACGCTCACTCCAATTCCGGCCCCGAGCGCCGAGCAGGAGTCGCGCCAGCCGCCCGGCTTCCCCCCTTCGCCCCCCAGCCCGGCGGCTTGCACGCCCCCAGCTTCCCACCCCGGAGCGATACCGAATCCGGATTATGCGAGGTAGCCGCTGATCCGTCCTCGTCGCAAGCTCCTGCGGGCGGGCGGCGACACCCGCATAATCCGCCATTCGGTATAGCTCCCAAGCCCCCGGCG
>JAFIGF010000244.1 GCA_020831535.1 Opitutales bacterium | reverse complement strand
ATGACCACTTGCCACTTGATCGACAACTTGCCGTTTGAAGGCCTCGCTGTAACGTATATTCCGGTTCGGTTTTTCTATCGCTTTCATGGTTCGGGTGTCAACCTATACCAGGACGAGACACCCGCCAATTGGTGGGTGCTCTTGACGCGGTAATCACCGTCCTCGCTGCGAAGGTAAATCTGTCCCTTATGACGATGGATCTGGGAGCTGAGCGGAAGAAAAAAGCCAATGCTCTCACGAAGCCACAAAGGCGCTAAGAAATAAAGGAAGAGAAACAACGTGAAATGGGGGGGAGGGAAAAGTGAAATTGGAAAAGTGAAGAGTGAAAGGGAAGAACAGCCGTCCAAAAACTCACGTTTTCGGCTACGCAGATAGCAGAAGGAAGGGAAGAACAGCCGTCCAAAAACTGACGTTTTCGGCTACAAATATTACGGGTTGATGGGGATGGGGTGAATGCGCTTGATAAGATGTCAGGGAAAGCGTATGGTGGATTCTATGAAAACGACTTTGGATATTCCTGAAAAGCGGCTTCAAAGCCTTATGAAGTCGGGAAAATTTTCCAGCAAAAAAGAGGCGGTCAATACAGCTATTGAAGCGTATTTACGAAATAAGCGAAAGGAGGCTCTGCTTCAGGCGGCGGGCACGGAGGAGGATTTTATGAGCTGTCACGATCTGGGAAAGTTGCGCAATGACTGAGATGACCTTGGTCGATACTTCCGCCTGGATTGAGTATTTTCGTCGCGACGGGGATGCTGACGTGCGCGCTGCGGTGGCGAAATTGATTCAAAATGATCGAGCGGCTTGGAGTGAAATCATTTTTCTCGAATTGTTGCGTGGAAATGACCGACAAAGAAAGCAGGCAAAGCAGATTACGGAGACTCTTCCTTGCCTTTCCTGGAATACCGCTTGCTGGCAACGAGCTTACCAATTGGCTCGTCTCGCTGCTCGAGCTGGCAAACCGGTTCCTAATACCGATATCCTTATTTTTGCCTGCGCCCGTCAGCATGGGGCGGGGCTCCTTCATCGGGACAGGCATTTTGACGTCCTGGCCAAAGTTTCGAAGGTAGAGTGAATTGGCAAATTGGAATACTGATTACCGAAAACTGAACGCCGGCCACCGTCGATGGAGGCTTCAGCGTCGTCTGACGGGGTGCCTCTCCTTAAAGCAGACTTTACATTTAGACGTCCAAATGGTAAAACCGATTTATGGTTAAACGGGGATTTTTTCCGAAGGGACGATTTCCGTGGCAGAAAGAAGGCGGAGCCAGTAGTTTGTTTCTCTGGCTTCTTTGTTGGCAATTGACATCTTGGCAGTGAAGTCGGGTTTGCTGTGACTTCCGTGTGCCTACTCCACGTTGGCTCCCACTGAGGTCCCGGATCGTAAAAGTTGATTTGCTAAGGTTCGGGATACACCAGGGTTTTCATCAAGTGTCTGGCAAAGTCTTACGATTCGCGTGGCAAACACAAATGTCCGGTCTTTTATATCGTGCAGGTCAGTCATTTCCAATTTCATCTTTTACTTTTCAGTTTTTCTAAGGCAGGCGGGGAAAAGAGGAGAACAGCCGGATTAATCCGCTTCCGAGCGAAGCGATACTCAACCGAATGGGCGAAGCAAATGGAATCCGCATGCGGTCCGGGAGGTTCTGGCGCAAATCCTTGACTGCGCCGTCGTCTGGCGGCGCTGTCGGTGGAGGCGTTCCCTTAACTCGCCCAATCCTTTCTTCTCCATCAACTTTGGGTCGAGGGTGTTGCCGGATTAGAGGGTTTCGAGGCGCTTGAAGGAGCATGGTGGGAAAAGGGTTCAGCTGGACGTTGGCATCAGCGGAAGCAGATGCTCAGTGAAAAAATGGGCCGCTTCTTGGGGATGATAGGAAATCCCCGGTCGAAGAAGTGGCGGGGTATCGGACAAAAAGGCAGGATGGTTCAGTTTGCTTTGCAGGTTCTCCGCAAAGATCTTCCCGGAGGCCGGGTGTTGCTCCGCCTCCATGTAGCGCAGGAAAACGGGTACCGTTTTGGCGGGATCCAATACACCCAGCTTGTAGCTGTGCCAAAGGTCAAAGAGGTCCCGTCCTTTGCGCCTCTGGTAGAGGGCGCGAATCTTGGTGCCCAATAACTCTTCCGGGGCATAGGTGGAGATGGTGGCTTCGCCCTGATACCAGCGCGTATCCACCGCAAAAGGCAGTGCTTGCAGCGGGTGCAGTTGAAAATGCTCGCGCGTGTTGATTTCGATCTTCAGCCGGAGCTGAACCACTGGGGGAAGCTCTGATGAGAAGCGGTAAACGAGCGTCGATCCCCTAGGACTGACCTTTCGGCGTGGCTCGCCCAGCCACGGATTGAGCCGCTGCTTGAGTTGATCGAGGACCGCACCGATGGGGGCGCTTTCGCGTTGCACGAAGTCGAGGTCTTCGGAGTAACGGGCGGCGGGAGCAAGCAGGAGCTTGTGCAAGGCGGTGCCTCCCCGAAAAACCAGGGCGTCTGCCAGTAGCGGGTCCTGGTAAATCTCGACCAGCGCACGGGAAAGCACGAGATCCTGCTCCACCTGCGCGGAGGAACTCCAAGGGTGGGCCTGCGCCCAGCCGGTGATGACGGCCGCCGGAATCATGTGTCCCCCTCCGGTTGGGCGTTGACGATGATCCGCCAGCGATTGCCGCAGGAGCCCTGCCGGGGGGCAGCGGGGTCGAGGGGCACGCGTGAGCTTTCGCCCAGCCGGTCGGTCAAAGCTGCCGCCAACCCGTCGGCCGAGGCTTGCTCCCCCAGATGTTCGAGTAGCCAGCCAGTTCGTTGCACGACGGAGAGGTTGGCTTCGTGGCGGGAGCTTTCCCGCAAATCATCAAGCTGCAGGATTTCACTGAGTTCCATCAACGGGGTGAGAATGGCATCCAGCCCCCCGATACGGTTGGCGTAGGCCACCAAATCCAGCGCGGTTGCGGCCGGAGTGGACACCGGCAGCATGCCGGTATGGCCTTTGACGGTTTGGGTTGGCGTATCCGTAAAATGTTTTTTTTGGATGAAGCGCAGCTTGAGTCCCGCCACCTCAATGGGCCTCACCAGGACCGGGGTCACCACCTGATAGACCTGCGCCTGTTGATGACTGGCCCCATGGAGCGCAGCGGCAGAGAAGAGCCCGACGTAATAGGGCTGACCCAGATAAGCCATGAGGTCGTCGATAAACCAGTCGGCGGGGATCATCCCGATCCGGGCATACTCCACCGGCAGAATCACGAAAAACTCCCGGCGCAAGCGCCGAACCCGGTTTTTGCGCTGCAAGCGCAACAGCCCCTGCAGGATGGTCAAACGCGAGCCGAAGTGGGCCGAGGGCAGCTCCGCGAGCGTAAACGCATAGCGGCCACCGCGCTGGCGGTCATCGATCCATTCGCTGATCCGGGAGGGCTTCATTTGTGTGATTGTTTTCAATAAACGACGTTTTTCAATGTTTTTATGCGGCGATCACACACGGCTTGCGAGGGGGAGGAACCTGAAAAGCTAAAAATCTGATCCTTCGTCGCCCTTCGGGCTGTGCAGGACAAGTAGAACACAGAAGGGGGAGGGAAGAACCGCCGTCCAAAAACTTACGTTTTCGGCTACGCCAATAGCGGAAGAAAGGGCAAAGCTCTCATGAAGGCACTAGGGGAAAGGAAAGAGTGAGATTGAGGAACTTGGTAGGGCGGACCTTGGGCCTCTGCGTTTCATTCATGCCTGTTGGGACCCTTCGGCCCTGACCACCCTTGCCGGACACGGTCCTTTGCGAGGTGAAAATCTGGAACGACTGAGTCGGAAAGGAACGGTAGGTGCCAAGGCGATAGAACGCATCCTCAATGGTCCGGAAGCACTTTTGCCGGAGGGCCATGAACAGATCCTGCACGATGGAAGTAGACGACGGGATATTCGCATCCGCTGGTGGGAGGGCTACACCGGTCAGACCTGTCGGGAGTGGATCTTTCCGGCCAATCCGGCGATTCCCGATCTTCCCCCGGTTCCGACGTCCATTCCGGAAAGCAGACCCTATGGCGACGAAGAGCCGCTTTTGTTCTTCGGCCACTATGCCATCACCCGCGAAACCCCGGCCCCCATTTTTCCCAACCTGGCCTGTCTTGATTACGGCCTCGGCAAAGGCGGGCCCTTGGTGGCCTACCGCTGGGACGGCGAACGCCAATTGCGCCCGGAACATTTTATCCAGTAAACCCAAACCCCAACCGAAAGGAACAAACCATGAAAAACCAAAAAGAACCCCTCTCCCAAGGCTACGCCGTCAAAATCGCCGCCGAAGTCTTTGCCGCACAAAAAGCGGACCAGAAAGGGGGATAAAAAAACCAAGGCTATTTTCCTTCAGGCCAAACGCTGGGATGGGAATGTAATTCGCCCGGAAATCCAGAAGTTCGGCGGGGCTTTACAAGGGCAGCGGGCACGAAAAGGCATTTTCATCACTACTTCCAGCTTTACCGAACAGGCTCTTGATTATGTCCGTATGATCGCTACCAAGATCATTCTGATCGATGGGGGAAAGGTTCTCTGCGCTTTTTACAGTTTTTGATATTTTGGGTTTGACAGGGTTCGGAAATCATATTCCTTTAATCAAAATTTACGAGCTTATTGTAGTTTTCTTTCGGTCAAAATTAAGTAGTTTTAGGTAGTTATGATTAGATAGCTTTACATAATCCTCGCACTGAGTGGGTCATTTTTATCGGTTGCGCATTCCGCAGTTGTACTCGATATGGGAGATCCTAACAATTCGAACCGCGCTGGAAATACGATTATCGCTACCAATCACGCTGGATACACTGGCGATGGTTTCCTTGGGAACAATAACAATGTGAATTCTGGTTTCACAGTTTTGGCTCCCATTGATTTTACCAGTGTGACGCTGCGCTATGCTGCAAGCAGTGCGAATGACGGCGAGTATTACCTCAATGTCATTCAGACCGAAACTACCCAGTTTTCCGGAGATACCACCACTTTCGCCAAGACGGGTGATTGGGCAAACTGGGATGAAGTGACGATCGAGCTGTCGGGGTCTGTTGGCGACTACTTGAATTTTGCCTTTGCCAACACCACCAATGATGGTGGAGTCAATGTGGATTCAATTGAGTTTACTCCAATCCCCGAGCTTTCGACCTCTGCATTGATCATGGGACTCGGAGCAGTCTGCATTATGTTTTTGAAGCGTCGTCGATTTTATGCTGGGAAGCTAAAAATCTGAAAGGGGAAGAACAGCCTGAGTGAACCACTAATGAACACGAATTGATTTGGAAAGAAAATCAAAACAGCCGGGGAGGAAAAGGATGAGGGATGAAGGGTGAGGGGTGAGGAAACAGCCGGAGGGGGTGGGGTGGAGTATCCGCCTTCGTTGACCTTGGCCGGAAAGGTGAATGAACGCAGCCGGAGGAAACCACAACGGTGCGACCAGGGGATTTTCGGTGGCCCTTGGGCATTTAAGCAAGTGCGAAAAAAATGACGCATAAGCGTAAAAGATTTGGTACAAAAAAGGGTTTACGCAATTTAGAAGAGGTGGTATTTTACCATTAGTTTTAATTCAATTTACTCTTAGCCTAACCCATTTTCCTAGCACTTTACTGCCCTCGAAAGGATTCTCGATATGCATAAAAAGATTTTCTTTATTTCCCTGATCACCACTGCCTTGCTGGCGGGCAAGGCGAGTGCCCAAGTAGATACCAGTTTTCTTTTAGGGTATGATTTTGGAAGCACAGATTTTGATGAGTCTTGGGTCAATCCTGACAATGCCACGGCGGGAAATTTTGTTTCCGGAGCAGGGATGTCGATAGCTTCATCGGCGGTCGGAGCAACCAATTCTGATCCTTGGGTTAGTTCCGCATCTACAGGAGACGATTCCGAACGAGCATGGTTTTCGGATGATGTTAATTCAGATACCCCAGACAACTCGATTCTAATTGATAAGTACGTTGAGTTTTCTATCTCTGCGGACACCGGGTATCTTGTGAATCCCAGTCAGATAGGTTTTCTCGCGTTAACCGATAACAATAATAGCCCTGAATCCTATCAGTTGTGGATCAGTACAGATGGGTTTGATGGGTTTGATGGAACGGAAACTGCTTCGACAACAATGCTCGGAGATGGCTCTGTTTCGTCAGAGCGAAGTGGTGCAGCTCCTCAAGACTTTGAGCTTTTTACTCACGATATCACCTCCATTAGTGCAGAACAAGTAAGTGCCCGGGTTTATTGGCATGCGGGTAGTGGAACTGGGAGTGCCGCCATTCGGATGGATAAAGTTTACATGAGTGGAACGACCGTTATCCCCGAACCCGGCACCTGTGCGGCGATCTTCGGATTCCTGGCGCTCGGGATTGTTTTCTGGGTGCGTCGGCGGAAATAGGTTTTCCCCGAATCGACACGTTGGCTTCGTTGGCCTTTGCCGGAATCGGGAGGGAAACCAGCCGCAAAGTTTTAGAAACCACGAGGGGCTTAAAGGTACGTGAATCCATCGCTGCAGAGGGAGGAGTCTGAGGGATATTGCTACGGGCGAAAATCCCCTTGCCGAGGACCTGTGCAGGACTATAGTTTGGCCTTTGTTGTCCCCGTAGTTCAATGGATTGAACACTGGTTTCCTAAACCGTAGATCTGGGTTCGATTCCCAGCGGGGGCACCACTTTTGCTAAGATGGAAATGGAACAGGCGAAAATCCGGGCGCGAGCGTTGGTCTTTTGGGGCGATAAACGGGAAGAGGTGGTGGCGTTTTTGGTCGAGGAGGGACTTGCCGAAAGCCAGGCCGAAGAGATTGTGTCGGAATACTTTGGGGAGAGGCTCCTCTATGTTCGCCGGAAAGGGTTGCACAAAATGCTGACGGCGGTGCTGTTCATCCTCCCCGCACTTTGGGTGATCGCTTTCGGCGAGCCACTTAGCCAAATAGGCACTCTCATGTTGATGCTGGGCCTGTATGGGCTTTGGCTGATGGTGGGTGGAGCAGGAGACTGGCTTTGGCCGCAGAAGGTTCGGGGGGATGTCTCAGCGGGGGCGTTTACCCGTCGTTTGGACGGATAGGAGGGGATGCTGGGAACGCCGGATGGATGGGCTGGCTTTATTCAAAAAAAGTCGGCAGAGAAAGATCCTCCATCACCTCCTCGTATTCTGATAGCGGATAAATCCTTGTGGACATGTCTTTAAAGCTGACCACAAAGTGATCGGAGGGCAATTGGTTTTCCGGGTCAACGGGCGACCCCGGGATATTATCGGAGATCAGGGCAATGGTGTTATCCGGATCATCCGGGGAGAACTGGGTCAGGAGTAGATGTTTGCTGTGCTGGTCGAAATCCCGCAAATCGACAGCTTCCAGCAGAGGGCCGAGGTCTTGCATGACCTCAACTTTTTCGGTGGGCCAGTATCCATACTCACTGTCGTAAATTACCATTGCCAAATAAATCTGGCGGGCGCCATTCTGCGCATTCAGCAGATCGCTTCGGCTGTACCCCTGGTAGGTATCAATCAACTCATCCAAACCTGCCGCCTCAAACTTGTCCGCAATCTCCTCAAAGGAGGGGCAGGCTTCCAACTCTGCAAGGGAGAACTTTTGGTGAGCCCTTTCATCAAGTTCGAAAACGGTCTCCACCAATTCTTCGAATCGTTTTTGTTGATCTTCGGGTAAGTCGGGCCATGAACTTTCGCTGGCGATAGCCAACATTTCATCGCCCGCTTGTTCAAAGGCCTCGAGGAAATCGCAGGGGGTCTCCAATTTGGGTTGTGTACTTTCGGTGGTGGTTTTTCCACAACCAGCGGAAAGTATGATGAGAAGACCGAAAGCGGAGAGGCGAAAAAAGAGGCTTGGCATAGGTTTCCTAGGGAATGGAGTGAGGGTAAGTTATACGTTCTCGTTGGAGGTAAAAGACAGGTTTTTAGAAGTTTTGGCAAAAGCAAATTGCTTTGTCAGGGCCCAATATGATTTTTTTATGTTTGCCCGGCAACGAGTGAAAAATGGGACAGGTCTTGTTTGCCGAAGGGCTTGAGGCGAAGTTTCGGCGGGGGCCTATACTCTTCGTTTAAGCGGAAAGGAGGGGGGATGCCGGAGAGGGAAGGATTAGGGGTTGCTTTTTATTTTGAAACTTTCCTAGGGTAGAGGTCTTCAACGAAAGATTGCCATGTCAAAAGAGAATACTGAAATACGCTATGCGGAGAGCCACGAATGGGCCCGTTGGGATGGGGACGGAATCGTCACGATCGGGGTCTCCGATTATGCCCAGGGGAATTTGGGGGATGTGACTTTTGTGGAATTGCCGGATACCGGGGACTCCTTCGAGAAGGGAGATTCCTTCGGGGTGGTTGAATCGGTCAAGGCCGCGTCCGACCTGTATGCCCCGGTGTCGGGGGAAGTGACGGAAACCAATGAGGTTTTGGACGAGAGCCCGGATACGGTGAACCAGGACCCCTTGGGGGAAGGCTGGATGATCCGCCTTTCGGGAGTGAGTCGTGAAGAATGGGAGACCTTACTGTCGAGCGAGGAGTACGCCTCCAAAAACGGTGGCAGCCCGGATTGAAGGGAAATAAAGTAAAGAAGTAAAATGTAAGGTCGAAGACGGCGTAGCACTTAAGAAAAACAGCCGGGAGGGAAGGGATGAGGGGTGAAGGTTGGGGGATGAGGAAACAGCCGGGGGAAGGAAAGTAGCTGCGGTCTTTAGCCGCAGTTCGGTGAGGAAGAAACCGAAAGAAAAATCCCGATTCGCTTCGCTCATTGCCCTTCGGCGGGACTGGCTGCGCCAGCAGTTGGGCTCTCATCACCGCTTAGCGGGATTTCGCTGTGGCTCAACGGAGGCTTGGCGGGATCCCTGCGTGTAGTTCTTCAGTCCAAGGTACAGCTGCCCCCGCAACCTCCGACCGTCGTGTAACAGCCGGAGGAAGGACTGCTGAGCGGTGCATGCGTTCGCCCTCCCGGCGAAGTGGGTGTGTTTTTTGGGAGGGCGAGGGTCTCACCGAGCTCGGGTGGTCGGGTTGAGGTGCGGATTCTTGGTGGGCGTTCATTGACCAGGCGTGTGCGGTTTGGGAACGATTGGTCGGTTGTCGCGCGAAGGCTCAGAGGGACCTTCGCCCTCCCGGCGAAGTGGGTGTGTTTTTTGGGAGGGCGAGGGTCTCACCGAGCTCGGGTGGTGGGGTTGAGGTGCTGATTCTTGGCGGACGTTCATCTTCGGCTGTAGGGCTCGTGCTTGGCGCGATGCCGTCGCGGTGGTGACGGCTGGAAGGTGTTTGTATCGGAACGATTCTCAGTCTGCCTGCGGCTAACCTTTGGTCAGAGCGGGCCACTTCACGGG
>JAFIGF010000238.1 GCA_020831535.1 Opitutales bacterium | reverse complement strand
CCCGTGCATCACACTGGGCCCATAGACCCAGAGGAGCCCGGGCTCTCCCGGTTTGACTGTTTCTCCGGTATCGGGATCGGCAATACGCACCCGCAAGTTCGGCAAAGGCCGACCAACAGTTCCTTCCCGGCAACCTTCCTGACGATACCCGGCGACTTCCACATCGGGGACGTTCACCGAAATCACCGGCGAGCACTCGGTCGCGCCATACCCCTCCAATGGCCTAATCCCATACCGCCGCTCAAACATATCGGCGAGCTTGGGACGCAGCTTTTCGGCGCCCGCCACCACCCAACGGAGTTTGCGGAATTTGGCCGGATCAATCTTCCGTACCCAGGCCATGAGAAAGGTGGGCGTTCCGATCAGGATGGTAGGATCATACTTCTCCGCCAATTCGCCGATCGGTCCGGTCTCCAGCGGATTGTTGTGATAGGCCACCCCAAGTCCGGAGGTCAGGGGAAACCACAGGGTCGTGGTATAACCCATCGAATGGAAGAAGGGCAACACCCCGGTCAAGCGGTCATCCGGCTGCGGACGAGCCACAATACGGAATCCATCGATATTCGAGAGCACATTGTGGTGCGTCAGGCGAATCCCCTTGGGCTCAGCGGTCGAGCCACTGCTGAAGAGAATGGTCAGCGGATCATCCTTGTTCCACTGGAAATCGTTCACCACCCATGGCGCCGGGAGCAAGCGGGCTTGCAATAAAGCCCAAAACTTGGCCAAACCGGAAACCTTGCCCAGCAAGTCCTCCAGGTAGATGACCTTTTCCGGCATCGGCAAATCCGGAAACTTTTCCCGCACCTTGCGGGAGGTTACAACCGTGCGCATCCCCGTTTGTTTAATCGCCGAGGCAATCGCCCCTTCACTGGCGGTGTAGTTGAGATTCACCGACACCCGGAAATCCATCGCCAAGGCAAGATTGGTCAAAGCGCCGCCCACGGAGGGCGGGATCAGGACTCCGATTTCCGTTGGGTCATCTTTCAATTCCTGACGCAGGAGAGACCGTAGCAAAATCGCTCCAGTGAGGGTTTTGCCATAGGTCAATTCCTTCCCGGAACTATCCGCCATGGCAAAACGGCCCCAATACCGTTTGGCGGTTCGTACAAAACAACGCCCCGCCGATCCGCGGATGGGCGCATACGCCTCGGTGGCGGATGTGGCGAGGTCGCGTACCGCCTCCTGCACCTCCGCCGCAGGGGTCTCGGTTGGCAGAGAGGAACCCACCGCCACGGTGATCTGCCGACGAAAATCGCGCGGATGCAGCATTTTCGGAGCCCCACCATGGGAGAGACTCGCCCGGGTACCGTACCCACCTTCAATGTAAAGGGGGATCACCGGGGCCTCGGTCCGTCGAATGATTTTTTCGAAACCGGTCTTGAAAGGCAACATATGCCCCGTCCGGGTCAAACGGCCCTCGGGAAAGATAGCCACCAGATACCCCTTTTCCAAAGCTTCCCGCGCGACTTTTAGCGAACGCATCAAGTCCTTGGGACCATCCTCTTCGTGAATCGGTATCACCCCACCGAGACGCAACAGTTTTTGCAGAATCCAGGAGGAGCGCTCCAGAATCTGACGCGACATAATAAAACGAATACGCCGTTGCTGAATCGCGGTAATCCAAAGAGCGTCCATCACCGTAACATGATTGCAAACCAAAACCCCCGGCCCATGAGCAGGAAGATTTTCCATGCCATTCACCCGCAAACGGTAAAAGCAGCGGGTTAAAACCAGCGCCACGAAACGGACAAAGAAGTCTGGCAAAACAACCATCGACAAAACGGCCATCAACAACACCAACACCGCCACAAAAAGAAAGCTCTCCGCCGGGTCCCACCCGAAAACGGCACTGCACAGGTAGAGCAACAGACTGGCGGTCAACACCCCGAGCCAACTCAACCACCCTGAGGCCGCGATAATTCCTCCCCGCTTCTCCGGAGGGGACCGAAATTGCACGAAGGAATGCACCGGCACCAAAAACAGGCCCGCCCCGATACCCATCATCGCACAAAGTCCGATGGCCATCCCCACGGCGCCTGAAGGAATGAGATAAAACCCCATACTACTGAGGGCCAGAAACCCCAACCCGATGGGCACAATACCAAACTCAATCCCCCGCCGGCTGACTTTTCCGGCAAACAGAGCCCCCGCCACAATCCCCAGGGCCACGACCAGAAACAGATAGGTCGCCTCCTGCTGATTGGCCAGATTCAGATGCTCCGTCCCGTAACTGATCAGATTCATCTGCACAAACGCCGCGATCAGCAGAAAGAAAGATGAAAAATATACCGCCAGGGTCAAAAACCCATCCCGGTGAACATGCTGCAGGGAACGATAGATGTCCTTGAGGAAAATAATATTGGCCCGGGCCTCCGGGTTGGCGGGCTGGGTAGGCTCGATTTTCCGCGCCGCCAGATACCCGAGAAAACCAATCCCCGCACACACCAGCGCCACCCCGCCGTAACGATAATCAAACATCACCGTCAAAGCCGGGGCCAAAACGGTTCCCAGGATCATTGCCAAATAAGACGCCGCCTGCATAAACCCATTGGCCCGGGATATGTTTTCCTGCCCCGCCAATTCGGGGACGATCCCGAATTTGGTCGGAGAGAAAAGCGCCGATTGGGTGGACATGGCGAATACCGTAGCCAGCATCAGCCACCCGTTCCCACTGAAAACCGCACCCGCCCCGACCAACATAATCAGGGTTTCCGCAACCTTCACCCGCCGAACGATCAAATTCTTGGGCAAACGGTCCGCCAAGGTCCCGGCAAAGCCGAGAAATAAAAGAAAGGGCAACGCAAAAAAGACCCCAACCACCGCAAACAAGGTCCGCTCATCATACTGCGGCCAGGCCGAGGTGATGGCGTAAATGATCAGCAATTTGAACAGGTTGTCGTTAAGGGCGCCGCCGAATTGTGCCCCATTATGCCAGGGGAACGTACCTAGAGAGGTTTTTAGTTCTTTTTTCATGAAAACTCCTTTCTTGTTTAAGGTTGGGATTCTGTCCATTCATGGAGGCGTTCCAGTTCCTCCTCGGGTTCAAATTCCAAGGGCACCACATGACCCGCCTCCTCTACCCGCCGCAGGGTGCGCAAATGGCCCGGAACCCGATCAAGCCAATGCTCTGCCGCTTCATTTTCCACCACCGCATCCTCGCCGGGCAAAACCAGATGAACCGGGATTTCGGACGAAAAGTCGTGGGTCGCATGGTAATCAACAAGCTGATACAAATCATTGAGATACCGCCGCGGGAAAAAGGGATCCCGCTTTTCGGGGGGACGCGGCTCCGCGACCAGGGCATGGTCGCCATAGATATTCTCCAAAGTCATCCCTCCGGGCAGAATTACCCGTCCCAGATTGTACCACGCCCGTACCGGCAGGATCGGACTGCGCACGCTGGTAATATCGAAAAGAGGGGCATAGAGAATAATGCCCTCCGCTTCGAGCCTTCCCTCCCCGGCCAGCTTGGCCACCAACCCGCCACCCAGAGAATGCCCGACGATATAGAAGGATTCATACTGATCCCGTAAAACCGCCGCCTCCTCGATGATGGCCTTTTCCCAGTCCGCCAATCCGGTTTGACGTTTTTCCTGCATTGGCTCTCCCCATCCCGGCAAGCGCATGGCCCGCACCCGAAACCCCCTCTCCGCCATAACCCCGGCCAAAGGTTGCCAGACATCGGGGGTGTCGGCAAAACCATGAACTAAAAGAAAGGCCGTTTGCGCATCCTCCGGACCTTTTTCAAAAGGTTCGGCAAACGTTAAAACCCCGGCCTCGGTGCGGGTCACCCGATCCTCCCATTGGCTCGCCCGCCAGCTAAAAACAGCCGAGGCCACAAGGACCCCCAAAAGGGGCAAGGCAATCGCGATCGCAAGAACAGAGAGAACGGTTTTTGGTGAAATCATGCCCTCATCCTACAATTGACAACTTGGTTGTCAACCCAAAAAAGACAATTTTGTTGTCATTTTTGAAAAAATCGCCTATGTTCCTTTGTTTATGAAGGATGCCGCTGGAATTTATCAGGAATTGTATGAGGAAATCAGGAAGATGCACAACCGTTTGCGCTGGTTGGGCGATCACATTCATCGCGCCGACGGCCAGACCTCGGCCAAGCGAAGTCTTCTCTGGAGTTTGCATGAGGAAGGCTCCGCAACCGTTCCCCAATTGGCGGCCGAACGCCTGGTCTCCCGCCAAATCATCCAAACCCAAGTAAACTTACTCCTCACCGAGGGCCTGGTGAAGTTCGTGCCCAACCCCCGCCACAAACGCTCCAAGCTCCTCACCCTCACCTCCCAGGGAAAGGCCCTGATCGAAAAAATGCGCCAGCGCGAAACCGCCTTGCTCGAACAAACCGGCTCCCCCCTCACCGCTGACGAAGTCGAAAAAACCGTCACCAACCTCCGCGCCCTGCGCACCCACCTGGAAAACAACACCCCCTTTCCCGAGTAAAATCGGCGAGCGGAAATTTTTACGGGAGGGCGAGGGTCTCTCCGAGCTCGAGTGGTTGAATCCAGGTTCCGGCTTCTTGGCGAACGTTCATCGACCAGGCGGGTGCGATCTGAGAACGATTGGTTGGGCACCGCGCGAAAGCTCAGAGGGACCTTCGCCCTCCCGGCGAGGATGCGCTTTGGGGAGGGCGAGGGTCTCTCCGAGCTCGAGTGGTTGGATTCAGAATAGGTCGGGCCTTCTGCCCTCTAGGCAGGTGGGGACATCGGTTCCTTGGGATGCGTCAAAGGCCTGGGTCAATTTTAGCGCCCCCAATCCCTAAGGGCTAAAAGCTCGACCTATCTCTTAGGTTGACGCATATGCGATCAGCGGGAGTGTATAAAAAACATTCTTTTTCCGCTCGGCGGTGCAGAGCTGTGTGCAATCCGCGTCCAGATCCGCGCGAAATCTGCCTATTCGCACCAGATTAAGTTTGCAACTATTTCATTAATAGGATTTAATGTACAATAATTATCCGCGTATAGATCCGCGCGAAACCCTCTGGTATGAATGTTTATAGCCGAATTTCCGCGATGGAGCCCCTGCTGCCCCGGCAGGGCAGGGCAGAGCTGTCGGAGCTTTCGTCGGAACTCTTGCGGAAGATCGGTCGGCTGTCTGGACAGGTGCATTCACCGGTGGTGCGGGGGAAGCTGGCCGTGCTGCTGCGGTGGATGAACTGCTACTATTCAAATCTGATCGAAGGGCACAAGACGGAGCCCCGGGCAATCGAGCAGGCGCTGCAGGCAGACTACTCGGACGATCCGAAAAAGCGGGAAAATCAGAAATTAAGCCACGCGCATATCGAGGTGGAATCCTTGATGGTGGAACGTTTGGAGAATGCTTCGACAGCGATCTACGAACCGGCGTTCCTACAATGGCTGCATCGCGAGTTTTACGAGCGCCTCCCAGAGTCCATGCGGGTGGCCAAGACCCGAAGCGGGGAGACTTATCGGATCGTCCCCGGGGCGTTACGCGACTTCATGGTGGACGTGGGGCGTCACACGCCCCCGCACTACAAGAGCCTGAGCGCATTTTTGGAGCGCTTTTGTGCCTGCTATGGGGGGCGTGGGATTTACGAGACGGATCGTTTGAGCGCGATCGCGGCGGCGCATCACCGATTGGGGTGGATCCATCCCTTCGGCGACGGAAACGGACGTGTGATGCGGCTATACTCGCAGGCCATGTTGGTGAGGCATGAACTCGACGGGGCGGGGCTGTGGAGTCTCTCGCGCGGACTCGCCCGCCAACGTCAAAGTTATTATTCCTATCTTGATCGGGCCGACCAACCGCGACAGGGGGATCGTGACGGGCGGGGCCTGGCAGATTTTTGCACGTTTTTTCTCGAAACGATGCTGGATCAGGTGGACTTCATGAGCGCTCGTCTGGATTTGCCCGGTCTGCGGGCTCGTATTGAGCGTTTCTTTCAGTTTGAGATGATGCCTCTGGGCAAGGACGCAGAGTTTCTGATGCGGGTGGTGCGGGCGCTGGCGGACGAAGGCGAGTTTCCGCGGGCGCGGGTACAGGAGCTCACCGGGCGCAAGGAAACCTTCTGCCGTCGCATTATCCGATTGGGCCTGGATGAGGGTTTGATCGAGAGTCCGCGGCCGAAAGGAGTCCTGCGTATCTCATTTCCGGCCAAAGTGCTGGATGGCTACTTCCCAAAGCTATATCTGGACTTGGAGACATGAAAGTAAACCGAAGGAGAAGAAAACAGCCAATTCTTTCACCGCTGATCTTCACTACTCAGAGGCTACTAAACAGCCCTGTGAAATAAAGGAATCATTTCCACGAATCCCATCCTAATACGCCAAGTTGCTTCGAAACGGCAAAATGACAGCACCTCTTTTCTTCGTAAGGCATAGAAAGACAGGTTACTCTGAAAAACGACGATTTTGCTTGCAAGAAGCTGTCATTTTATGACAGTTTCTTGCGGGTGCAAAAAATGACAGAATTGGCAATTGAGAATGCCAGGCGAGTAGTCTTCACCCGCCAGGAAGCTGCTTTTTGGGCGAATACCGGGGGGGGGGCTCTGAACGGGTTATTGAAACGGGCGGTGCAAACGGGGGAGATTGTTCGCTACCGGCGTGGTCTCTATGGTCTTTCTCCGAAGTTTGCCCGTCATCAGGTCCATCCTTTTGCCCTTGCTCAATATTTATACGGTCCCAGTTATATCAGCCTTGAATGTGCGCTCGCGCACCATGGTTGGATCCCCGAGGCCGTTTATTCAATAACCTGTGCGGCCTTGAAACGAAGTCGTTCTTTTTCAACGCCGCTGGGATTATTTTCTTTTGCCAGAATCCCTCAAAATGTGTTTTTTGCCGGGGTGCGGCAAGAAACGACCTCGGATGGTTGTGTTTTTCTGGTTGCCACTCCCCTAAAGGCTTTGGTCGATTATGTTTATGTGCATCGCCCCTTTTGGAGTTCTCTGAAATCGGTACGGGAAAGTCTGCGAATCGAAGACCACGAATGGCAAACCCTTGAGGCCTCGCAAGTGGATGAGTTGGAGGGCGTCTATCGTGAGGGAGTCGTCGTCGAGTTTCTAGAAAATGTCCGTTAGGAGGTGATGTCATGAGTATTAATCTGGTCCAAAGCAAATTGAACTCCTATGCCTGCCAGTCCCCTCTGGAAGAGGAGCAGGCGCTGCGGGAAATTACTCAGGAAATTGTTCTCGCTGCTTTGGGAAGAAGCGACTTTTTCGGACAAGCCGGATTTCATGGGGGAACATGTCTCCGTATTTTCCATGGGTTGAACCGTTTTTCGGAAGATTTGGATTTTGCCCTGAAAGAAGCCGATCCATCTTTTCATCTTATGCCTTATTTGGATTGCCTTTGCAATGAGTTAAGCGCTTTCGGCTATGCTTTTGAAATCGAAGATCGGACAACGGCAGAGCAGGCGGTGCAAAAGGCTTTTCTTAAGGATGATTCCGTTGGAAAAATTCTTCGCTTGAATTATCGTCCCGGTTCTGGGCCGATGCGCAAGTTGCGGGTCAAATTGGAAGTGGATACCCGTCCTCCTGCCGGAGCGACCTACGAAATGCCGGTGCTTGATTATCCCTTTCCATCCGCCATTCGGGTTTTTGATCTTGCCAGCCTTTTTGCCGGGAAGATGCATGCGCTTCTTTGCCGAGGCTATGTGAAGGGTCGTGATTGGTATGACTTTATTTGGTACACCGCCCATCGAGTTCCCATCAACCACATCCTGCTTTCCGCCGCCCTACGCCAACAAGGCCCATGGAAAGACTCTGCTATTGAGACCGATAATGCATGGTGTAAAAAGCGACTTGCGGAGGTAATCGAGACACTGGATGTAAAGAAAGCCCGTGATGATGTTCGACGCTTTCTCCGACCCAATGAAATCCCCTCCCTCGAACTTTGGACCCGCGATTTTTTTCTCCTGCAATGCCAAAAGCTCCCTTGATCATTTGAACATAGCCCCCGGTTTTACATATATCTCTTAATTCTTTTCCCTCGTCCGCGTTCATCCACGTCATCCGTCTGGCTTGAGCTTGCCGAAATGGTAGTTCCCCTTATCTTCGCTAAAAAACCCTAGCCTCTTCAGAAGAATCTGTTGATTCAGGATATTCAGCGTTCTCCCCATGAAGGTATCGGCAAACCAGAGGCCCTGAAACATAGCTTGAGCGGTTACTGGTCCCGCCGCATCACCGAGGAACAGCGGATTGTCTACAAGCCATTCGAACATGGAATCACTTTTGTCCAGATGCGATACCACTACCAATAAAGGAATCTGATTCTATTTGAAGAAATCCTCCCCAAAGACTAGAAAAGCGTTATGCTCGGAGCTTTTCATATTATGACCAAACCGGTCGGGGCGGCTTGCAATTTGGCTTGTCGTTATTGCTTTTACCTCGAAAAATCCGCCCTCTACCCCAAAAAGGAGGCAAGCCGGATGAAGCCGGAGGTCCTGCGCGAGTATATCCGGCAATATATCGAATCACAACCTACCCCGGAGGTGGTCTTCGCCTGGCAGGGCGGCGAACCCACACTGTACGGCCTGGACGGTTTTCGCCAGATCGTTGCCTGGCAGGAGGAATTGGCCGGAGGCAAAACCATCCGCAACTCCCTCCAAACCAATGGCACCCTCATCAACAAAGAATGGGCGGGTTTTTTGCGGAAGCACCAATTCTTGGTCGGCATCAGCATCGACGGGCCGGCCGATTTGCACGATACTTTCCGCGTGGACCGCCGGGGGGGCACGACCTTTGCCGAGGTCCTGCGGGGCCTCAAGCTCCTGCGCAAACACCAGGTGGAGTTCAATACTTTGACCGTAGTCAATCGCCGCAACGCCCGGCACCCGGACCGGATTTATGACTTTTTGGACAAAATTGGCTCCCGCTTCTGGCAGTTCATTCCCGTGGTGGAGCGAATGCCGACGGACGGCGCCTCCTGCCAGGGACCGGGCCCCACCCTCTCCCCGGCGCCCTCGCCGGGTCAGCCTTCCGACGAAGGCACCAAAGTCACCCCATGGAGCGTCAATCCCCGGGATTACGGCGATTTTATGTGCCGGATCTTCGACCGCTGGGTGGCCAAGGACGTGGGCCGGATTTTTGTCCAGGCTTTTGATACCGCCTTTGCCCAATGGCTCGGCCAGCCCTCCCCGTTATGTGTCCACGCCAAGGAATGCGGCAACGCCATGGCGATGGAATACAACGGCGATGTGTATGCCTGCGACCACTACGTCTATCCCGACCACCGGCTGGGCAATCTGATGGAAACCCCTTTACCGGAACTCGCCGAAGACCCGAGGCAAATCGCCTTTGGCCAAGCCAAGGCCAGCACCCTTCCGGAAAAATGCCGTCAGTGCCCGTGGCTTTTTGCCTGCGCCGGAGGCTGCCCCAAGCAACGTTTTGTTCCGCCCAAAAAAGGGACTCACCCCGACAACTACCTGTGCGAAGGCTATTTCCGTTTTTTTGAACACATCGACCCCGCCATGCGAACCATGGCCAAGCTCTACCAGAGAGGTCTGCCTCCGGCCCAGATTATGAAAACCGGAATCTTGTAGCGCCCGCTAATCTTTCCCCGTTCACACCCCTGCCCCATGACCGAAGACCACCCCGAATTTTTCCTGCGAACTCCCAACCTCCTGACCGAACGTTTACCCGAATACGAAACCCTCGCCGACGCCATTCGAGTGATTGACCTACACGCCGAAAACCAAAACGGCCGCCTCGTTGCCGATGTCCGCAACCAAAAAGCCATCTTGTTTCTGGAGTGATTCATTGGTCGAGAGTCCTTATTCCTCGCAAGAAAAAAGGGCTCATTTGCGTAAGCCCTTGTTCTTGAGGAAATTTTGAAAATGGTCGGGCCGGAGAGATTCGAACTCTCGACCTCTTGCACCCCATGCAAGCGCGCTGCCAGGCTGCGCCACGGCCCGATGACCAAAACCTAACAATGCCGCGATTCCTTTGGTTTGGCAAGAGGAATTTTCACGAAGTTCCGGTTTCTCAACAAAAGGAAAATCTTCCTATCCCACTCCCCTCTATTCCTCCGCCCAGGCCCGCAATTGCGCGGGCAAGCCGCCAAAAGCGCCATTTGAAAAAAGAATCAGAACCGCAGGCTCGCTTTCCGGACCTTTCACTTTCTCTTCCAGGAACCGATGAAGCCCCGCATGTTCCTCAAAAGCCTCCGCGCGAAGCCCCTTCTTTCGCAACCTGTCCGCAATGGCAAAGGTTCCCAGCCGGAACTCCGGAGCCAAAGCTTGCCAACGGTTCACCGGGCCGAGCAAAACCTCATCGGCCAACCCCAACGCCTCCTCCAGCTCGGCTTCCAGACAATTGGTCCGGAGAGTATTGCTCCGAGGCTCCACCGCACAAACCAATTGGTGTTCCGGGAAGCGCTGGCGAAAACTTTCCACAGCTAATCGAATAGCCGTGGGATGGTGTCCAAAATCCTCAAAGAAGTGCCATTTTCGCAACGCCCCCAACCGTTCCTGCCGTCGGTGAACCCCGCGAAAACCGGCCCATCCGGGCACCTCGACCTGCGTAGGATCAGTCGATGAAAGATGGAGGGCGGCGGCAAGGGTTGCCATGGCGGCATTGCGGGCATTGAAAATCCCCGGCAAAGACCACTCCCCTTCAAGCCAAGGTTTTCCCTGCCACTCCAGACGGAAATAAGCGGAGTCCGCCTGTTCCGAAAAATCCACAATCCGCAAATCGTTTTCATGGCCCAAACCAACCCGCAATACCTGGGTCCAGGGAACCTTGGCCCAATCTGCACAGTTGAGGTCATCTCCGTTCAAGAGCAAATACCCCTTCCGGGGGATCAAACGGATAAAGTGCTCGAAGGTCCGTTTCACATCGGCCAGGTCACGAAAGATGTCGGCATGATCGAATTCCACATTGTTAATCAGGGCGATACGGGGCCGGTAGTGGATGAATTTACTCCGCTTATCAAAAAAGGCGCTGTCATACTCATCCCCCTCTATGACAAAAGGCCCTTGCGGGTGCCCCCAGTCCGCCCCCGAAAAGTCGCCCTGCGGAACCCCTCCGATGAGATGACCGGGTTGCCGGCCAGCCTCCCGTAAAAGATGTGTCAGAATCGTTGCTGTAGTGGTTTTCCCATGCGTCCCGGCAACCACCAGACTGCGGCGCTGGCCTATAATCTTCTCACCAATAAACGCAGCCAAAGAGGTGAAGGGAATCTCCCGTTCAGCCAATAGCCATTCCACCTCTTCGTTTCCCCGGGAAAAGGCATTGCCCACGATCACCAGATCAGGATTTTCCCGGGCCAGGGCCGACGCGGAATAGCCTTCGCGCCAGGCAATTCCGGCGGCGGACAAAAACTCACTCATGGGCGGGTAGAGCTTTTGATCGCTGCCACTTACCTGCCAACCAGACTTTTTGAGCAAAACGGCAATATTTCCCATTGCGGTTCCGCCAATTCCAAGAAAGTACACATGCATTCCCCAGCGAATAGGTTTTCCGGTGAAAAGGGCAACGATTCTTTTCTCGACGCAGTCTCAAGAATTTGTTTTTCTGAGAACAGCGCCAAAACCCCCAAATGGATAAAAACATTCTTCACAGCCGAAGATTCAACTTGCAGATCCTGACTTGGATTCTCCTGTCTCTGGTCATATTCCTGCTGCTCTACATTGGGGTACCGATCATCGCGGATGCCGAGGAATGGTTCGTCAACGCCACCAAAATCATCCTCATTGTCCTAGGCCTTGGTTTGGGGTTGATTGAGATCCGACGCCTGAACCGGCGATTGGCCACCTTGGCCGGCGTCGCCGAAAAAATTGGCGAAGGCGACTATGAAGCCCGCGCCGAAGTGGGCCGTCAGGACTCCGTGGGCATTCTCGCCAACACCTTGAACTTGATGGCTTCTCGTATCGCGCAATCGATCAATGCTCTGGAAACCTCGGAATCCAACCTTCGCCTCTCCAAGGAAGAGTTGAGTGAAAAAAACAATCAGCTTCTGGAAGCCTACCGCCGCCAAACGTTTTTCGGAAAATTCCTCTCGACCCTAAACGCTATTCGCATCGAAAGAATCATCGGAAGGTCGATGCCCTACATATTGGAAATCAGTAATGCTCAGGTGGGCGTGTTTTACCTTTTTCAGGAAGACAAACAAAAACTCGTCCGGATCGCCGAGCGAGGCATCGCCAAAGCCTTTGTCAATCAACTGGGACCCAAAGAGACCCTGGACGGACTACCCGGCGAAGTTTACTCCCGCCAGCAAGCGACCCTGATTCAGGACTTACAGGGAACGCCCTTGGGCAAGATTGACCTTGGCATTGGCGAAACGCCCATTCAGTACGCTTTCGGCCTTCCGGTTTCTTTTCAAAATAAAGCGATTGGCGTTCTTATCCTGGCGGGCATCAAACCGCTGCAAGAGGATATCCGGGAGGCGCTGAAAAATTACATAGGAGCCTTGGCCCAATCACTGAGCAACGCTCTGGCCTATCAATTGGTCAACCAACAGATCGGAGATATCAAAGAAAGTAACTCACGTCTCCAGCAAATCAACAAAGAGAAGAATGATTTCGTCAACACCCTCAGCCATGAATTGCGTACGCCCTTGAATTCGATCATCGGGTTCTCCCGTATCATAAACGAAAACTCCGGGGATAAGCTTCCCTTTGAGGAGCAGGATCGCTTGCAGAGAATCGGACGAAATGCCCGACGTTTGCTGAATATGATCAATGACATGCTCGACTTTTCGAAAATTGAGGCGGGCCACGTCGGGTTTGAGGTCAATGACTTCTCCTTGAACGAAGTCGGCAAGGATGTCATAGAAACTCTTCAGCCACTGGCCGATGCCAAAGGTCTGGAATTGGTGCTGGATTTCCCCGGTCCAGAAATCACCGCTCATTCGGACGAGGCCAAGATACGACAGATCCTCATCAATCTGGTGGGCAATGCCATCAAGTTCACCAACCGGGGACGCGTGACGTTGAGCCTTACCGAAGACCCCATGGCCGAAGACCTGGTCTACCTTGAAGTAATCGACACGGGCATTGGGATCTCCCCAAAATTGCAGGAATCTCTCTTCCAACCCTACCACCGGGGCCAGGATTCCACCAGCGAAGGAACCGGTTTGGGCCTGGCCATCAGCAAGTCCTACGCCGAGCAAATCGGCGGAAACTTATCTTTGCGCAGCAAAGAGGGCCAAGGTTCAACCTTCACGCTTGAGCTACCCCTTCTACACGGCAAGGTCCATTCGGCGGCCGATTCCCTTCCCGGCAGTCCCTCGACATTTGAAGTTCTGCCCCCAAAAAACACCCAACAAGGCGAAACTGCCAAACCCTCCTCCGATCCGGAAAAACCAATCCTCCAAGAGTCCAATGATCCTCTTTACATTCAACGGTTGGAGCAAATCCTCAGCGAAATCATTCCCCTTAAAAAAGGCCAAACGGTCCTGGTTGTCGACGACGACGAGGACACCCGCAGTATCATTTGCGACTACCTTGAGGATATGGGGCTCCTACCGATACCTTTGGCGGACAGCACCCAACTGGTAGCGGACGCTGAGAAAAAACAACCCCAATTGATCACCCTCGACTTGAGCATGCCGATCAAGAACGGTTGGGTAGCCTTACGTGAACTCAGGGAAAGCAAAACTTGCCAGGATATTCCGGTTTTGATTCTCAGCATTCACGAAAAACAAAGCCGAAGGATTCCTCAGTTGAAAGCCGAAACCTTGCCCAAGACGCAACTCCACAACGAATTTACCGAAAAAGTGCGCTCTGTCATTACCCCGGGATCGGCCCTGCGGTCTCATGCTTTGCTGGTTTGTGCGGAGCCAACCGCTAAGGAAATCCTGGTCCCTGCCCTTACCGAAAGGGTTGGCGAACTCGACTGCGCCACCAACGCGGAGGATGCCATTGAAAAGGCCAAAGTGAATCGACCGGATTTCATTCTCTTGGCCGGGGAAAGTGGCGAGGACGAGGCGATGCCCCTTTTGGACTATTTTGTCGATCACTTCCCAACCAAAGAAATCCCTCCTATCGTCTCCTTTCGAAAAGAGGAAGGCCATAGTCAAGACAACCCAAAGTTTCTCTTCGAGAAAGTATTCACCGCGCCCGACCAAGTAGAACAGGGGTGATCTTATCGTCCCGCCCGCGCCAAGAGCCTCGCACGTTGCTCCCTCGCTTTTCGTTGAACTTCCTCCCCATCAATGCCGGGATAGCTTCCTTCGCGGTAAAGGACTTTTCCCGCGACCATGGTTATGCGCACATCCTCGGGCTGGGCACTGTAAACCAAATTGGTCAAAACATCAGTGGACGGGCAATGATGCCAGCCAGTTTGGCGAACCAAGACCAAATCGGCCAAATACCCTGGAGCAATACGACCGGTTTTCCGGCCACTGGGTAAAAAGGCCCGTCCACCCCCAATCGCCATTTGGAGAATTGATTTCGCCGACATAACTCCGGCCCCCTGGGAAATTTTCTGCAAAAACCCCGCCAACCTCATTTCGGCAAACATATCCAAACGGTTATTGCAGGGAGCCCCGTCGGCACCCAGGGAAAGAGGAACGCCGAGTTCCCGCAAATGGACAATCGGAGCAATTCCGGAACCTAGTTTGGCGTTTGCCGAAGGGCAATGAACCAAGGAAACCTCGCTTTCCCGCAATTGCACCCTCTCCCGGGGAGTTAAGTGAACCCCATGAACCAAACTGACCATGGGCCCATGAAACCCACAATCGATAAGAAATTGAATATTCCCACGGCCCGTCCGCTCCCACACCAACTCAATCTCTGCGATTTGCTCATTGGCATGGGTTTGCACCGGCAGGCCCGCTTGGCGGGCCATCGCCACCGACTCCCGCAGGGTTTCCTCCCGACAGGCCAAGGCAAATCGTGGAGCCACCCCAACACCAACGCGGGGATGATCCCGGTACATCCTCGCCAAAATTTGAATGTCTGCCAACGCCTGACTCGTTTTCACCGCAAGGGCTGGAATCCCCGCCGATTCATCGACCAGACAGGGAGCAAACACTGCCCGCAAACCCAGCCGATCATAAACCTCTCCCACGACCTCACTGTGACGAACCGTTTCAAAGGAAAATACGGCCGTGGTGCCTCCCCGCAACAATTCCAGTGCGGTCAGCTCCGCCGAAACTCTCAACGAGTCCGGGTCGTGCGCGGCCTCCAGGGGCCAGATATGCTTTTGCAACCAAGGCAGGAGAGGCAGATCCTCGGCAAGCCCCCGAAACAAGGTTTGGCAAGCATGCACATGCGTTTGTTGAAAACCCGGCACCAACACATCACCTGCACAATCAATTCTCTCGACCCCTTTGGCTGGAATCTTTTTTCCTACCTGAAGAATCTTTTCCCCCTCAACCAAAACATCCTGCCCGCCCAACACCGGATCATCTCCACCAGCCCATAAGGTAGCTCCCTGAAATAAAACGCGACGTTCTGGTGCCATATCGGTAAAGATCGTTCCTACTGCGGGGGGGGGGG
>JAFIGF010000233.1 GCA_020831535.1 Opitutales bacterium | reverse complement strand
ATCCGATCAACACCCCCCACACAGGCTGGAAGCCTATGCTACTCCTGATTTCACCAAAAGCCCTCGCACAAACAACGGGACTTCTCCAGAGGTAGCACAGCCATCCTGGCTGTGTTTTGGCCGCCCCACACAGGCTGGAAGCCTATGCTACTCCTGATTTCACCAAAAGCCCTCGCTTAAACAACGGGACTTCTCCAGAGGTAGCACAGCCATCCTGGCTGTGTTTTGGCAGCCCAACACAGGCTGGAAGCCTATGCTACCCCTGATTTCACCCCTCCACCACTCCACCCCTCCACTACTCCTCCTCCCTCCTGTTTCCATTGAGCGCAGCGAAATCCCGCCGAGCACAGCGAGGGAAACAAGCGAAGCGCCGTCGGGACTCCACCACTCCCACCACTCCCACTACTCCACCTCTTCCCAAACAAAACGAACCCGAAGGAAACGGCTTTCGCGATCTTCCACTGGCACGGTGTCGCGGAAAAGCAGATGATCCTCCGTTGCTTCGATGAGTTCCACCTCCGTTGCGGTCCAATCCTGAAGGTTTTCCGAAACCTCGGCCACAATCTCGACATCCTCCACATTACCTTCCCGCCCTATCGCCAGGGTCAAATACACCCCCTCTTCAGTCTCCTCCATCTCCATGGTCTTTATTCCGGAAGGCACCAGCCGCTCCATCGGATCGTATCCAAGGGCATACTTCATCAAGAGGGGAATGCCATCATCAACCGGCGTATAATCGGCATTCGCCTCAAACCCATGGAAGTCCGCCCATTCGGCAAATCGATGCTTCACCACGTCAAGGACACCATCCGAATGGAAATCCCGGCTCCCCCAGAAGTAATCAACGGGCAATTCCGCTTCGCTGAAATCCAGTGCCTCAACCTCCCCAACCAACGTCTCCGCATTCAAAAGCGCAAAGCTATGTGCCGCTTCCGGAATAAAATCATCAACCCATTTCACCTCAACCACCCCGCCAAGCGTCAACATTCCCTTCACGGCCAGCTGATCGTAGTCCTCTACCGGTTCCAATCCACCGATTTCCAATTCCAGCGTATGGCTTGAACTCAAGGTCACATCTCCCTCCGCCTCCAATCTTCCCGGACTGGTTCCGGGGCGGGTTATTCCCGACAAAATAAATTCGCCTTCCAGCAGTCCTTCCCCGCTCAACCATCCACTCAATTCCAGTGCACCGCCTCCCAGAGTCTTGATGTTGCCTTCCACCTGCACATCGCGGACAATATTTCCGCCCGCCGCCAGGATCGCCCCGTCATCAATCGTAACCATCTCTCCCGATGCGGATATCCCCCCGGGGATTGCCATGGTGCCACCGATGACATTGGTTTCCCCCGCGTGGGCGACGGTCCCGGTCAAGTGCTGCGTTCCGTCAAAGCGTTTGTTCAACCGGCCTCCCCCTGTCAGTTCTCCCGCAAAAGTTTCTTCTTCGCCTTCAAAAATATCCAGCCACAACACCGCGCCTTTGATATCCACTGTTCCTTCCCCACGTAGGCCCGTAGTGACCGGTCCCCGACTGGCATGAAAGGTGGCCCCCTCCCAAACCTCCACCACACCCATCGCACTAGGGTAGCTGGCCGGACCAAGGCGCAAACCTCCTTCCTCAATACGGGTCACCCCCATATAGGTATTCTCACCCATCATTTTCACGATGCCTTCCCCGCGTTTGATCAACGCCCCCTCCCCACTGGTGTCATTGGAAAATTCGAAATCTTCGTCAAAGCTGAGCGCCAGAGCGGCTCCCTCACCTATCTCAATCGAACCGTCCACCGACCCGAGGGAATCCCCGTCCCCCAATTGCAACACCCCCTGCTCAATCTCCGTACCTCCGCTTTGCGTCGCCTCACCGGTATAGATCAAGGAGCCCTCTCCTCCTTTGATCAGGACATTGTCGCCCGAAATATCCTCGGCAAACCAAACATCCTCGTCACTGGAAAAGATATAATCACCATCCATGAGCAGCACCCCATCGCCCGTATCGATTCCACCGCTTCCGACGACCAATTCATCGGCGTTTTCCAGGATGGCCGTCCCACTCAAAACCCGGATTTTTTCGACCGTTGCCTCATACCCCGCCAAATCCAGCCAAGCGGTTCCTTCCTCACCCGGATCGAAAATGAGCGTGGTGCCATCGGGCAAAGCACCTTCCGCAGCCAGGGATAAAACAGCTTCCTGGGCCGACGGATGCCCCCCTGCGCTTCCATTCCCTCCGATAATCGTCGCCCCTTCATAAACATTCGTCCCGGAAAGTAGGACCGTCCCGCTGTCGTTGACGATCCGTAAAGCACCGGGCCCGGAGATCGTTCCGGAAACGGAAAGGCTCTCATTCCATCCCGCCCGCAAACGCCCTTCGCCTTCCGCCAAAACCACCTCCCGCTCTTCGCTCAAGGCGAGTGGGTCGTGGTAATTCTGCAAGGTTCCCCCTTCTTGCAAAACGAGATTTCCGGCGGCGGTTCCAAGAACACTCTCATCTCTCGCTCGCAATCGCCCTTCGGTCACCGTGATCCCACCGGTAAAGTCATTTGCGCCATTGGCCAAGCGCAACGGACCCGAGCCCGTTACCTCCACAGCGTTCTCCCCGCTCAAGCGCACTTCTAATACATGAGTCGTGTCGCTGTCGTAAAAATATCCGCCGGTGGACAGAAAATCGCCACTGCCGTTCACCAAGCTAAGATCGACAACATATTCTCCGGAATCCAAAACCGCCCCTTCATGGATTTTCACTGAACCCGTTCCCAACGCGTTATCATGCTCCATTAGCAGGGTCGTTTCCTTGATCTGCGTTCCGCCCGAGAAGACATTGTCGCCCGACAAGGTCAATATACCCGTTCCCTGTTTCATCAAAACGCCATCCCCACTCAAGCGCAAATCCTCAACATAATCATCCACACTATCGAAAATAAATTCGGCAGACGTCTTAAACTCGCCACTGCCGATGACCTGCAGCAAATCGAAAGCATAGTCCCCGGAATCAAAAACCGCCTCTTCCCATACATTGACCCAACCGTTCCCCATAGCGTTTTCATGGCCCATTCGCACGGTACCGTTCCCAACCAGCGTGTTACCGGAAAAGGTGTTGTTTCCCGAGAGCAGCAATTCGCCTTCACCCCACTGACGCACTTCTCCTGGCCCGGAAATTTCATGATCGAACTCATAGTTGTCGGCCCGCGCAAAGTCCAGAAATCCTCCCAATTGCACATCCGCGTTTAAAACACCACCGGTTCCGTCATCTCCCACCCGAAAAAGTGAGCCGCTTTCGATGGTCAACCCTCGGGTGAATGTCGCTTTTCCATCCAACACGACCTCCGTTATCGGCCCCATACTGTTCCGCCTTTGGACATAACCATATCCCTCTCCATCAATTTCCCCGGAGATGCGGGCATAGTCGCTCGAAGAATTCGATTCCGACGCCGAGAAAATAATTCGCGCGTACATCGGATCCCCTCCGGAGGTGTATTCGGTGATCATTTCAACATCGGATTCAAGCGTTAAACCTCCCCTGAATTGAACTTGCTGTCTCACCGTCGTCCCTCCCGTATGGTCGAAATGCCCAAAAAGGGAAGGACCATTTATCGTTGGATAATCGGACAAGTCCCCCTTCATGACACCACTAAGCAAAAGACTCTGCTCGCCGGTAAAATGGTTCGCGTCGATACGGCCATTCCCAGCATTAAACAAAGTAACTTCCCCATCTCCGGAGAGGGTGTCTTCTACGATGAAATGTACGACCTCAAGTGTTCCTTTATTGATAAGGTTTTGCACGAAAACACCGTAAGCGGTGAAGCCGGAGGTAAGTTGTCGAAGCCTGGTGTTATTGACCACCGTGTTATCTTCGAAGTTGATTCGGCCCCGCATATCGACAGTCATCGTGTTATCAATGTGAATTTCGCCTTCCCCTTCAAATCGTAGCCAGTTAAGCCAGGTAGGATCCGAATTTATCGTTCCGCCCCGGACATCCAGGGGGCTCGTTCCCGTCAGACGAAGAATCCCTCCTTCGCTTAAAACCAGCGGCACATATTGCGGCTCAGCACCTTCTGTATCCGCCCCTGTAATATGCTCACTCGTGACAATCTCATTTTGTCCGGAAATAATCTCTCCCGCATCTGCCTCCGGAGTTAGATTAATCGAATCCACCGTGCCCCCGCTGGATCCGCTCAGGTCCAGGGTCGCACCGTGGGCAACCGAAAGATCCCCGAAATTCATCTCATCCGCTGAGGACAACACCGTGCCCGCCGCGATATGGGTGGATCCCGTGACGTTGAGCGGGCTGGTCAATGTCGTGGTCCCAGTACCCGCGTGGCGAAAAGTGCCCACCGACAGAAAGGAATCGAAGGTATCCAGAAAATCGAATTCGATATCATCTGAGCGATTGAGCTCGAGAGTGCCGAGATTCCCATCGGCAGAGTCAAAATCAACCATTCCAGAATCCCCGCCATCGCCGATACGCAAGGTTGACCCGTTGGCCATAAAAAGTTCGCCACCAAGGGTGCCGGTTACCGTAAGATCCAACCCCGGGGTAGAACTGGTATCCATAAACAAATAGGGCGCATGAAGATCCCCTTCGATTAGGATTGAAGGCGCCCCCTCCCTGAATTCCACACTGAGAGAAAGCTCCTCGAAACTTCCTTCCCAGGTCTGGTCCTCCCAACGTTCCACCGCCACCCCAAAATCCTCCCCATGAAAGGTCGCCATATCCAGCGGATCCGGCGAATCGTCATCGATGATCAACTCGCCAAAGTCGAAGTCATCATCAAAGCTGAGAACCGGCAATACAGGGCCCAATATGAGACAAAACCCGAACAAACACCGCTGCCATACCCATCCCACGCGAAGGACCCAAGGAGAGAGAGAACCAACCTTCATGCCCGTAAGGCTATACCAATTATAAACACTTTTTCAAATCCTCATCGCCGCTGCCAGCACCTACTTTGGTAGGTGTTGCTTCCAAGTCCGACAACGGCCCACCCCGTAGTCGGGCTGATTTCGTGTCGTCCCCCATCCGTGTCCTGCGTAGCCCGCAGGGCGAAGAAGGAAGCTCGAAGAGCGACGGATGGAATCTCCCGAACGGATACCGCGAAAATCGCACGAACACCCAACTCCACCACTTTTCCTTTTGCCTTCTCCCTTCTTTCTCCCAACAATAAACACACCATGGCCCTCCCGCGTAAAAAATTACCGATTGGCATTCAGTCCTTTGCCAAACTGCGCAATGAAGGTTGCTACTATGTCGATAAAACCGAGTTTGCCCTCCAGTTGATCGAAGACGGAGGCTATTACTTCCTCTCCCGTCCCCGCCGCTTTGGCAAAAGCCTCTTTCTCGATACCCTCAAGGAATTGTTCGAGGGCAATCAATCCCTCTTCACCGGCCTCTACGCCGAAAACCGCTGGGACTGGTCCGTCCACTATCCCGTCATCCGCATCAGCTTCGGCACGGGAGTCCTGGGGAACCGGGAGGAGCTGGATACTCGCATAAACGAACTTCTCAGCGAGAACGCTCAACGACTGGGTTTGCAACTCCATTACAAAAGCACCGGAGGGCGCCTCATGCACCTCATTCGCACCGCTCGCGAAACTTTCGGCCAACCCGTCGTGGTCCTCATCGACGAATACGACAAACCCATTCTCGACAACATCGAAAACACCGAACGGGCCACCGCCATGCGCGAGGGCTTGAAAGACCTGTATTCCGTCCTCAAGGACGCCGACCCCCACCTCAAATTCGTTTTCCTCACCGGCGTTAGCAAATTTTCCAAGGTCAGCCTCTTTTCCGGTTTGAACAACCTGCGCGATATCACCGTTCTCCCCGAATACAGCGCTCTTTGCGGTTATACCGATGCCGATGTCGATGAAGTCTTTGCCCCCGAATTGGCCCTCGGCGACCTTGACCGCGAGCACATCCGCGAATGGTACAACGGCTATAACTGGAACGGCGAAGCGGTGTACAACCCCTTCGACCTCCTTCTTCTTTTTGCTGAACGCAAATTCCGCCCCTTCTGGTATGAAAGTGGCACCCCTACCTTCCTGATCAAACTCCTTTCCCAGCGGAAGATTTTCCTGCCCGAATTGAGTCATTTGCAAACCGACGCCGCCCTCCTCGGCACCTTCGATGTCGATAACATCCCCACTGAAGCCCTCATGTTCCAGGCCGGTTACCTGACCATCGACGAGGAGATCAACCGCTTCGGCAAATACCACTACCGCCTGCGCTACCCCAACCGCGAGGTGCAACAAAGCCTCAATGACAGCCTCCTGCGCGACTGGACTCCGAAGCCCCAGGATAGCCTTCGCCTCCAATCCCGCCTCGGCGACCTCCTCCTGGCCAACGACCTCGAGGGCATGGGCGAGCACCTCAAAGCCTTCTACGCCAGCCTCCCCAACGAGTGGTTCACCAACAACCCCATCGCCCAATACGAAGGCTACTACGCCAGCGTCTTCTACGCCTTCTTCGCCTCATTGGGACTCGATATCACCGTCGAATCCTCCAGCAATGCCGGACGGCTGGACATGGCCATGCGTTTTCAGAAGCAAGTGTATATCTTCGAGTTCAAACTCGTCGGCGACCAAGCCGACGGCTCTGCCCTGCGTCAGATCAAAGAAAAAGACTACGCCGCACCCTACCGGGGAAAAGGCGAACCCATCCACCTCATCGGCATCGAATTCAGCAAAACCCAACGCGCCCTCCTGCGCTGGGAGGTGGAGACGGAGGAGTGAGGCCGGAGGTCGGAGGGATAAGACGGTAAGACCAGGACATAGGTAACACACCCCAACGTAGTCGGGCTGATTTATCGCCCGACAGGATACGGCCGCAAACGCACGAATGTCCTATGCCTTTACCCGACGTCGGGGACGCTCACAACTCCGCAAGGTCATACCCGCCACGGATCAGGACTCCTGACCCACATTTCCCGGAAACCCCTCATCGAAAATTTCAAGTTGTTTTTGAATAAAGACTTAACCGCAAGACGATAGGCTCTGCTCTGATGGATCGTGTGAAACGGTAAATGAAACCCTTTTCACGAGAGAATGCCGATAAGAATAGGATGAGTGATGAAAAGAAACCTAAGTCCCGGAGGGACGGGCCGATGGTAGGCGTGGATGCCAATCCACGTAATCTCCAAGCAAAAATCAAAATGTCTCGCAGAGCGAGACCTGAGAGGGTTGGGCTTGGGGTTCTTCCATTAGCCCAACACCGAGCGCCACCCCTCCTGCTCTCGCTCTGCGAGGCATTCTATTGGGGGTGTGATGCCCCTATTCCGTGGATTTTCATCCACGGCTATCCTCTTGCCGTCCCTCTGGGACTTACCAAATGCGTGCGCCTTCAACCTTAACAAAATTCCATTGGTGTCACCTTTACTTCACTGAAATCAAGTGTCCTGAGGCTTCCTCGGCTCCCCAGGATTTGGATGATGCGGAACCCTGCCAACACCCCTGTCGCGGCATAAAGCCGCTCCCTACAACAGTCAGATTTTGTAGCGAGCGGGTTTATCCCGCGATTCGCAGCCGCGTCACTACTTCCCGAAATCAGAACTGCCTTCCTCCACCTGACCGAACAGGCTGTTCCGAAGCCGAACTCGTGAGAGTTTGGACCGGTCGCCACAGCCCACGCAAACCTTTCCAAAGACTGACGTCTTCGGCTACAAGACCACCACCACTCCACCACTCACTCCACTTTTCATAAATTCTAATTCGTAATTTACCCGCCCCCTACTCCTTTATCGCATTTCCCCTAATCTCCCCTTACCCTTCCGGTATGTCCCTTCCGCGTCTCATTCCGCCACCGCCCAAAACACCGCCTCCGCTTCCTCCGCTGGAGCGGCAATTCGAGGAACTCGATTACCAAAACACGCCCATCGGCGAACTGTCCCTGCGCCGGAAAAAGGTCCTGAAACTGAACGGACAGGAAGTCTATGAGGTGAAAATCAATGAAGGTTTTCTGATGTCCAGCCTGTTTCCCTTCGTCGAAGAGGAAATGGCCGTCCAGGGATTGGCCTTATGCCCTGAGGACGAACCGCTCGACGTGGTCGTCGGCGGACTGGGCCTCGGACACACTGCCGCCAAAGCCTTGGAGAACCCAAGGGTTCGCTCCCTGTATATTGTCGAATACATCGAGGAGGTCATCCAGTGGCACTGCCGGGGGCTGGTGCCCCTTGCCCCAACCCTTTGTCAGGATCCCCGTTGTCACTTTGTGCAGGGTGATTTTTTCGCCCTGGCCATGGATCCGGAAAAAAGCTTCGCCCCGGAGGCTCCGGCGAAAAAATTCCATGCCCTCCTTCTCGATATTGACCACACCCCCGAACTGATTCTCCGCGACCCCCATGGCGGATTTTATCAGGAAGCCGGCCTGCGGGCGATGACCCGTCACCTCCTCCCCGGCGGGGTGTTTGCCATGTGGTCGGACGGAACCGTCAACGAACCCTTTTTACAAGAGCTGCAAAAAGTTTTCCCCAACGCCCGCGCCGAACGCGTCACCTTCCCCAACCCGCTCCAACACAAGGAATCCGCCAACACCCTGTATCTCGCGAGCAAGGCATAGGAGACCAGATAACGCCGCCAGGAAGACGGCGCAACGGAACAGCCCAAAAACGTCCGCAACCCACCGTAGTCGGGCTGATTCCGTGTTCTCCATCATGTCCTGCGTAGCCCGGAGGGCAAAGAAGGAAGCTCGAAGAGCGACGGATGGAATCGCCCGATACGATACCGCTGAAACCGCCCGATAAACGATTCGAACGTTTTCTCCACGACGGCATCGCGACAAGCGCGAGCCCTACAGATGAATGATGCTCCACCAAGAATCCGCACCAGAAGAAATTAAAAAGGAAAGTCGAAGACAGCGTAGCAATTAAGAGTTAGGTTAAGGCCGACGACGGCGCAGCAGGTGAAGCGCGGAGTGGGTCTGGATTTTTCGTTCCTCATAAGGAGCAAGGACATTGCTTCGCCCTCTCCGGCTCCGCCTCCGTCTTGTCCTTGAGAATGGGAGGGATGGTGCATGTTCGGAAAACTCTCCCACCAATCAGGTCGCCTGATCGGCTCCCCAGGGACAGAAATGTCCCTGCTCCTTATCGCGGTATGACCACCTCACCATAAAAAGCAGAACCGACTGTCCCGCCGGTTGGCGTATCAGTTGCCGGCCAGGATGTTGTTCAGGGTGGCGCTGGGGCGCATGGCGCGGGCGGTTTTTTCGGCGTTGGGATAGTAGTAGCCGCCGATGTCCACCGGGTCGCCTTGAACTTCGCTGAGTTCGCGAAGAATGGTCTCCTCTTGCTCGGAAAGGGCTTTGGCGATGGGTTGGAAGCGTTCTTGGAGGGGTTGGTCCTCGCTCTGGGCAGCGACGGCCTCGGCCCAGAAAAGGGCGAGGTAGTAGTGACTTCCCCGGTTATCCAACTCCTTGACCTTGCGGGAGGGGGATTTGTTTTCCTCCAGAAAACGGGCGTTGGCCTCGGAAAGGGTTTTGGCGAGAATTTTGGCGCGTTGGTTGTCGTAAACCCGACCGAGATGCTCAAAGGATTCAGCCAGGGCGAGGAACTCGCCGAGGGAATCCCAGCGCAGGTGGTTTTCCTTCACAAACTGCTGCACATGCTTGGGCGCGGAACCACCGGCACCGGTTTCAAACAGACCGCCCCCGTTCATCAAAGGCACAATGGAGAGCATTTTGGCGCTGGTTCCCAGTTCCAGAATCGGAAAGAGATCAGTCAAGTAATCCCGCAGGACATTACCGGTCACGGAAATGGTATCCTTCCCGGCCCGGGCCCGTTGCAGGGTTTCCCGCGTAGCCTCCACCGGAGACAGGATGCGAATGTCCAAACCTTCGGGCTTTTCCTCGGGGAGGTATTTCTCGACCTTGGCAATCAACTCGCGGTCGTGGGCCCGATCCTTGTTCAGCCAGAAAATCGCCGGGGTGTCGCTGACCCGGGCACGGAGTACCGCCAGGCGCACCCAATCGCGAATGGGGGCATCCTTGGTCTGGCACATCCGGAAGATGTCCCCCTCCTGGACCTTTTGTTCGAGAAGGGTTTGGCCGTTTTCGTCGAGCACCCGGATAGCCCCTGCGGCGGGGGCTTCGAAGGTCTTGTCGTGAGACCCGTATTCCTCGGCCTTTTGGGCCATCAGACCCACATTGGGCACGCTCCCCATGGTGGACGGATCGAAGGCGCCGTTTTCCCGGCAATGATCGATGGTTTCCTGATAAACCCCGGCGTAGCAACGGTCGGGAATCACGGCCTTCATATCCTGCAATTCGCCGGCGGGGTTCCACATTTTCCCGGATGTACGGATGGCCGCGGGCATGGAGGCGTCGATAATGATGTCGCTGGGCACATGCAGATTGCTGATCCCCCGGTCGGAGTCGACCATGGCCATGTCAGGACCGTCTTCGAGACAGGCGCGGAGATCGGCCTCGATGGGCGCGCGCTCGGCTTCCGGCAGGTCGGCAAGGCGGCTGTACACATCGCCCAAACCGTCCCGGACATTCACTCCCAAACGGGCAAAGGTCTCACGGTGCTGGGCAAATACGGGGGCAAAAAAGACTTCCACGGCATGCCCGAAAATGATGGGGTCGGAAACCTTCATCATGGTCGCCTTGAGGTGAAGGGAAAACAGAACGCCCTCTTTTTTCGCATCTTCGACGGTTTTTTTGAGAAAATCCCGCAAGGCGCTGCGGCTCATCACGGCCGCATCAATGACTTCCCCTTCCTGGAGGGTGAGATTCTCGCGCAGGGGCTGGCCCTTTTCCTCACCTTCGGCAAAGAAGACGATCCGGGCCGTCGTCGCGGCGGACAGGGTTTGGGATTTTTCTGAACCGAAGAAATCCCCCCCGGCCATACTGGCCACATGGCTCTTCGAATCCTTGGCCCACGCCCCCATGCTGTGGGGGTGTTTGCGGGCGTATTGCTTGACTGCAGCAGCGGCCCGGCGGTCGGAGTTGCCCTCGCGCAAAACGGGATTGACGGCACTGCCCTTGACCTTGTCGTAAAGCTCTTTGATCGCTTTGTCCTCGTCGGTTTGCGGCTCGTCGGGGTAATCGGGCAGGGCGTAGCCCTGGGCCTGCAATTCCTTGATGGCGGCCTTCATCTGTGGAATGGAGGCGCTGATGTTGGGCAATTTGATGATATTGGCTTCGGGGGTTTTGGCCAATTTGCCCAATTCCCCGAGGTCGTCGGAGACTTTTTGCCCTTCCGGCAGGCGGTCGGCAAACACCGCGAGGATGCGCGCGGCCAGCGAAATGTCGCGGGTTTCCAAAGCAACCCCAGCGGGTTTGGCAAAGGTTTCGATGATCGGCAAAAAGGAATGCGTCGCCAACATTGGCGCTTCATCAGTGATCGTGTAGATAATTTTAGCAGAATCCGGATTCATAGTACAAAGGAGTAAGTTCACGCCCCGCGAAGGAGCAAAACAAAAGGCCGAGGGATACCGCATCGGTCCACCGAGGGCAACCCTTTTGTGTCGTCTTTCCTCTCCTAGGGCGGATTTCCACCTTGCGCGAAGGCCGACTTTCCGAAAGAGTAAACTTAACTATGCCCAAAAGAACGGATATCAAAACCATTCTCATCATCGGCTCCGGTCCCATTGTCATCGGCCAAGCCTGTGAATTTGATTATAGTGGCACCCAAGCCTGCAAAGCTCTCCGCGAAGAAGGCTATCGGGTGGTTTTGGTCAACAGCAATCCGGCGACCATCATGACCGATCCCGATTTTGCCGATGTGACCTACATTGAAGCGCTGACTGTGGAGATGCTGGAGAAGATCATCGCGCAGGAGAAACCTGACGCCCTGCTCCCCACCCTGGGGGGACAAACGGCGCTCAATTTGTCGCTCGATCTCGACGCCGCGGGGGTTTTGGACAAGTACAACGTCGAGCTGATCGGCGCGCGCACCGAAGCCATTAAAAAAGGTGAAGACCGGGAACTTTTTAAACAGGCCATGATTAAAATCGGCCTGGACCTGCCGAAATCCTCCTATGTCCGCAAAAAGTCCGATATCGAGGACACCATCCAGGAACTCGGCGGCTTGCCTCTGATTGTGCGCCCCAGCTTTACCCTCGGCGGGTCCGGAGGGGGCATCGCTTACAATAAGGAAGAATTTGAAGAAATCGTCGCCCACGGTTTGGACCTTTCCCCGGTCCATGAAGTGCTGGTCGAGGAATGTCTGATCGGCTGGAAGGAATACGAGATGGAGGTCATGCGCGACCACAAGGACCAGTGCGTGGTGATTTGCTCGATCGAGAACTTTGACCCCATGGGGGTGCATACCGGGGATTCGATCACCGTGGCCCCGGCGCTGACCCTGACCGATAAGGAATACCAGTTGATGCGCGATGCCTCTTTCGCGGTGATCCGCGAGATCGGCGTCGAAACCGGCGGCAGCAATATCCAGTTCTCGGTCAATCCGGAAAATGGCCGTCTGGTGGTCATCGAAATGAATCCCCGGGTCAGCCGCAGCTCCGCGCTGGCCTCCAAGGCAACCGGATTTCCGATTGCCAAGATTGCCGCCAAGCTGGCGGTCGGCTACACCCTGGATGAACTAAAAAACGACATCACCCGCGAGACCCCGGCCAGTTTCGAGCCGACCATCGACTACGTGGTCACCAAAATCCCCCGTTTTACGTTCGAGAAGTTCACCGGTGCCAACGACACCCTGACCTCCTCCATGAAGTCGGTGGGAGAAGCCATGGCCATTGGCCGTACGTTTAAGGAATCCTTTCAGAAAGCGGTCCGCTCGCTAGAAATCGGCTCCCGCGGAATGGGTGGTGGCGGCAAGCACGGAGGCGACGAGACACCTGGTCCGGACACCCTGCGGAGCCATCTCATCCGCCCCAATGCGGAGAGGATTTTCTACATCCGCTACGCCTTCCTCGCCGGCATGAGCCCGCAGGAAGTGCACAGTCTTTCCAAAATCGATATCTGGTTTCTGCTGCAGTTGCACGAAATCTTCCTGTTGGAGCAGGCTCTGCGTAAGGAAAGTCTGGATTCCCTCACCCCCGCTCTTTTCCGCCAGGCGAAGGAGTATGGGTTTACCGATGTGCAGTTGGCCCATTTTCTCCACTGCGACCATGCCGCCGTCCGCGAGAAGCGCCGCGACTGGAAAATCGATACCGTGTACCGCCTGGTGGATACCTGTGCGGCGGAGTTCGAGGCCTACACCCCCTACTACTACTCGACCTATGGGGACGAGAATGAAATCATTCCCTCGGATCGCAAAAAAATCATGATCCTCGGGGGTGGACCAAACCGTATCGGGCAGGGGATCGAATTCGACTACTGCTGTGTTCATGCGTCCTTCGCCCTGCGGGAAGCCGGTTACGAAACGGTGATGGTCAATTCCAATCCGGAAACCGTATCCACCGACTACGACACCTCCGACCGCCTTTATTTTGAGCCGCTCACCCTGGACGATGTCTTGGAAATTTATCAACAGGAAAAATGCTCCGGGGCGATTGTGCAGTTTGGCGGACAAACCCCGCTGAACCTCGCCAATGACCTGAAAAAGGCCGGGGTCAATATTATCGGCACCGACCCGGAATCCATCGACGAAGCCGAGGACCGCGAACTCTTTGCCGATATTCTGCGCAAGACCAATCTCCAACAACCGGAAAACGCCATCGCCCGCGATGCCGAGGAAGCCTACGAGCATGCCCAGAAAATCGGTTTTCCGATTCTACTTCGCCCCTCCTTTGTTCTCGGGGGCCGGGGGATGTTTATTGTGTACTCCCTCGAGGAAATGAAGAAAGTCGTGCGCGAAGCGGTCGAAGCCTCCCCCGACAAACCTCTCCTTATCGACAAGTTCCTGGAGGACGCCATCGAACTCGACGTCGATTGTATTTGCGACGGCGAAACCTCGGTCATCGGAGGCATGCTCGAGCATATCGAGTTTGCCGGGGTGCACAGTGGGGACGCCGCCATGGTGATGCCCCCGCACACCCTCGATGAGGAAATGCTCAGCGAAGTTCGCCGGGCCACCTACGATCTGGCCAAAGCCCTCAAAGTGGTCGGCCTGATGAACATTCAGTTCGCCATCAAAGACCGCAAACTCTATGTCCTCGAGGTCAATCCCCGCGCTTCCCGTACCGTGCCTTTCGTGAGTAAAGCCATCGGGGTTCCCCTGGCCAAACACGCCGCCCGCCTGATGGCCGGCGAAAAACTCGGCGATCTCGGCTTCACCGAGGAAGTCGCCCCCCGCCACTGGTGCGTCAAGGAATCGGTCTTCCCCTTTGTCCGCTTCCCCGGCACCCCCGTCACCCTGAGCCCGGAAATGCGCAGCACCGGCGAGGTTATGGGCATGGACGAGGATCTCGGCCTGGCCTTTGCCAAGACCCAGATGGCCGCCAAGCCCGCCCTCCCGAATGAGGGCAATGTTTTTCTCAGCGTAAAAGACAGCGACAAGGAAACCGCCATTCCCATCGCCCGCGAGCTCATCGAAATGGGCTTTTCGATTTACTCCACCGGAGGCACCGCCACCCGCCTGGAGAAAGAAGGCCTGAAGGTGAACCGACTTTTCAAGCTGGCCGAAGGCCGTCCCAATGTGGTGGATATGATCAAAAACGAGGAAATCGCGATGATCATCAACACCCCTTCCGGCATGATTCCGCTGCGCGACGAGAATAAAATCCGTACCGCTGGCATCGCCCACAATGTGAGCATCATGACCACCCTTTCCGGAGCCAAAGCGGCCGTCCAGGCGATTCGCTCCTTGCGGGAAAAGCCCTTGGAAGCCAAGGCCCTACAGTCTTACTACGTCAATGTGAAATCCGTCCAAAGCTAAGATGCCGTTTAACGACTCAGGAGCCCGAATGAAAGAGCCCTCCTCCTTATCCCCTACCCCTCCATCCGGCGACTGCCGGTTCCCCCTCCCCTTGGGAAGGGGAGGAATTTTGGAGAGAGGACCGCTCCCATGACCTTAGCCTGAAGTGTTGCGAACAGGGACCAAGGTCCCCGTTCCCTTGGTCCAAAAATCCTCATCCCCAGGCCTTCACCCTTACTTCTTAACTCTTAATTCTTAATTCTTAATTTCAATGTCCTCCACCACCCTTGTCGCCTTGCTCTCCGGTCCGGACCAACCGGGCCTGGTGGCCAAGGTCTCGGGTTGGATCTATGAGCATGGGGGCAATATCATCCATGCCGACCAACACCGTGATCCGGAGGAGAACATCTTTTTCCAACGGATCGAGTGGGACCCCATGGAGACCCCGGCCGGGGAAGCGGCGCAGGAGTTTACCGAATTTGCCCGTTCTCTCGGGATGACTGCCCGGGTGGCCGATTCTTCCCACCGTCCCCGCGTAGCCATCATGGTTTCGCGCTTTGCCCATTGTTTTCACGATCTGATTCTGCGCTGGAAAGCGGGCGAACTCCCGGCGGAAATTGTCGCGGTGGTTTCCAATCATCCCGATCTGGAAGAGGAAAGCCAGCATTACGGTCTCCCCTTTTACCATCTGCCCATCGACCCGAAACAAAAAGAAGCCTCCGAGGACAAACAAATCGAAGCCCTGCGGCCGCATCGCCCCGAACTGGTGGTCATGGCGCGCTACATGCAAATCCTCTCGTCCTCTTTTCTCGAAAAAGTGGGCTGTCCGGTGATCAACATCCACCACTCCTTCCTCCCCGCTTTTGCCGGCGGCAAGCCCTACCACCAAGCCTACCGGCGGGGGGTCAAGCTCATCGGGGCAACGGCCCACTACGCCACCCCGGTGCTCGATGACGGCCCGATTATCCAACAGGATGTAGTCCGGGTCACCCACCGCCATCACATCAAGGAACTTGTCCGCAAAGGCCGTCAGCTGGAACAAGCGGTGCTGGCCCAAGCCGTTTTGTGGCAATTGCAAAACCGCATTCTGGTGTACGGAAACAAAACCGTTGTCTTTGACTGAATCCTGGAAAGTTGTTCGCTGGATCAGCCTTTTCTACAGCCTGCTCGGACTCGCTGGCCTGGGCTTGTGGTGGTGGCGCAGTGATTTCGCCGAAGATTTTTTTCCCTTGGGCGGGCCCATCGAGGGTCTGTTCTGGCCGGGTCTCGCCGCCAGCATTGCGATCATCCTGATCGTGGTCGGACTCTCCCGCTGGTTGGAAAACATTTGGCCCGCCATTCCGGCCGCGCTACGGGACATACGCGAAACCCTAGGCCCGATGAACCGGTGGCAGGTCTTTCTGCTGGCCTTTTTCAGTTCGGTTGGCGAGGAACTCTTTTTCCGTGCCTACCTGCAAATGGAGATCGGTCTTATAGCCGCGTCCGTTTTGTTCGGGTTGGTGCATTTGCCCCCCAATGCCCGCTGGCGCCTCTGGCCCCTCTTTGCCATCGCCATGGGCTTTGTCCTGGGGCTCATCTACCAATGGACCCAATCCCTGTGGTTCCCCATCCTCATTCACGCCGGCATCAACTACGCCAACCTCTACCATGCGTTGAAAACAGGACGGCAAAAGTAAGAACGAAGATAGCCGTAGCAAGAGAGGGTTCAGAAGTATTGCGCACCCCGCTGGGGCGGGATTTCGCTGGGGCTCAACAAGATAGCACAAGGCCCCCGTTCGGGGTTGGCCCAAGCGGCGGTGATTGCTTCAAGCCAGGCAAGCAAACCGTCCGCTCACTCGTAGGGCCTCCGCTTGGCGGAGTGCCGCCCGTGAAGTGGCCCGCTCTGACCAAAGGTTGGCGCAGGCAGTCTGAGAATCGTTCCGATACAAACACCTTCCAGCCGTCACCACCGCGACGGCATCGCGCCAAGCACGAGCCCTACAGCCGAAGATGAACGTCCGCCAAAAACCCGCACCTCAACCCCACCACCCGAGCTCGGAGAGACCCTCGCCCTCCCCGCGAAACACGCCCACTTCGCGGTCTTCGACCTTGACTCTTCCTTCTTACTTTATCTCCTCGCCCCTACCGCCAAAATTCCGTTTGCTCCTGGGCCGAATCTTGCCAAGAGTGAAGGGGGTCATTTCTTCCTATGCTTTCTCTTCCCTGGACCAACGAAACCATTCATTTTCTCGACTTTGAGGGGAATGCCACCTCGGGGATACTCGAATACGGTCTGGTCACCCTGCGGCGAGGAAAAATCGTTGAGGTTTCTACCCGCCTCTGCCAGCCCCATGGACAAATCCGCCCGGAGGATATCGCCCTCCATGGAATCACCGCAGACCGGGCCGCCCCTTTTCCGCCTATCGAAGAAGACTGGGAAACATTTGCCCAAGCCCGGGAGAGTGGCCCCCTGGCCGCCCATTTTGCCTCCACCGAGAACTCCCTGCTGAAAAGTGTTTGGCCCTACCCCCGTCAGGCCCCGGACTTTTTTGGTTTAGGCGAAATGATCAGCGAATGGGGGCCCTGGATCGATACCGGCCGCCTCATTCCGGCTATTTTCGATGGCATCCCCTCGGCCAAATTGGAAGCGCTCATCGAAGCCTTCGACTTACAGGAAACCTTGGACCATTACGCAGGGGAGCTATGCCCTCCGGACCGGAGTCACTATCACTGCGCCCTCTATGACGCGCTAGCCAGTGCCGTGCTGGTCGAAAATTTAAAGAATTATTCCGAATTCATCAATAAACCCCTCCTTTGGCTCCTCGAACAGTCTTCTCCGGAAAAAACCCGCCGCCGCGGGCTTTTCCGTCAACGGAATTTGTTTTGAGAGCCTTCTTTACCGGGCTCACCACCCTTGTTAACAGGGACCTTCCCGGCCATTCGAAACTGCGGCTGAAGCGCGCAGCTACCGGCCTTTCACTTACGCTTAAGCAGTCTCTGCACCGCCGTTTTCGCCACCGGGGCACAGTGCCGGTAGCCTTGCCCTTGCACCGGGAGGTCCCGCAGAAACACCTCCCGCTCCCGGCTGCTGGGAAATTCCAAGCCAATCAGCGCACGCCCCACCCGCTCGCCAGAGTAACGGTATTTGAAAAAGCAGAAGTTCGCCTTCCCGCGGATGGTCTGATTGAGAAAATCCAAAAGCGCCCCACTCCGTTCATAAAACTCCAGATTCAGAAAAACGGGGTTTTCCATCAGGGCCGCTTCATACGGCACCAGCCCATGCTGAACATCGGGGTCCTCGGAGGCGTCCTCAAAGGCATAGCCGTTTTCCCGCAACCGGGCGGCCATATTTTCCTGCTCCTCAGGGGGGCAGGAAAAACCAAATACCGGCCAAGCTTCGTACTGATCGGTTTTTCCGTAGAGAAATTCATAAATC
>JAFIGF010000222.1:0-45000 GCA_020831535.1 Opitutales bacterium | reverse complement strand
CCTCGCGGAAATTAACCTCTGCCTCCACGGCCCCCAAACTGGCGTCCAAAAGAGCCCGCCCCTTTGCGGTCATCGAATTGGCCAGGGCGTAATAGGTCTTCTTTCCATCCCGACGGTCTTGCACCAAGGCCCGTTGGCGCAACAACGCCAAGTGGGATGATATTCGGGACTGCCCCATGCCCAGAATTTCCTGCAACTCGGCTACCGAGAGGGATTCTTCCCGTAAGAGGGCGAGAATCCTGAGCCGGGTCGGATCAGCTAAAAGTTTAAGGATTTCCCAGGGATTCTGCACCGTATGCCGGTTTTTGTTGATAAAAAAACGGCCCCAGATCCTCTGGAGCCGTTTGCTCGTTACAATTCAATTTCCGCTTTGCGAATGCTTTTAATGGTCCAGACCTCTTCGTTGTTTTCGACTTTCAGGGTTACCGTATCGCCCACTTTATGATTGAGCAAGGACTGCCCCAATGGGGTTTGGTAGGAAATGATGTTGCGGTCAACATCGCCATCCCAAGCGCCCATGATATGATAGGTCGCACTTTCGGAGGTTTTGGGATCCTCCAATTCAACGGTCGTGCCGATATTCACCGCCTCGGTGTCAACCTCCCCGAATTCGGCCACCTCGGCTTTGGCGAGATCCAACTCCAGCTGCATCTTGCGAGCCATGAGCATCTGCTGATCTTGCTTGGCCATTTTGTATTCGGAGTTCTCGCGTAAATCGCCGTGTTCCATCGCGGCGGCAATCGCTTTGCTGTTTTCCGGGATTTTTTCGGTAATAAGAAGATCGTATTCCTCGCGGCGGCGGTTGTAGCTGGGCCGGGAAACGACCAAGCGTTCCTCTTTTTCCTGGGCGGCTCCGGCAACGACCGATTGGACTGACGGAAAGAGGCGGATAATGCGGGCTAGCAGGGATTTCTTGGACAAATCATCGAAGGCCTGATTGAGCATGAGACTGTTGGTCAGGTCCCGTGCGGTTTCCAAATCGGAGGACGCCAGTAAATCGGGAATTAAGTCGCGGTCATCCATCAGCACCTCGGCGAGAGGAATCTTTCGTGTACTGGTGTGCTGCAGGGCCGTATTTTCGAGAGCAAAGAGAATCCCGAACAAGAGTTTGGGCCCGACCAAGGGTTGAAGGACGGCCGCATATTTCCGGCTCGAACGGTTTTTGCAAATCCAATGGAGAACGGGAGCACGCAAATTTTGCTCGGTTAACCAACGCCCCAAGGTACTTTTGAGTTCATTGCTGCAGTCATTTTCGATAAGGAAATTAACGCATTCGGTGGTGAACTTACCTTCGCTGTTTTTCAACAGATCCATGACGATGCCTTTCCATTCGCCTGGAAAGGTTTCTTTAATAAGTTTGATAAAGCGCTTTTGCAGGACCACCGGAAGGCCTTCGCCAATGGATTCGAGGCGAGTGCGGTCTTCAATAAGCTGCCGAGAGGTCGGCTCCACAGTATGCGGATCAATCCCCACAATCCGGCATAAGTCATTGCGTACCCAAGCGGCCTCCAATCGTTCGGAGGGGTTAATCTGGTGGGATTCTTTAATGACGTTGTTGAGGTCGTTGATAACCCCTTTCAAATCATTGTGTAATTCTTCCTGGGCTTTGCCAAACTCTACCAGTTCTTTGGCCAGTTTGAGCTTTCGCTTGGCGGATTTTGTGTTGGCGTAGTTTTCCAGAATCTCCTCATCCGGACCCATGGGTTCTTCCCGAACAAAATAGCATTCGGTCCTCCGCAGGGGAATCCCGACGCGAGGATCGTTGGCCAGAGCTTTTTTCGTACTGGTCCACCATTTGCGAAAACGCGTCTTTCCTAAAAGACGGGTGTAGACGCTTTCCAATTCCAAGACCGTCGCGGCCCGGTTCGGGTAATGAGCGAGGGTTTGAATGACCAACTCCACGGGGTCTTTTTTCACTAACTCATCGATTTCCTCCGGCTGGCTGCGCTGCCGGGACAAAACGTGATCAGCGGGAAGAACTTCCATCGTGTTAACACAAAAGGCCGGATCCATCGAGTGGCCGGGCTTTTCGTCAAAGTCTATGACCAATCGGTTTTCATCCTCGCGGTATTCTTTGATTTGCCCAAAGCCCCAGCTTTGGTGGATGCAGTAAGCTCCCACTTGCATCTCCGCAAGTTTGTCTTTTGATCCCCGGAGAAGGGGGTTTTTTTCAATCAGATCTTTGACGGCCTTTTCGTCCATAATAAGTAACAATGTTGAGGTTGGTTTCCGACGGGCATAGGCCCGTTGGGAACCGAAAGTTTTCAAGGGCTTTAGCTTGTAAAAAGAAGAGTAGAACAAAAAGATGAAGGGGTGTCAATTTTCCTTCCCTACTATGAATGATGTCGCAAAGCGTATAAATCCGGACTGGCAGGCTGCCCAGCAAAGGTTGGATAGCTTCCTTCGGGAAAAACGGAACGCCGGGAAAGAAGGACGCTCCCTAACGGAAGGCCTCGAACCCCGGGCCCGTGAGTTGGTAAGCGGCGTCCTGCGACACCGGACCCGATTGGAATCTTTCTGGCAAGACCATGTTAAAAAACCTCCCAAAGGCCGTTTGCGCGTCTTTATGCTTCTTGCCCTGTGGGATGCCGTCCGGGGAGACCGAACCCAGTCGATGGCCCAGGTGGTGGATCATGCGGTTTCCCAAATCGCCTTGCATTGCAGCCCCCGGGAAAAGAATTTCGCCAATGCGGTTCTGCGCAAAGCCGCACCGCAAGCCCGAGCAGAATGGACCCTGAAAAAAATTCCCAAAGGCTCCGATTGGCCAGTTTATTTCAGCCATCCAGCTTCTCTTGTCCAACGCTGGCGCAAGACTTTCGGGACTGAAGCCACGGCCAAGCTTCTCGCTTGGAATAACACGCCTGGCCAGAACTTTTTGCGCTGGCGGGACCCCCTGTCCCCTCCTCCGGAAACCTTCGTCCCAACCCCTTGGGATGGGTTTTATCACCTTCCCGACCTCCCGTGGCCCGAAATCCGTGTTCTTCTAGACAGCGGCAAGGCTTACATTCAAGACCCGGCCACCCGGGGGGTAAGGGAATTTCTCGATTCATTTTCCGGAACCCGTTTCCTTGATGCCTGCGCGGCCCCCGGAGGGAAGACCTTGCTGGTCGCAGACACTCTTGATTTGCACCATCGGAAGGACTTTCAGTTTGTCGCGATGGACAAGGAGGGCCCCCGGTTGATGAGGTTACAGGAAAATCTGCAAAATGCGGGCCTTGGACAAACAATTCATCTTTTTTCCGGCAATTTGGGTTACCCGTTGGTTCCCCAATTGCATAAGGCCGGGCTCCCCCCGACCTTTGACGCCATCCTACTGGATGTTCCCTGCTCCAATACCGGCGTTTTCCGGCGGCGTCCGGAGGCTCGCTGGCACTGGTCTGAAAAAGCCCTGGCGAGTTTGGCCGGGCAACAACTGGAATTTCTTCAGAATGCCGCATCCGCTATCACCCCGAGTGGCCTTTTACTGTATAGCACCTGTAGTCTCGAAGAGGAAGAGAACCAAGGCGTGGTGGACCACTTTTTGAATTCTCCCGTCGGCCGTGGATTCATGCTTGAAAAGAGTCGGCTTTATCTGCCTTGGATCGATGGACACGACGGGGCAGGACTTTTTGCCTTGCGGCAATTATCCAAATAGACGTTTGCCATCGGACAATGGTACTGGCACCTTAGCCTGCTTTTCTCTTCTCTCCGCCATGTCTCAGGACCACACCACTACCGACCCTTCGTCCGCACCTTTGCCACGTTCCGCCAAGGGGGTCATTTTTTTGACCATTTTCCTCGATTTAGTTGGGTTTTCGATCATCTTTCCGATCTTTCCGGCCCTGATGGAACACTACTTGGCGGCCGAAGGGGACCGGGGTTTATTCGGCCAATTGATCGGGTTGTTGGAAAAAGTCCATCCGGGCCATGGGGAAGTCGGGGGGCTACTGATTCACGCGGTCCTCTTCGGCGGTCTTTTGGGGACTCTCTATTCTCTTTTCCAGTTTCTTTTCGCTCCTTTCTGGGGACGTCTTTCGGATCATTTCGGGCGCCGCACGATTTTGCTCTGGACGGTCGGGGGAACAGCCTTGAGTTATTTTCTCTGGCTCTTCAGCGAATCGTTTCTTTTTTTCCTTGTCGCGCGGGTGTTTGCCGGAGCGATGGCGGGGAATTTAGCGGTCGCCACGGCCGCGATTTCCGATGTCACCAGCCGTCAAAACCGCAGCCGGGGCATGGCATTGGTGGGGATTGCCTTTGGGCTAGGCTTTATTCTCGGACCTGCCCTGGGGGGACTTAGCGCCACTTGGCCGGTCGCCTCGTGGTTACCGGGAGCGGAGTGGATTGGATATAATCCTTTTGCCGGACCCGCCTTGTTGGCGGTGATCCTGTCCTGTCTGAATTGGTTGTGGGTTTGGCGAAAATTCCCGGAAACTCTCCCCTCCTCCCAGAGAGCCTCCTTCTGGAGCCGTCGCGAGAAAAAACTTCGCGCGGCTCTGAGTCCGGTATTTCCCCGGGCTCTACGCAAAACCAATCTTCTCTTCCTACTTTACATCATCGCTTTCAGCGGGATGGAGTTCACCCTCACTTTTCTGGCCTTCGAACGTTTTGGGTTCGGCCCCCGGGCGATGATCGGGATTTTCCTGTTTGTGGGCTTTTTCATTGTCTTGACGCAAGGTGTGCTGGTGCGTCGCTGGGGACCTCGCTGGGGGGAGAAACCAATGACCGCCGGAGGGCTGGGCTTGGTTTCGACCGGGCTGGTGGTTCTCGCCTTCGCCCCCAACCTGGTGCTGTTGTATACCGGACTGTTTCTGATGGCGGTCGGCTCCGGGTTGGTCAATCCTGCCGTAGCCTCGCTGATTTCCCTCTATGCGCCGACCGACAGGCAAGGACAGGCTCTGGGAATTTTCCGGTCACTGGGGGCTTTGGGAAGAGCCTTTGGCCCGATTTTTGCCGCCGTCATTTTTTGGTGGTATTCTCCGATGGTCGCTTATTTGGTGGGTGCTATTTTGATGGTTCCCTCCCTGATTCTCGTGATTTTCCTTCCTCCGCCGACCAAGACTTCTGACGAAATCGAAAACTAGAGATCTTTTGTAAATATGGCGTCTTCACCTAAATCCGGTTCTCTTCTCTACGCCCATGATGAAAATCCGCCTTTCCGGGAATCCTTATTCAGCGGGCTGCAAATGGTCTTGCTGGTGGCGGGTCCGATCATTGTAACGCCTCTTATTGTCACTCGAGCCATTGGCTTGGATATGGAAACGACCCGTTGGGTGGTCTTTGCCACCATCATTGGCAGTGCCCTGGCCACCTTTCTACAAGTCCGCCGGGTGGGTCCGGTTGGCTCCGGCCTACTGATTTTCATGGGGACCTCTGGATCTTATATCGCGGTGGGCCTCGACGCGGCCATGATTGGGGGAATGGCATTGGTAGGAACCTTGGCTATTCTGTCAGCCCCGGTGCAGTGGTTGTTTGCCTATTATTTTGCCGCTTTCCGGCGAATCATCACCCCTACCGTAGGAGGTACGGTGGTCTTGTTGGTGGGCCTGACGGTCCTGCCCATTGCCACCGGAATCATGCAGCAAGGCCTGGCCCCGGAACAAGAAGGGGCGGCCTTAGGGGTGGCGGGTCTGACCATTGGGGTTATTTTGTTTTTCGCCATCATTGGTCGCAGACTACTACGCCTTTTCAGTCCCTTGCTGGGACTGGGGTCTGGACTGATCGCGGCTGCGGTTTTCGGTCTGACAGATTTTTCCCAAGTCGGAACAGTGGGGTGGATCGGTCTGCCCCCAATGGCCTGGCCGGGCCTCTCTTTTTCCTTTTCCCCGGAAATCCTCGCGTTGCTCGTGGCCTTCATGATTATCACCTTGATTGGCGCGGTGGAATCGGTGGGGGATACCATGGCTACCGAGGAGTGCTCCTCGCGGAACTTTCGCAAGGTGGATTACAATCGGGTCCGGGGCGGCCTCTATGCCGATGGTTTTGGCAATGCGATCGCCGGTGCCCTTTGCACCCTTCCCAACACCACCTATGCAATTTCCATTTCCACCATTCGGGTAACCGGAATGGCCGCCCGACGGGTCGGTTACTATGGCGCGGCCATTTTGGGTCTTTTTGCCTTCAGCCCAAAGTTCAGCGCTGCGGTCATCGCTTTACCGGGACCTGTTTTGGGGGCTTATCTCTTTGTTGTTATCGCGCTGCTCTTTGTTTCTGGGATCAAGCTTTGCGCCAGTGAGGAATTGAGCTTTGAAAACGGCCTCATCATTGGGATTTCCTTCGCCATGGGCTTTGTTTTCGACAACGAAATGATCTTTCCGGATTTGATCCCGGCGGCGATCGCTCCCTTCGTTAACAACGGGATGGCAGTTGGTGGGGTGACCGCCATCGGCCTCAGTCTGATGTTTAACCTTCGCCCCCGTCCGCGGGGAAGAATTGTTCTGTCGGCCCACAAACCATCAATACCGGAGTTGAGTACGTATTTGAGCGAGTTTGCCAAAAGAGTCAACCTCAGTCGCCAAGCGGCCTACGACCTACAGCTTTGTGGAGAAGAGGTTTTTCTTTTCCTTCTCAATAGTCCACCCGAAGACACGCAAGAACACTTTATTGATATTCGGGTAGAAAAGGAGGAATTCTATTTGTGGCTGGAAATTATTGATTCCAAGGACCCACGGGAAATCGACGATGAGGCTCTCGGTAAATCCGCGAACTGGCCTGAAGTGGAAGAGGCCAAACTGCAGGAATTGGGACTCTATTTGCTTCACCAGACGGCCGAGGAAATCCGTCACCGCGAAATCGCCGGAACCCATTTTATCTCCTTCCAGATACCCTTGGACCGACCCCAGCGAAAATAAGGGGTATACGTTTCTGGATCCCCGTCGGGGTCAAAAAGTCAATCCTTCGAAGATTCCTCCCACGCGGGGCCTGAAACCACCATACGTAAGCCGATACGGGGATAACTATTGGTCGGATGGGTCACCCGACGCCAGGCAATTCTTTGTTGCCTTTCGGCATTACTCCAACTTCCCCCGCGGGTTACCCGGTGGCTGGCGGAAGCATGTCCCATCGGATTATGCGTTTGCTCCGGTTGATAATCGCCCCATCGGTTCCAAGTCCATTCCCAAACATTTCCAGCCATATCATAGAGGCCAAAGCCATTTTTCCCAAAGGAGCCGACCGGAGTGGTTCCGTTGCGCTCGGTGCTGTTCCAATAGTTGGCCTTTTGGGGAGAGACCGGTGCTTCCCCCCAAGGATAGGGTTGGCTCTCCAACCCACCCCGCGCTGCCTTCTCCCATTCCGCCTCAGTCGGCAACCGATATCCGTGCGCATCCCATCGCACCTTATCCACCCCCAGATCCAATCGTCCGGAACGATATACCTGTAAGTGCTCACTATCCTTGAAATACACTGGGTCCCGGCCTTCTTTTTCCGACCTCGCGTTCGCCCACTTCATCGCATCATACCAATTTATGGAGGTGACCGGATGGTCTTTGGCCACCCGTCCGCCACCACCCATCCGACCCTCATGCTCAAAGTCGTAACGTTGCTCACCCCGGTCCGGATGGATCGCCCAGGCAACGACTTCCTGCCATTGGGCATAGGTGACCGGATACGCTTCCATGTAAAACTCTCCTATCCATACACGATGTTGCGGCGAGGAATGGTTCAAACTGTTTTCATGATCGCCGAGGTCAAACTTTCCCGACGGAATGCGACGAAAGCTCCCTTCCAGCTCTTCCCAAGGGGAAAGCTTTTGAAGGGTTTCCAAATAGGCACGACATTCCGCAGATAGTTGGTCCAGTGTAACCGGAAAATTTCGTCCATTAGAACCTTTTAAATAAACCGATTCCTTCCCCCAACCAACTAGAACAGCTTCGAGGGTCCGTCCTTCCCGGTCAACCCAAGTGCGCTCCTCAACCACACCCGGCAAGACCGTGCTCAGGCAAAATACGGAAAGCCCGAAGATTTTTAAACCTATCGGAATTCTCTGAAGCCCTGGTTTGCGGATATACATCGGTCAACTCCTCTCCAACAGAGCCCATTCTCTAACGGGCCAAATCAAACACCGCATACCCGCAACGGAGGGCCGGCAAGACCCGGATTTCCTTTTGCCAGTCTCCCCCCAAATACACCCGCTGCTTTACCGTGATCCCTTTTTTCTCGCAAAACGCCTCAAACTCGGCCACCGAGACTGGATTCGACGGCCGACTTTCGATCCACTCCACCGGAAAGACCTCGTTTTGAATACGATGGCCGGTCCACAGGAAGTGAAAACGGTTTTTCCAGAAGCCATAATTGACGAAACCTACCGTCAGATTTCGGGCAATCCGCAAGGCCTCCCCAACGACGGCCCCGGGATCAGGAATTTCCTGCACCGTACGGGAGCAAATGACCCGGTCAAAATAATTATCCGGGAATTGCTTCATCATTTGCAGCATTTCTCCGTGATACACCGTGACTTTCTTTTTCACGCAGGCCTGCACTTTTTCCAAAGAGGAATCGACCCCAACCCCAAAAACATTTTTTTGCCGGTTCAAATAGTCCAGAAGCACCCCCCTGCCGCAACCAAGATCAAGCACGCGGGAACCGGGCTCTACCCACTCGGTAATGGTTCGCATATCCACTGTTCGTTTATCCCGATCCATGCCTAATGGGGCTTACGCTTGGTCCTTGTCGCCGGAATTGTTTTCCGAATCCTTCTTGGCCTCGGCGGCCTCCCGGTCGCGCAAGGGTTTTTGCAAATCGAGGTTAAACAGGGGCAACAGGGCAATGAGCCCCAAGCTGGTTAATCCCAAAACAGCATATCCCGTTATGTCGTGGACAGCCCCTTCGATGGCTTCCGGACCTTTGTAGTAGGCCGTCGCGGTGAGAAACAGACTGCGCAGAATGTTGGTAAAAAAGGCAAAGAGCATGGCCAAGCCGACCAAGGCGATTTTGCGCCAAATCGACTTGAGAAAAACCGCCGCCAAAAAGGACCCGGCAAACAAACAAGCGGTCAGGGAACGAATTCCCGAACAAGCCTCCGCGACATGCACCGGCCCGGAGGGCAACATCAGCACATTTCCGTGTTGTTGAATCGGATGCATCGTCATATCAAAGACAAAAAAGACCACTGCCGTCACCTGATTTAAGAGAAACAAGCTCACTTGGCGCTCCAAGGCGTCCACCAAAGGTGCCGAGATGAGCCAAATCAGCGCTGGGAAAAGAAACAATAATGCGACTTGCACCCTGGTGTCATACCGGAGCCGTTGCGACCAAGAGGCCTCACTCTGCCATTTTGGGTTGGGAATATCCCCGGGAGTGGAGAGAAACAAAACACACAGGACAATAAGGGAAAACCCCGAGGTTAGAAAAAACGTTCCGGCACCGGAGGTCCCCATGACCCCGAGAACAAAGGCCCCGATTAAAAAAGCCATCGCCCCGCCGACCATGCCCATCCAAGCGGCCGAAATGAGCAAAAACGAAGTCCACCCCCGAGGCGCTTCCCCGCTTTGGCGCGGTGCACTTTCCTCAGGCTCCCCGCCCGATTCGGTCGCCCAATCCGGATGTCCCCGTCCGGACACCAACGCGAGCAGCGCATCCTTTCGCTCCCAAATCACATAAAGCACAAAGAGCGGAACCAAGTAGCCAAACAGGTAATCTTCCCGGTTTTGCCAGAAATATGCTTGGGCCAAGACCACATGTACCGCCAAAATACCCAAAACCACAAACGCGGCTTTGAGAGAAAGGGGCAACCTGATCGCATTGGTTTCCATAAGAGAATGAATCTAACTACAAATTTCCCGTTCTGGCAAGTTTCCCCGTACCAAGGAGACCAAGGTGCTTTCTGGGCGTCGGAGAGTGTTGCGAGAAAGGGCCTAAAGTCCCCGGTCGCTTTCGATCACCCCATGCAGGTATCCACCAGCCTGGCGGTGTTGATCCAGGGATGGTTTTCCGGGACCAGCCGCTTCTTGCCGGCGGTTTCCTCAAGGGGGATGGGCACGCATTCCTGTCCTTTGACCGCCACCATTTGATTGTATTGGCCGCGTTCCAAAAGCTCTCCCGCCACCGTTCCCAAGCGGGTACAAAGAAGCCGGTCGGCCGCGGAGGGGGTTCCTCCACGCTGAACGTGTCCGAGGGAGGTGGTACGGGCTTCAATGCCGGTAAGCCGTTGCAATTCGCGGGCAACCCGGCTGTCCAGCGACTCCTGAACCAAATGTATATCCTCGGCCTTGGCCAAATTTATCGTTTCTTCCAGGGACACTTTGCTCTTCCGGTTCTTCTTGTTCTTTTTCGGCTCCTCGGTAGCGGGTGTTTTGTTGATGGGACGGGCCCCCTCCGCAATGGCGATGATGGAAAAGCGTTTTCCATGCTGCCGGCGCTCGATCAGGTGGTCGGCAACCTTTTGCAAATCGTAGGGAATTTCGGGAATCAATATCACATCCGCTCCTCCGGCAATGCCCGCTCCCAGGGCGAGCCACCCTGCACTGTGGCCCATGATTTCACAAACAATCACCCGGTGGTGACTGGTCGCCGTCGTGTGCAGACGGTCAATCGCTTCGGTGGCAATATCCAAGGCGCTGTCAAAACCGAAGGTAATATCGGTGCCGGCCACATCGTTATCGATGGTCTTGGGTAAGGTCAGAACATCCAGTCCGCCCCGTTCTTTCAATTGCAGGGCATTCTTTTGGGTTCCGTTTCCGCCCAGACAAACCAAACAGTCAATTTGATGCCGCCGGGCATTGGCCACCGCCACATCGGTCATGTCCATGATTTTTCCGCCCATGGGCATTTTGTGGGGCTTGTCCCGACTCGTTCCCAAAATCGTTCCCCCGTAGGTGAGAATCCCGCTGGTGGAACGGTCATCAAGAGGAATAAAACGATTTTCCACCAAACCCCGGAAGCCATCCTGCACGCCGAGCACTTTAATCCCGTAATGCAAAGCCGCCTTGGCGACTCCGCGGATGGCCGCATTCAGGCCCGGGCAATCTCCCCCTGAGGTCAAAATACCTATACACTTGGTCTTCGGTTTTCTGGGCATACCTCCCAGCATACGCTCGTCGCGCCCGCCCGCAACTAGAAACCGACGGCGAAGCCGTCTTTGGACTAGCCGGAAGCTTGGCATACTGTCGAGCCTCAGCGAGATCCCGCTGAGCGCAGGTGCGTCACCCTAAGGACTTTGGATGGTTACCGTAATTGATCGGGCTTTTTCCTGTTCTTGGGGAGGTGGATAATAATAAGGAGCAAGGACATTCCTGTCCTTGAGAATGGGAGGGATGGTGCCTATTCGGAAAACTCTCCCACCAATCAGGTCGCCTGGTCGGCTCCCCAAGGACAGAAATGTCCTTGCTCCTTATAGAAGTGCTTCCCTACGAGAGTTTCGGAGGGATGATCGCAGCCGAGGGTGCGGGCGGTTGGCCCCCAATCCCTAAGGGCTGAAAGCCCGACCTATCGCTTAGGGTGACGCATATGCGCTGGGCGGTGGTCGAGCCTCAGCAAGATCCCGCCGACTTGTCCGCCGAAGCCTTGGCGAAGGAGGAGCAACGCGAGGAAAACAAGCGAAGCGCAGTCGGGGAGGCTTGCCGCAGTCCAAGGTGCCTACGGCACGAGGTTCCCTAAAGATCCATAGGGCTCTCTATTTGAATACATTATGCGATATGTATCGCATCAACTGTAGCGATAGGGTTAAAACACGAGGGTTTTTCCCAGTGGCGGAACCTGAAAAACCTCTTGCGGCAACCCTTTTTCCTCCAGCACCGCCCGCAAAAACAACGGCGGCTCGGCCATCGGCTCATCGGTCAGCCTAAAAGTTCCCCAGTGCCCGGCCACCGACCGGCGCGCCTGAATATCCACATGCACTTCCACCGCTTCCCGGGGATCCATATGCACCGGATGCATAATCCAGCGGGGGCGATAAGCCCCGATGGGCAACAGGGCCACCTCCAGCGGGCCGAATCGCTTTCCCAGTCCCTGAAATAGCTCCTTGGAATACCCGGTATCTCCGGCGAAAAACAATCGTTTGCCCGCCCATTCCAGGACCCATCCGCACCATAACCGTTTATTGCGGTCAAAAACCCCCCGCCCGCTGCAATGTTGGGCGGGGACACAATGAACTTGAAAATCTTTCCAGGACCGGGTCTGCCACCAGTCGGCCTCATGCCGATGGGGCAGCTTCATGCGACGCATGATTCGCTCCAACCCAACCGGAAAAAAATACTGCACCTCGGGCCCCAGGCGGCGAACAGTGGAGCGGTCGAAATGATCGTAGTGGTCATGGCTCAATAGAACCGCATCGATTTTGGGCAATTTTTCGAACGGGATTCCCGGCTCCGCCCGGCGGCGAAGATTCGGCAAAAAGACCGGCGAGCAACAACGGCTGTAGATCGGATCGGTCAGGAAATTCTTGCCACCCCACTGCACCAGGAAGGTGGCGTGTCCGATCCAGGTGATTTGCAGGCGTTGCGTATCAGGACGATAAAGCCGACCGTAATCGACCTCCGCATATTCGGGACGATAGGCCGGAATATTTTCAAGCGGAACGGGTTTTTCCTCAACAGGTCTCATGGGCCAAGATAGAGTACTTTTAAGTCCGAACCGGATTCTTGGCAAACCGTATTCCTCTTCCCTGGCTAATTCACCTATTTCCCTTACTATGCGTTTCTCCCGTTCTCTTCCCGGATTTTTCCTTTTCAGTCTAGCCTTCCTCATCACTCCCTTCGCCAAAGGGGAGAACGCTTCGGAGGATGTCGAAGCCAAAGCCCGCCAGGAGGCGTTGGCTTCGATTGTGGAAAAAGAAAACCGCCTCCTTCGCTTGCGTGAAGGATGGCAAGAGGAACTGGAGGATGAGGCCCGGGAAGACCGTTTCCAGAAGCTCGCCGATGAGTACGATGAATTTGTGGCGGAACATCCCGACTATGTGCCGGGATTGGTGGCCTACGGGCTGTTTTTGGATCGCCTCGGGTACCATGAGGAAGCCGCTGGTTATTTCGTTGAGGCAAACCGGCGGGATCCAAACATTCCCATGGTCAAAAACCAACTCGGCAATTACACCCGCTCCCGAGAGGATTTTAAAACCGCCCTGGGCTACTACCTGGCGGCGTCCGAACTGGATCCCTCCCAACCACTCTACCATTTTCAGGTCGGCCACTTGCTGTTGGAACAACGGGAACACTTCGAAAACCAGGATCTTCTCGAGACGAAAGAGCTGGAAGGGCAAATGATGGCCGCCCTTCGTAAAGCCTGGGCGCTCGACCCCTCCGAACCCCAATACGGATACCACCTGGGCTTGGCCTATAACGATTTGCAGGACCCGGCCTGGAACGAGGCTCTCGCCCATTGGGAAGAAATGGAGAGCCAGGTAATCGAGGAATTCGACCGCCAGTTGATGAGACTCCACCAGGCACGGGTCCTGGTTCATCTCACCAAATACGAACAAGCGCAGGACATTCTGGAAACCATTACCGAGGAAAATTTGTTGCACCACCGTGATCGCGTTTGGGAGCTTCTGCCTTGATTTTTGACATTTTTCCCGAGTTTGCCTTGCCTTTCACCCCCAAGATGGGAATTAGTGCCAAAGGACTATGCAAGATCTGACTTTATACGAAGGCTTGGCCATTTATCTCATTCTCGTCCTGAGTATCGGACTGCATGAGTTCGCCCACGCCTACGCGGCCGATAAAATCGGCGACGACCTTCCGCGCTCCCAGGGGCGGGTCACCCTCAATCCCATCGCCCATATCGACCCGATCGGCACGGTGCTGATTCCGCTTCTGATGATCTTCGGATTTTTCGGTGGTTTTATTATGATCGGCTGGGGGAAACCGGTTCAGGTCAATCCCCGCAACTTCCGGAATCCGGTGCGGGATGATCTCATCGTAACCATCGCCGGTCCGGCCGCCAATGTTGTCATCGCCCTCACCGTGGCCATAGTGGGGGGAATCCTGGTTCTGTTTCTGCCGGATCTACACGACCTCTTTCTCCAAGCAATTTTCATTAACATGATACTGGTGGTCTTCAATATGATCCCCATCCCTCCCTTGGACGGCAGCCATTTCCTCAAGCATGCGATGAAAATTCCCGAGGAGAAATTCATGCAATACAGTATGTATGGCGGGATTATTTTGCTCGTTCTCATAAACTTTCCCGCCTTCCGGCAAATCATGATGTTTTTCTGGCAAATTGCGGTTATGCCGTTCCTTGTTATCTATCAGTTCATAAGCAGCCTTTTCGGCGGCGGCTGACCCGAGGCCTTCTTTCGCAACCATGCCCGCCAATTCCCCAGAAACCCCGGAAACTCTGGTCATCGGGGCCGGGCTCGGCGGGCTCAGCGCGGCCATTCACCTGGCCGCCCGGGGGCGGAAAGTACACCTGTTGGAGAAAAACGACCGCCCGGGGGGCAAATGTCATGTTTTCGAACGCGACGGCTTCCGCTTCGACACCGGCCCCTCGGTTCTGACCATGCCGTTCGTCCTCGACGAACTCTTCGCGGCGGCGGGAGAAAAAACGGCCGATCACCTGACCATCGAGCCCGTCGAGCCCGCCTGCCGGTATTTTTTTTCCGATGGCACCCGCTTCGATGCGCCGGGGAACCAAAAGGACTTTCTTGCCGCCATAGCCCGCGAGTTTCCCGACGATGCCGTAGGGGCCGAAAAATTCTTTGCCTACACCGCCAGGCTCTGGGAGGTCAGCGAACCCTTTTTCTTATCCGCTCCCCTGGACTGGCGGGTTCTGCGAAAAGCCCGCCCCCGGCACCTGCGCGGCGGCCTGGCCATGATGAAGCCCGGAAGTCTCCACCGGGTCGTGCGCTCCTATTTTCGCGACCCCCGGCTGATTCAACTATTTGACCGTTTTGCCACCTACAACGGGTCCGATCCGTACCGCACTCCGCCCGCTTTCAATGTCATCAGCCATGTGGAATTCACCTTCGGTTCCTGGCGGGTCCGGGGCGGCATGTATACACTGGTGGAAGAAATAACAGCCCTCGCCCGGCGCCTGGGAGTACAAATGACCTTCAACGCCTCCGTTGAAAAAATCCTTTTTGCCCCAAACCGGGCCACCGGGGTTCGCGTAAACGGCGAAACCATCCCGGCCAAAGGGGTCGTGGTCAACCCCGACGCGATCAGTGCCTGGACGCGTCCGCTGCTGGAAGAGCACCCCCAATACCAGAAACGGAAAAAAACGTTGGCACGACAAGAAGCCTCCAGCAGCGGTTTTGTCCTCTTGCTCGCCCTGAAAAAGCAGTTCCCCCGACTGGACCGGCACAATATCTTTTTCCCGGAAAACTATCGGCACGAATTCACCCAGCTTTTCCGCGACCAATGCCCCCTGAACAACCCCACCTTGTACCTTTCCCGCCTCACCGATGACCCTGCGGAAGGGCTCGTCCCTCCCGGACACGAAGGCTGGTTTGTTCTCGCCAATGCCCCGGCCCGCCCCGAGGCCTCCCGGTGGAAAAACTACGAAGACACCCTCCTTCACCTGCTGGAGCAGAAAATCCCTGAATTCTCAGCCCAGCGCGACATTCTCTGGCAGGAAGTTCGCAGTCCCAATGATTTTCAGGAACGCTTCGGCGCCTGGAAGGGGTCTCTCTATGGAGCCAGCTCAAACAATTTTTTCGCGGCTTTCCAACGTATCCGCAACGCCGATACCATCCCCAACCTCGCCTTTGCCGGCGGCAGCGCTCACCCCGGGGGTGGCATTCCGCTCGTCCTCCGCAGCGGACAAATGGCAGCGAACTCTCTCATTAATTAGGGAAATACACTTCGTCGGCTTGGCTTTCGATTATATGAGAAACCACCAGAGACGGGTCCTTAAAAGGTTCGAGCTCTTTTTCACCCAGAATGGTTTTGCTACTGACTGCAGCTGCACTCCGGATTAAACCACAAAACCCCTCCCAGGAATGGTCCTTGGCATACTTTTGCAGAAATTTATAGCCGCTTTGATCGAAGGAGCGGCAAGCCAGAAAAGGATGTAAATTCCGCAATTGGCTGATCAAATTATTGGCCAAAGGGGCGACATCTTCTGGTCGTTCTCCTAAAGACGGTATTCGCAGAAGGGCATTCGCCTTCTCCCATTTTTTACATAACCCGGCTAATTCCACCGTGCGAAACTCATGATCCAACTCCCGCCCCATGAGGAGGGTCAGGGAAGGGTTTCGCAAACTATGCAAGAATTCCACAAAGGCCTGAACAACTTCTACCTTTTCATGTGGCAAATCGTCAATTAACCCCACATAGCAGACCCCGTTGGCTTTTTCTTTTTGGTAATTCTTTTCCCATTCTTCCAGATTCACCAGGGTTAACTCTTCTGGCTGAGGCAGGTAGGGCCCTCCTTCTTCCCCAAAGCGCAAATAATGCAATTCCCTCGCCGCCAATTCAAACTCGGATCCGGTGACTCCACCCAATACCGCCAGTTTTGCGTCTAGCGGGAGATCTGTCAGTTGACGACGGAAGCTTTTCCCTGCCGTACTGTGCGCGAGGATATAGCGGGAAACTTCCTTCGTCGCAGAGATGCCATTTTTAGGAGAAGATGGTTGCGCTTTGCTTGAAAAATTATTCTTAAACAAGCGAAACCCTTCGCGCTTCGGAAAGTTGCCAACCCGGGCAGAGGAGGCTTTTCGGACCAGCTTTCCCCGTAGTGCAGCCTCCAGTCGATCCTTTGCTCTTCCTGGATGTCCGGATAAAAAAAGTATTGTTTCAACCCCACTGTCCTTCCAACGTCCTTCCCTTCTATCGGCCTCAGGTGTTTCCTCATCCATCACACAGATCAAACGCATGGCTTCCCGCTCTTCTTCACCCCGAGCTTTACCATTCCCTAAACAATGCGCTGCCATTGCCGTATCTATTAATAGCATACTATGCGGCAAATCGTTTTTTGCATATTTGGTCAAATCCTCAATCGCCGAAAGAGATTGCACATCCCTACCCAGCTCTCTGAGATATAAGGATAGTCTGCTTTTTAGACGTCGGTCATCGACCAAAAGATATACCGTTCCGGAATTTATTTGCATAAGAAATCATTGCGTGAGCTCCGGGGTAAATTACTCAATAATACGATCCCCGATACATGCGACGGGGCTTGGCAGCAGTGGCTTCGACCTTTGGTTCGGGTTCAGGTTCAGGTTGAACCTGAGGTTCGGGTTCAGGGATTATCGCCTTAGGTTCGGGAGGATCGTTGCGAACGACCGGAACAGGGGAAGGCTCCATGGCTTCCTTTTCTTTTCGAATGCTTTGCAGGACTTTCGGCGTTACATGTTTCAGAACGATATTTGAAACCATCCTAAGAGACACCAGGTTCGTGCTGGGATCAACAATCGCGATAAAATGCACGGTCCTGCTGCGGCGCATCAAAATAAACTTCTGTGGATATTTAAGGAGAAATTCGTCACAAGAAAGATAATTGTCTTCCACCGTAGAGAAGAGATTCATAATACGGCGGGAGAGGTCATCAAAAAATTCCGTCAGAAAAAACTCCGGAAGGGCGTTGTGCAGGATTTCTCCCTTTTTATCGATCAAGCAAGCTCCATCAACACCGGGCAACTCGAGAACGTTTTTTATAATTTTTTCGACGATTTCCATACTCAATACTCCACAAATTCTTCCAGGATTTTATCTACATTAGCACTGTGTTTGCAGAGCACGCCCAAGGTTGACCCTTCCTGAGGAACACAAACACCCACCGTCTGAGACGACTTGAGATGCACCTGCTGAACCTCATCGAGCCCGAAAGACTCTCCGATCATATTGGCCAGTTGCCCGACATATCCCAAAATGTTGCCAAACACTTCCAAGTCGTCGCTCGTAGAATCAGTTATTGATCCGTTCTCACTGCAAATGACCGCTCCAAGTAAGCCCTGTTCGGCAAGGTTATCTAAATCTCCATCTTCAAACATATACTCTGCTTTAGCATCCTTTATGCCATGAATGCCAGTTCTACTCGCATAGGAGTAATTTAACCGAACAACAGCAAAGTTTTATCTTTTTCTTATGAACGGTCGGCGTGTTTACCTACAAGCAATCGAAGACTGATTACCTTCCATACACCTTTTCTCAGCAGTGAAACCGTAATTACGCCCTTTGGCCGCGCTTTGAGTCACCACTATTGGCTGGTTGAATCGCTTGCAAAGCTTGCATGATCTCCTGCACGCTGTAGGGCTTGGCCACCGCCCCGGCAAAACCATATTTGCTATACTTCCGCATCGGCTCGGAATTTGGATACCCGCTGCTCAGCAACCCGATAAGGTCGGGATCGCTTTTGCGAAGTTCGGCCATGGTCTGGGTGCCACTCATTTCTCCCGGAATGGTTAAATCCATAATGACGATGTCCACAGGGTCTTGGTGTTCCTTGGCCTCCTTGAATTTCTTAATGGCTTGCGGACCATCCTTTGCGCCGGTAAAGCGATAGCCAAAACCAGTCAACATTTCCTTCAGTAGTCTTCGAATGGGCACTTCGTCATCAACCACCAAAACATGTCCGGAACCTTTTTCGATACGGGTTTCTTGTTCGGCTTCAACTTTTTCCTCAACATCCTCTGCCGGGAGATATAATGTAAAGACCGTTCCTTCTCCAACAGTGGAATCGACCTTCAATAACCCCCGGTGATTTTTGGCAATGGAGTAACAATTGGTCAAACCGATCCCCGATCCCCGGGCTTTCGTCGTAAAATAGGGCTGAAATATCCGCTCCTTCACCTCGGGTTCAATGCCCGGCCCATTGTCGGTGAAAGTGATTTTCACATACTTATCATTCAACGGCTCCGGCAACTCCGAGCGGCTTTCAATTTCAAGCAAGGGAATGGTTTTACCGCGGATCAAAATATGCCCCCCTCCAGGCATGGCCTGTTTGGCATTGATCGTCAGGTTCTCGAATATTTGGCTTATTTGGCTAGGATCCGCATTCACCTGAGGCAAATTCTTGGGAAGTTCGATATCAGCCTTGATGTTGGAACCATGCAAAGCAAATTGTACCGTTTCGGGAATAATTCGGGTCAAACCGACAACCTCTCTTACGGGGCTGCCATCCTTGACCACATTGAGTAATTGCCGGGCCAGGTTGCGCGCCCGCAGAGAGGCCTTTTCGGCTTTTTCCAATCGACCCTCCAAGGCAGGATCCCCCGAACTGTCGAACTTGGCGAGGGAGATATTTCCAATGAGAGCGGTTAGGATATTGTTGAAATCGTGCGCCACCCCTCCGACCAAAAGGCTGATGGACTCAAGTTTTTCCTTCTTGCGGAGTTCTTCTTCCGCTTTCTTTTTATCCGTAATATCCACCCCGCTGGCGATTCCATACAGGAAATTTCCCTTTTCATCGTAGTTGGCCGTATTCGACCAGGAAATCAAACGCTTTTCCCCTCCCCGTTTTATCCAGTGGTTTTCGTGAAGCACGACATTTTCGGTACGGTTGATCAAAACCTCGGAAACCTTTTTGTGGAGTTCCTCTTGCTCCTCCTTAGGAATGAATAAGGATAAAATGGATTTTCCCCGAACCTCTTCCTGATCGTACCCCGTCAGTTGTTCACACGCCCGGTTAAATTCCAAAATTTTCCCTTCTTTATCAAAAACAACCACCAAAGAAGGAAGAATTTCCAATACCGAGGAGATGAAATTCTTTTCCCGTTTGAGATCCTCTTCCATGCGGCAGCGGTCCGTGATGTCGCTGAGGTGCACAAAATATGCACATTCCGAGGAAACCCCAATTCGTTGAATAAAAAAATCTGCCGGGAAGTGGCTTTTATCGGCTCTCTCCATCAACCCGGTACAATTCAAACCCTGGGACTGGCGCAAAAATTCAAACCACGAAAATTTCCGCAATTGTTCGGGTTGCAAGACCGTTTCTGGATTGGTGTCATAAGCCTTGAGAAAATCTCCGAGAGGCCGACCTTTCAGGTCATGTCCCGGTGCTCCAATCATCTTTCCCGCGGCTGGATTTGCTTCCGTAATTATCCCTTCCTCACTTAAATAAAACACCGCATCCCGGGAATTGTCACGGATTGCCGCCGAGCGCTGGTCTGCGGTTTTACTTTTTTGCATATGGATGCGTCCGTACACATAGCCAAGCACACTTACTCCGATAAGGAAAAAAGCGATGAGTATGATGATTATCTCGGGAACTTCAAAAAACATAGACAGGGGGTAGGCATTGGTGCAGTAGATTCTACCAATACACTATTCAAGATGGTTTTTATAGAATAAAATCAACGGTTCCACAGTCGCCTCAGCTGAAGGCTCAACCCCTAAGAGGTCTGCGACGGTTGGATGCAATTGCCGCGAATCGATCAGACCGAGGTCACCTTTGCCCTCTTTTTCGGGATAACGAAGAAAGAAAACCGCGGTATTCATGTTGGGGTCATCCGCCGGATCATAGCCATGCATTCCCACCGGCCCTCCCCCTTCCTCTGCCCCTTGGGTGACCCCATCCGGGCGTCGGCTGAAGGTATATCCGGTCTCCAGAACCACGATCAAATCCCCCGTTCGGGAGGGGTGGCCATACTGCCAACGTTCCTCGGCCTGTGCGCGGGTGAAGACCGTGGCAAAATCATAGCGGTCAACGGCCTCCCGTACGCTTTCGCTCAAAGTCTCGCGTTGATTCGCATCGACAAAATACAAATGCAACAAATTCGCGGAATGCACCGCCACCACACCCTCTTCTCCATCCAGGCCAGTAAGGTGCCCCGGATGCACCAGGGAGTGAACCGGACTCATCCCATGGTCCGAACTGACGACAAAAATCAACTGATCGCCCTCTTCCCGGAAAGTCTCGAAAAACGCCACTGCGGTGTCATAGAATTCCAGCAAAATGCCATCCACACGTTGGATTGCCGCCAAGACCTCCGGGGATCCTGGCCCATAGGCATGCCCCGGAGAATCGGGCCCAACGGCATAGCCCATAAGCAAGCGTAGCGTCTCAGGGGACCGGTCCTCGCGCCAGATGTCCAAAACCTGCCACAATCGTTCCCGATCCCTCAGTCCCCGTTCATACCGCTCCCCAAAGTAACTGGTCGCATCGGGACCTTGTTGTTGATGAGATAAAGTCCAATCCGACACTGCCACTCGCACACCTTGGCGCTGCGCCGTATTCCAGATCGGCTCAGCATTGAGCAGGGAAGCCTGCCCGGGATAGCTATAAATACGCCCCGTCTCATGGTCATAAAACCGGTTCGCCACAATGCCATGTTGGCCTGGGAAAACTCCAGTTGCCTGGCTGACATGACTGGCAAACGTAACCGAGGGAAAAACCACCCGGTGCTGAAGACTGTAGGCTCCGTGGGTTTTCATAAAATCAAAGAAGGGTGTGTCCGTTGTCTCGAGATCAGGCACATGAAGGCCATCGATCGACAGCCAAATGACAAAATTCCGTCCATCCGATGGGGAAGTTTTGACCACGGCTTCCGGCCCGTCTTCAAGATCCGGTTCTACCTTGGCCTCCGGAGTATCGGTTTCCTCCGGAGGTTCCTCTACAGTGAGAATATACCAGCCGCCCACTACGAATAAAAGTGCGAGAAGAAAAAAAGAGAGCGTTGTTTTAGGACCCATGGATGGTTTTGTTTTTCCGTAGAAGCGGAGTAGATGAAGAGGTTTTTATTCCTCTGAAGGTCTGGTGGAATTGTTGGGTAGGTAGTTTTGCAGAATGGTTAAGGTTCGTTTGGTAGCCCCGCGATTCATTTCCCTCCATCGTTGGGTAGCAAGAACCATGGCATTTTTCAATGTCTCATCGTTTACAAGGCGTTTTAAGGCATTCTCCAGTTCGGACGGGGCGCTCACCTGAACCGCAGCCCCGGTTTCGCGCAAGCTCCGGACAATGGCCCGGAAGTTTTCCATCTGCGGGCCTACCACCAGAGGTTTCTCTAAAAGCGCAGCCTCCACCGGAGTCTGTCCCCCATGATGGGGCGGGAAGGATTTGCCAACGACCACGACATCGGCAATTTGGGTCCAACGACTCAATTCACCGGTGGTATCGGCCACATACACATCAAGGTCTTTCATCGAGGTAGCGGAGGAAGACGGGTCGGTCCGAAAGGCATAAGTCCAGTCAGAGGCTTCCAGCACCTTGCGGATTTCATTTCGTCTCTCCGCGTGGCGAGGCACCAAAAGCAAGCGGAGAGAAATTCCCTGCGCGCGAAACGTCTCCATAATTTGCAGAAGCATGCTCTCTTCCCCCGGCCAAGTTGAACTTCCCAAGATGATAGGCCCTTCCCCAAGCCGGGAGGATTTTCGCCACTGTTCCCGGTCGGCCTTGCTCATCGGCTCCGCCAGATTGGCATCGACCTTGAGATTGCCGGTCAAAACGGTTTGCTCCGCCCCCAACTCCAACCATCGATCCCGGTCTTCCGGGGAAGCGGCCAGAATATGGGTGAAATGCCGGACAAGAAAACGGGCTCCAGCCGGAAAACGACGCAGACGCCGAAACGAGCGATCAGACAAGCGTGCGTTGGCCAGCACCACCGGAATCTTTCTCTGCCTCGCCTGGTGCAAATGCTCAGGCCAACCCTCACTCTCCATATGGACGACCAGGTCGGGCTGAAGAGAATCCCAGGTCCTTTTTGAAAACCACCAGAAATCGATCGGAAAATAACGGATTGCCAAGGCCAAACCGGCATAACGTTGGCGCGCCAACTGATAGCCGGTACTGGTTGTCGTGGTGAGAACTATTTCAAGGGACGGGGTTTTTTGCAATTCCCGCAAAAGGGTTTCCACCGCCAACAACTCTCCTACACTGACCGCCTGCACCCAAATCCGAAACTTCTCTTTCTTTGCCGAAGGCCATTGGCCTCCCCCGAAACGCTCGGCAAAATTCTCCCCATAGCCCCCTCGTTTCAGCATACGATAGCCATAATAAGGTAGCGCCAGCAAAAAAAGCGGCAGGAAAACTATGCGATACACCCAGATCATTCCCGACCTTTATTCAATGTTTTGAATTTGCTCACGAATTTTTTCACATTCGTTCTTGGATTCCAAAACCAGCCGGGAAATTTTCACATTGTTCGCCTTGCTGCCGATGGTATGGTATTCCCGATTGATCTCCTGGAGAAGAAAATCACTGCGCCGTCCAACCGGTTCCGTCTCGTCAAGATAGGCCGCCATCAACTCCCAGTGACTGCGCAAGCGGACCAATTCCTCGGTCAAATCGCAGCGATCAGCAAAGACCGCGACTTCCCGCAAAACCCGCTCATCTTCCGGGTCCCAGGAAAGGTCCATTTTGGCCAGCCTTTGAAGAAGCATCTCGCGGTACCGGGGAACGGTGATTTGGCTTTCCTCTTCCATCTCCTCCAACCAGCTCTGCAAGCGCTCTACTCGTTTAACCAAATCTTTCCGCAAAGTGGCTCCTTCGCGTTGACGGGATTCCAGAAATGCCTTAACCGCCTGGTCAAAAATCCCCCGCAACGCCTCAACGATGTCTGCCCACCCCGGTAAAGCCGTCTCCGCGGCAATATTGGCCATTTCCCAAAGCAAACGGGCATCCATTTCGCAGGGGATGTCTAAATCCGCACAGAGTTTGCGAAAGCTCTCCAGTCTCGGTCGCAGTAGGGACGCCTCCAAAACCGGACCCGTTTCAGCGGAAGCCATCGTCTCCGGGTGGATCTGACAAACCAGCGTCCCCCGCGAAACCTTCTCCCCCAGCCATTGATTGATTTCCCGTTCACCCTCCTTCCAGAAAGCGGGCAAGTTGATTTGTAAATCCAGATTTTTACGATTCACCGAGCTTAACTCCACAACCACCGCGAAAGAATGAATCTTCCCGGAAGCGCGTCCATATCCCGTCATGCTTTTCATGGGGACATTTAAGCCCCCTCACCCCTCCGGCAAAAGGAAAATCCATTTTGTTGGCAAAGTTTTTCATTGAAGACCCGAAACTTACCTCGAAACCCCGTAGCTGCGCGCTTCAGCCGCAGTTCCGAACTCGCCCGGAAAGGTCCCCTCCCACAGGGGTGGAGAATCCACCAACCTAAACCCCTCATTACCCCGTCGACCCAAACGCGAGCTGAAGCTCCGCGCTACCCAGAAACCTCTCACAACGTAGCTGCGCGCTTCAGCCGCAGTTCCGAACTCGCCCGGAAAGGTCCCTTCCCACAGGGGTGGAGAAGCCACCAACCGAAACCCCTCATTACCCCCGTCGACCCAAACGCGAGCTTTCATCCGCCGCCCTTCGGGCTATGGAGGACAGGAAAACCCCGTGCTACCAGGACAGCCTTTCTTCACCATCAATACCGCCGTGACCAGCCGAGATAATTCATTAGCCAAATCTCTTTCCAAATGCGATAGCGGCCCTCCCGGGAAATGCGTCCATACTCCTCCTGTTCTTCCAGAGGAAGAAGAAAACCCAAATCGGTATTGATTCGTTCAATTTCCCTTTGCTGCGTGTTCAAGTCATCCACCGGATCACTCACCCACATAGCGATCACTTCATCGGAGAACCTGGCAATCCGTTTTTCATGAAGGCGCACTAATTTTTGAAAACTGCGGAGCAAGGGCTTGCGCACGACGTAATAATTGTCCGGATAAAAGCCTCCAAAGGGGATGAAGGAATTGTCCGTAATCACCGTTGTTCCATCTTCAGTCTTCGTAGCCAGACTGAAGGTCGATGTCGTTCCCCCATTTCGCAAAGGAAAAAAATGAATATAGGCACGAATGGTGGCATCCACACTTTCAAAAACACTACATTTTAAGTCAGCGCCCCCGGGCATGCGCGCCTCCAAGGCAACCCGTTTCTTAAACCCGTTTTCCCGCAACCAATCCCGTAAACGAAAAAGGTTCTTTTGCATCGGCCACTCCTGCCCCGAAGTGTTTTCCCGAAACCGGGGAAACAAGGGCATGTCGCTTCGCGACAAGGCACTTATAGAGAGCCAACTTATCCCCGTTTCAAAGATAAACCAGCCGAGAAAGACAGTAAGACTCAACAACCAGAAGGGTCGGTCCGACCAGCCAAAACTCACAATCAAATAGGCCAGCGCCAAGGACATCGAAATCCACCGCAGCCATCGGCTCAGAATCGCCAAAACCGGCGACCCCGTACGCACGGTTACCGAATGCAAGAGGATCGATAGACCAATAAAGAGTAAAACTATACTGAACAGCGGAGAAAATTCGTCCATGGGGCTACAGACCCTCCTATGAAACTTTAGTTCAATCTCAGCGGCATGACCACGCAGAGAAAATCGTCCAGGGTCTTGAAAACCCCGGGGCTCAGATCGTCCTTGATTTCAAAAAAGACGTCATCCTGCGGCAGCGCTTTCAACGGATCCATAAGAAACACCGGATTAAAGGCAGCGGCAATTTTCGGCCCGTCGTATTGGATCGCAATGGATTCATGCGCTTCCCCGAATTCCGCACTGCGGGCACTGATTTCCAGATGGTTCGGGGAGATTTCCATTTTCACCGTGTTGGATTTCTCCGAAGTCACCAAAGCCGCCCGATGGATACACTGTAAAAGGAGTTCCCGTTCAAGCTTGATCCGTTGGTGCGTCTCCTTGGGAATAACTTGTTGATAATTCGGATAACTTCCCTCGACGATTTTGGAAACCATGTACACATTACCCAACAAACCGCCGCTTTCCTTCCCTACGCCAATTTCGAACGCGGCCTGCCGCTCGGTAAAGGTGATCGTTATATTATCGTCCCGATTCAGCTGACGAAGCAGCTCAGCCACCGTTTTGGCGGGCAGGATAAAACTACCTTCTTTCTCCCCACCTTGCTCTATTTCCTTACTGTGTACGGCCAAACGGCGTCCATCAGTCGCCACCACAGTAAGCTTCTGATCGGACAATTTGAAATAAACTCCATTGAGAATAAAACGGGATTCGTCCGCCGACTGAGCATAGGATACCGACCGCAACATATCGGCCAATTCCAATTGCGGGAGGACCACCGTCTGTTCGCTCTCCAGGGTGGAAAGAGCCGGAAACTCTTCCTCCCCAATCCCCATAACCTTGAAACTGGACCCTCCGGAGCGAAGCTTGGCCTGGTGATCGTCATCCGTTTCAAAAGAAACTTCACTGTGCGGCAGCTCGCGAACAATATTGGCCAAACGACGAACCGGAAGAGTGATTTGCCCGGGCTCGGAAACCTCGGCCTTAATCCGGCAACGAATGCCTAAATCAAGATTGGTCGTCGTTAAGGCAATGCCATCGTCCTCCGTGACAATGAGGACATTCCCAAGAATGGGCATTTGAGGTTTGGTCGGAACCAAATTCAGAACCTGTTGCAGGCCACTGGAGAAATTATCGCGATTGATCGTTATTTTCATTGAGGAGGAGTTTAGGAAGAATTCTTATCCGGTGACAACCTTTATTCATTCCCATAAGAAAGAGTATATTTAAGTAAAGAACCAGTCTTATTCTTAAGGGCAGTGAATAAGACCAACAACTCCCGATATCGTTCTTTAGGAGTAAGAAACGGGCACTTTTTAAGGGTAAAAGAATGCCGATGAATCGGAAGCCCAAACCAACAACTCCCCCGATGGGCATAACTCGCCGGTTTATTCACCGTTATTGGGTGACTTATTGGCAGCCTTTTTTCTTCGTTCACGCCATTGCCGAACTTTTTCCAGTCGCTTATTTTGCACCCGTAGATGGCGGATCAAGCCGTAAAAGATATAGCCCAGGAACAGCACCAAAAAGCCGACGTGACGGAATTGGTAGATTAATACGGCTCCGACAAAGACCAGAATAAAATGATGAGGCCGGATACGAGTACGCCAATTCAGTTCCTTGAAACTGGAAAAGCGGACCGAACTGATCATCAGCCATGCGGTCAGTAGCATCAGGGGCGGCAGTGCCAACGACCAGTGCCGGAGCTCATATTCATTGAGGAAAAAGACCAAGCTGGCAATTAAGCCGGCAGCGGCCGGGGTTGGCAGGCCGATAAAGTCCTTGGTCTCGTATTTACTCGATAAGGAGTAAACCGCTGGATGGGTGATGACATTGAACCTCGCCAGACGGACGCCGGCACAAAGGAGGTAAATAAAGCTGAAGAACCATCCCAGACCACTTAATACCGGATAATTGTATTCCTCCAGGGGCGCAAAAATAAGAAAGTTGACCAACAGTGCAGGTGCGATACCAAAGGAGATAATATCGGCAATGGAGTCAAATTCCTTGCCAAATAGCGATTCCCGCCCACCGATGCGGGCCAACCGTCCGTCCAGGCAATCAAACAGCAGAGCCGCCAAAATAAACCAGACGGCATGGGCGTACAAAGCCGAGGCCTGGGCTTGAATTGCCGGATCGATCGAAATTTGGGCATGGTAGGCATGGATGGACTTAATGACCGAGAAATACCCACAGAACAAATTTCCCGCAGTCATCAAATTGGGCAAAAAATAGATCCTGCTGGCCCGGGTGCTTTCGAAGATATCCCGGTTGTTAGAGGAGGAGTCGCTCATAAATGTGGAAATTCATCCGGCTAATCCGATTTGTTCAGATTCTCAAGATATTCCCAGAAGGATTGGTGATTTTCGACCAACTGTTCCTTGGAGACCGGCAATTTCGTGCGGAAAAGAAAGTCGGTGACGGAATTCTTATGTAAAATGTAATGGCTTACGATGGTTTCCTCGTCGACCTCGAAATAAACGCGAAAATCGTTGGCGCGAAGACGATAGTAAATTTTCCCTTCCCGATTAAAACGACCCAGGGGTTCCCGTGGGTTGGCCAGCTGCGCGGGGGTAAGATTACTGATGGGCTCGATGAGTGCCATCTGTTCGTGCATATCGAGCTTCCTCAGCTCATTGAGACTCTGCTCGCTGAAAGTGACTTGAAACATTAGTGGTGCTTACTTGGTTTGGAAAAGTACCAATCTACTCCGTTCCAACCAATTTGGCAATTGCAGACTGGACTGTCCCTAAGAACTGAAAATCAACCCAAAAGAGCTATCCAAACAAAGTCCAGGAACTCTGGCTTAAACCGCATATTTTTATCGGGCAGAATAATTGGAACTTGACTTGCTCGGGACCCCTATTAGGAATCATTTTCAACTCTCTCCTGGTTTTTGACTTTCACGGGAGGTCTATAGATCCACCACAATCCACTATAAATCAACATGATCGATAAAATTAAAGACTTCATCCTCAATCTTTTCGAACTCCAATTCGAGAAGTTCATTACCCTGAAATGCATTACCATTATATATTTAATTGGGATGGTTCTGGTAAGCATTTCCACTTTGTCGTTTATTGTTTTCGGTTTTACGGCAGGAGTAGCCAGCGGCTTGGTTGCTTTAATCCTGTCGCCCCTGTTTTTTCTTCTTTACCTCCTGTTTTTCCGGGTATGGATGGAGCTTATTGTGGTCTTATTCCGGATCGCTGAAAATACCCGCAGCACTTCGGAAAATACCAAAAAAATGCTCCCCGGCAGTTGAATTAGTTTCTTGGGCATCCCCCAAGGCTGGGATGGTTTCCGGCTCTTGGCCTTGCAATCGGTCAACCCGGAAGCGATTCCAGAGCTCCGAATCTCCAAGGTTTTTGCCGTCGCTCTGTGAGCTTCTGCCGTCGCCCTCCGGGCTATGGCGTGATCTTCGCTTCGCTATGAGAGTGGTGGAGTTGTGGCGAATGGACTTTTGTGTAGTCCGCATCCCGCTGATGCAGGAAAGGGTTGGGGAGGGATGATAGCCGGCCGAAGGGTGCGGACGATGGGCCTCCAAATAGCTGTCTGGCCCCGATTCCATAGCACCAACGGAGCGGCTCCATACTCGAGTTAGGGGTGCTTTGTCCATTGGTTTGGATATTTAACCTGCCATGGTTGCCTCTTTGTTAGGGCAATTTATAATGGTTGCCATTAAGTCAGATCACCCTTCCTAGCTGGTAAGCCCATGTCAAAATCCAACCAAACCATACAAACGCTTCTTCTGGCCGCCGTTTCCCTGGATGGGAAAATCTCCACCGGAGACCACCAATCCTTCTCCTCGCCCGAGGATAAAAGGCATTTTTTTGCCTCCGTTGAAACCTGTGACGGCTGTGTTTTCGGGTCCGGCTCCTTTGAGGAAGACCCTTCCTGGATGCTCCATGAATTGATGCCCGGAAAGCCACGGGTTGTAGTCACCAGAAAAGCCGAAGCCTACCGGCAAAGGTATCCGGAGGGGGAAACGCTGAAATTTCTCGGGGACGACCCGGGTCCGATACTGGATTGGTTGAGCGCGCAAGGTTGTCGCAAGGTAGCCCTTTTGGGTGGGGGACATGTGTACAGTGTCTTTTTCCGCCACCAGTTGGTGGACCGGGCCTTGATTACTCTCGAACCCCTTGTCCTGGGGGAAGGCACACCTTTTTGCCGCGAAGCTTGCGAAACCCACCTCTGCTTGCGTAAAGTCGAAAATCTCAATCCGAATACGCTCCTCCTGGATTTTGCACCCAAGGAAAACTAACTTTTCATGAATCATCCCTACTTCCAGCCCAGCCGTCCGGTTTCCTTTTATGCGATCGTAGATACCCTCTATGTTCAGCCGGAGAATTTTCCCGCCATGGTCGAGAAGGTTCTTCAGGGAAAGCCGGATTTAATCCAGCTCCGCGCCAAGGACCTGGACACTTCGGCCCGCAAAAAACTGGTGGAATCGGTTCTTTCTCTGTTTACAGGGGAAAAAAAGGAGTTTTCCGCTTCCTGGCGATTGTTGATCAACGATGACTGGCAGGTGTGCCGGGAATTTCCTGACATCGGGCTCCATGTCGGGCAGGATGATCTTCCGGTGGAAGAGGCGCGGGAAATTTTGGGGAAGGATCGCATTCTCGGGCTTTCCACCCATTCGCTGGAGCAAGCCCGGGGGGCCATCAGGAAAAAGGAAGTCCTCGATTATTTTGCCGTTGGGCCCATTTTCCAGACTCCCACCAAACCCGAAGCCTCGGCCGTTGGTTTGGATTTGCTGGAGCAAGTGGTTGCAGAAAACCCGCCCCTCCCCTTTTACGGTATCGGCGGGGTTAAACTGGACAACCGCAGGGAATTGCTTCGTCGTGGAGCCAAAGGATTGGTGGCCGTTTCCGAAGTTTTGCAAGCGGCCGATCCCCGTCGTGTCATTACCGAATTTCAATCACCCGATAAATGAAACTACGACCAACCCTCCTCGTACTCTGCGGGGCTATTCTTTGGACAGCCTCCACCGCCAGCGCTTTTTCTCCGGATCAGTTGGGCTTTCGCCTTGGTGCCGAAGCGGACGAACCGATTCGGGTTCGCAGTGCCGAAGTTTTTTTGCTGACCGAGCCATTCTATGAACAGTCCTTCGACCCTCCCTATGGCCAACTCTCCCTGGATGCGGCGGCGGTGGTAGGGGTTCTCCGGGCCGAGGGAGATTGGTCCATCATGGCTCGTCTCGGCCCAGGCGTGAACTGGATCGAGCCTTTTCACTTTCCGGTGGTTTTGCGCCTGGACGTCAGCCCTACCCTGATGAGCCAGGAATCCCTGGCCGGACGAAAGATCGGGGGAATTTTTCATTTTACCAGCGGCTTTCAGATCGACTGGAAAATAAGTGAGAAAAAATCCCTGCATTATCGCATCCAACATACCTCCAATGCCGGCTTTCGCCGACCCAATCCCGGGTTGGATCTGCATTTTATCGGCTATAGCCGAAAGCTGTAATCATTCCCCATGTCCCCATCGACGCGAACCGTAATTGTAAAGTATTCCCTGGCGATCAGTAAATGGATCTTGCACTTCATTGTCTATACTGCGGGCTTTATTGCCTTTGGGGCCTTAGCCGGGGCTATAGTGTTTCCCCTTGTGGGTACCCTGCTGGGGATGGATCTGACGATTAGTCGGATGATCGTCAACGGGGCTCGCGACGGGGGATTTTATTTCACTATGTGGGGACCCGGGCTGGGGTTTGTGTACACCATTGTTCAAGTCCATGATGCCCGGGCAGGGAAAGCGACCTTCCCCTGGCACCGGTCCCTCTACCAGAAAACCGACCAGAATAAAACACCCTCTGTAGTTGACTCTCACCGGGAAATTTAAAGGTTGGTAGGTATGAGCAAAAAGCTATCCCCCGAAGAAATTGAAAAATCCCAGGCCGAACTGACCGGTTGGTCGGTGAAAGACCAAAAACTGGTAAAAACCTATAAGAGAAAGGATTTCGCCGATGCCGTCTCCTTTATCGTCCAGTTGGGGTTCGTCTGTGAAAAACACGATCATCACCCCGAGTTGTCCAATGTTTGGAACAAAGTGACTCTCGAAATCACCACCCACGACGCCGGTAACCAACTGACCGGGAAAGACTTCGCTCTTGCCAAAGCGATTGACGAAGTCGCCTGAGATAAAACTGCGAGCCTAGACTTCCCTTCGGTTGAGCCCCAACGTAATTCTTTTCACGCAGAGCTTTCACGTACCACTGCGGTGGCCTGTAAGGACTCGCCGGTGAGTTGGTACAGTTCATCAAGAAACCGGACCTGAAAGCTTCCCGGTCCGCGTGCGTCAGCAGCCGCCATTTCGCCGGCCACGCCCATCGTGGCCATAGCGGCACAGGTCGCTTCGACCGGGTTCTCGGCAACCGCCGCGAAAGCCGCACAGAGCACCGACGCACAGCATCCCATCCCGGTTACTTTGCCCATCAAAGGATGCCCGTTGGACACTTCGTACACTTGGCCTCCGCGGACCACGAAATCAACTTTTCCACTCACCACCACGGTCGCGCCGAACTGCCCCGCCAGAAGTTTTGCCGCTGCCAAGGCGTCGTTGGACTCCAGAACACTGTCCACCCCCTTGGTTTGGGAACTGGCATCGGTCAAAGCCAGAATCTCCGAAGCATTGCCACGCAGAATAGTGGGATGATTGCGCAACATCAGTTCCATCACGGTGCGTGTCCGATAGCTGGTGGCGCCGGCGCCAACAGGGTCAACGATGATCGGCTTCTTCAAGCGCTGGGCGACATCCATTGCCAGTTCCATGGACTTTACCCATTTCTTGGAGAGGGTTCCGATGTTGACCACCAGCGCGGAAGCGAGCCCCACCATTTCTTCCATCTCCTCAAGGGCATGGGCCATCACCGGAGAAGCTCCCACCGCCAGCAAAGCGTTGGCGGTGTTGTTCATCACGACAAAATTGGTGATACTATGCACCAAAGGCCCCTCCGAACGGAGGCGCTCCAGATGGCTGGACAGGGAATCCATGGGAAAGGCTCAGCGTGGGAGGATTTTCAGAAAATTCCTAAAAATCCCCGGGACTCTTGCTTGGTGATCCGGCGTTCATCCTCCCATAGGGCCAACTGGGAATCCACCTCGGTCAGCCGCAGGATAAAGATATAAGTGGTTTGGGCGGTGCGGCGGGTGCGAACGTTGTCTTCCATGATCACTCCGGAAAGGGTCCAAAATACTTCTGGCCGCTCGGCCGAACGGCGCTGCGCTTCCCGCTGCGCCAGAGGGTCATCGGGAACATCCCCCAAACCAATCGTCGTGGCCGTCACGATTTTTCCAGTCCGGTTCAAACTGGCCCGCAAGCGCCCGGTTAGGCGTTCAATATTCACCGATTCGGAGGTGTCGTTGACGATTTGGCTCACCGCCATGACTGCTGGCAATTCCGGAGCCCGTTCCAAAACCCCGGACTCGACCATGGACTGCACCATCTCGTCGGCGGCCTGCGCCCAGTCCTGGATGTTGATGTCCCGCGTCACAATGGTTCGCGGACCATCCGCATCGACATATTCGGTTGAGCGGCAACCTGAAGTGAAAAGAAGGGCGGTGGATAAAAGGGCCAGTCCGGAGAGAGAAAAGAGTTTTTGAAATTTCATGGGAAGATTAGTTGCGGGAAACGGGTCTCATTACTTTGAGGCGAAAATCCTTAGCCTCCGCGTGGGGGGCCACAGCGGTCAAAAAGATGGACTCATTTCCCTCTATTTGCCGGGTCTTCCAAGTGACCGGTGGTGAGGTGATGAGAATGCCATCTTCGTTAAACCATTCAAACGCATAGTTGAACCGGGTCATCCGTCGGGAGGTATTCTGGACTTCGGCCTGCACTTGCAGCAAATTGTCGCTCACTTTGCTGCGATTGACATCCTTAATGACCACTTGGCCCTGGAGGGTTCGATCCATCTGCACATAATCACGCTCACCTTCCCATTCGGACGGTTCCGTCATTCGGACCGGAGCATTACAGGCGGAGAGTAAAAATATCGTTGCGATACTCACGGAGAGTAGACCGAGTCGGAGAAAAGGAGCATTTGTTTTCATCGGAGAATGAGAGTGTTGGTGATGGGGGACGCCTGGCGGGAAGGAAGCTGTACTCTAACCAGTATAACGACCCCGTCGGGAAGATCAAGTTTCCAAGTTTTATTGGTATCCGGGCGAATTAACTCCAGAACCCCATCCGGTGGGCGGGAGATACGGGCAATCTGCCATTGCTTGGGAAGGGTTGTCCAAGAGCGCAAATCAGCCCGATTCATCGAATACTGATACAGAAGACCAAATAAGTTTACCAAACCCGCCATCGTCTCCGACTCACTCCGGACCGCTCGGCGCACCGTATAAACCGCTGCGGCCTTGATTCCCGAGGAAGCCAGGGTTTTGGTAATGATCAGGGGCAATTCTCTTTCGAATTCGGTTCCAATAATCCGATCCATATCGGCCAACAGAGACGTTTCCACTTCTTGCGCGCCTCCACGGACCACCAGTTTTCGGTCATAATTCACCCGGAAGTGCAACTGTGGAAACGCCGCTCCAACATAGGGGACTTCGCCGGAAAAAAGGTACAGGGGAAAATCCAGGCGAACCTCCCTCTTTTCCGGAGCCAAGCCGGTTTCCAACAAAACATACACCAGCGGTTCCCGCTCCTCGCCGCGCAAAATCCCGGCGAGGGTTTCCGCATCGGCTTCGAGCACCGGATGTCCGGGAACCATTCCCCGGACTCGCCGTAAGGCAAAACGAGCCCGCTCCAAATCCGCCGGGATTTGCGGGCGGTGCAAGAAAAACAAGGCCTCCAGATACAAGGCGACCGGATTGAAAAAGTCGGCGTACGCCTCCATTTCCCGAAGAGGCTGGTAGGCTCGTTCCATTTGCCGTTGAAAACGATCATCCGACGCCGCCCGGGAAGGATCAAAGGGACGCGAATCCCGGCTTTCCTCCACCCGGGTCGCCTCGGTTCGGATGCGTTCCCTCTCCGCATCGATTCGCCGGGAATTCTGGCGTTGGATTTCCTGCTGCTGGTTTTGCAAGCGATTCAAAATCACCCGGGCCTCGGCAATCTCGCCCTCGTGAAGAAAATTCAAGGCTTGGTAGGTTTGCAGCATCACCCGATCCGCAGGCGTAGCCCGGTAGGGCAAGGACTGGAGATTGGTCAGGGCGGCCGCCACTTCGCGGGCGGCCAGAGCCCCCATTCGGTCATCCCAATCCTGTGCCCGGCGTTCGGCTTCGGCAAAAGCCTCCCGGCTGGCGGCAAAATCCCCCGCAGCCTGCAAGGTCCGCCCCGCCTGCAAATGCCATAGCACCTCATCACGGCCCCCGGCCTCTCTTTCCGCGATCGTTGAGGCCAAACTCGCCGCCCGGTCCACTTCCCCCCGCTCCCACGCACGTTCCATGGCGTTGCTCTGCCCCCGATGGGACCGACAACCGGTCCCTGCCAAGACGACGAGCACCAGAATACACCCCCAAACCAAGCCTTTACTCCTAACGAGGCGGAGCGACAGGATAGAGTTAAATTCCGGGTGATTCATGGGACAGCAAGAGAACGGCAGGAAAACGCCAAGTGTACCTACCCTCACCCTCAAGACAACCGTTTCTCTCCCAAGCTCCCAAATCTTTTTTAAACGGTAAAAATGCGAACCTCAAACAACCCCTCGGTGGACGAGGGGGAACTCGTCCCTCCAAGGGAGGCCGTATTGATGGTTGTTGTTGGGTGATCTTTGAAGTGAACAGCCGGGATGCACCTGGGTAAATTTGCCAAAAGCGAAAACTTTTCTCCTTTTTTGGGCGCGGAAACTCCGGAAATCTGCTAGCTTTCCCCCCCTATGGACAATCCCTTTCAACTTTTTGGTGAATGGTTCACAAAAGCCGCTGAGGCGGGCATAAAGGAGCCGGAGGCAATGACCCTGGCTACCGTTTCCCCTTCCCTGCGGCCGACCGCGCGAGTGGTTTTGCTGAAAGGCCGCGATGAGGAGAAATTCACCTTCTTCACCAACTATGGAAGCCGCAAAGCCCAGGACTTGATCACCAACCCGCAGGCCACCCTGCTCTTTCATTGGCCTGCGGTCGAACGCCAGATTCGAATTGAAGGACGGGTCAAAAAAGCCAGTGACGAGGTCTCCGACGAGTACTTCGCCACCCGCCCCCGGCTCAGTCAGATTGGTGCCTGGGCCTCCAATCAATCCCGGCCGATGCCCGGCTATTTCCAGCTGGAGAAAAACGTGGCCCGGGAAAGCGCCCGCTTTGTCGGGCGCAAGGTGTCCCGCCCACCCTTCTGGGGCGGCTTCCATCTGTACCCCGATTATTTTGAGTTCTGGGAAGCCAAGGCCTTTCGGCGCCACCTCCGCTGGATCTACACCCCCTCTTCGGACAACGGGCAACCCTCCTGGGACAAACAGTTTCTTTTCCCCTGAGTCAAGAGCTGAAAAGCCTGGAATTTCCGCCCGTGCTTGCGTCTTCATCCGGAAAACGTAAGATTTGTCATAGTATGGAAGTATCTCTACAGAACCATCGCGTCCTTTTCCTGGTGGGGGATATTTACGAAGATCTGGAACTCTGGTATCCCCTCTACCGCCTGCAGGAAGCGGGGCCCAAACGGTAAATAAGATAAATTAGGAATATGTCCGAGACCCCTTCCGACCCCAAACCGAAGTATCGGCTAAGTTCCTCGCCGAGCGAAACCCAACGTCCCGGCAGCCGCTTCCCACGGTCTCGTTCGGGGCATCCCCAAAAACCACCCTCATTGGCCATGACGCTGGTAAAAAACTCCCGTTTTCTTCTCTACATTTTCGTGCTGGGGGGGATGGTTTTTGCGATGATCAGTGGCTTCGGCTTTTTTGGCGCACCAACCCTGGAGGAACAACTGGAGCACTCAGCGACCGAATTCAACCGAAACCTTCCCAAGGAAATCCACGAGGATCTGCGTTTACGCTTCGTCAGCGCTGGCCCGGGAGAGGTTCTGACCTATCATTTCAAACTCACCAGGGAATCCCGCGAGGAGGTTGAGGTGGAAGCCTTGACTGCCACCCAGTCTGCTCTTCTGGAAGCGAATTATGCCGAGGCGGAGGAATGGGCCACCCTGCGCGAACGCGACGTGGAAATCCGCTACCAATTTGCCGATCAGGGAGGGGTCCCCTTTCTCACCCTCTCCACTCATCGCCCGCCCTTTGATCCCCGCGAAGAAGAAAAATAAATTAAGCGCGATGAGGTCACAGCCGAAGGGAAATTGACCTTATCGCACGATAAGGACTCAATGTCCTCTCCAGGCAAGGGACATCAATTCGCAGAGGCGACGCTCGGCGGTCGCAGTGGTTTTCGCAAGAAAGCCATTGGCATGGGCGAAGTGCACATCCTCACAACTTTCTATGGCAAGAAAATCCAACCGCTGGTCGTCATTAAACCGGGAAAGCCCATACCCTTCCCCGCGGCGATCCGGATAGATCATCCCAACGATCCGGTCCTTCCACCCCTTGCGCTCAATAAAACGCCCCAACCCCATCGCCGGATCCTCCGGCAAAGGTTCACTCCGGGGTAGAAAAAAGACTTCAAACTCGCGGCCCTCCGAGCCACAGGAAAGAATTTTCCCCTCTTTCTCGATCTTCTGTAGGCGAGCTCGCAAGTTTTCCAAAAATCCCCGGATATCCTGCCCGATCAGCTTCATCGTTTGCCAGAGAAAATGCCCTGGCTGGATTTGCTGGCTTCCCGCAAAGGCCCGCATTAGAGCCCCTTCGATGGGTGAGTTGAGCCGCCGCAGAAGTTTTGGCTCGGCCCCTAGCCAGCGGGCCGTTTCCACGAGGCCACGGGAATCAAACCACTCCATCGGCTCCAGCCAATCGCAAAACTCCTGGGCATCCTGGTGCAACCCGAGTTTGCGTAAAACCAAGGTCACCGAACAGGCCGGGGCCTGTTGGACGGAGAATTGGTGATGATCAAATAAATTGAGTTTTTCCTCATGCCGGTGCCCGACATCCACCACACAAACCCCCGGATCCTCCAGCTCGGCTGGCGTTGGGTCACGGCGGAAAATCGGCACGTTTGCCTCCGTCAAAAGGAGGCAACAGGCCACAAATTCGTCTTTATGGGCCGAGCCGGGATGGGTAAGAATAGTATGGAATTCGGTCATTAAAAAAGTTACCCTATCGCAAAGTCACCCCCTTTGACAAGGGACCATCCTGATTCCCCCTTTTCTCCCTCTCCAGAATACTCCCATGAAAGCTTGGAAAATCATTCTTGTCGGCCTTATCGCAATCCTGCTTTTCGCTGTCATTACCGTTGTTTCGATCATTAGCAGCTCCGGTCTGCAGACCGCCTTGGTCAACCGCCTGCTCCCTCCTTTGGTTTCCGTCGAAAAGGCCCATTTAGGGTTTCGTGGACTGACCATCGAGAACCTTCGCTTCCAGGAAGGCGAAACGGTTTTTCAGACCGAACGCATCCGCGCAGATTTTCCTCTCATAAGAACCATCCGCACGCGCAAATTTGCGATTCGGGAATTGGCCATCGAAGGTATTTTTCTGGATTTACGGGAATGGACCCCAGCCTCAAGCAAGGAGAAGAAACCCCTTACGCGGGAAGATCCGCAAACCCCTCCACGGGAGGACCCCGCCCGAACGGCCGGGCCTTTCGACGGGATTCTAACCGCCCTCCCCGCCTGGCCGGAATTTTCCATCGAAACTCTGCGCTTTAGTGGACGCATTCTCCTCCCCGGAGAAGAGGAGGAATTTTCTTTCGCTGCTTCCAGCGAAAATCTTTCCTCGGCCGAGAAGCTTTCCCTGCAATTTTCCGCCGAATACCGCAGCGATAAAAAGGGGACCTTTTTTCGGGAGATTTCCGCCGAGCCAAGTCTGGCTTTGATTTTTGACGGACAGCGCAAATTGACTTCCTTCCAAATCGACGTGCCGACCACCATTGTCCTCGCACTGGAAGAAGGAACCGAAACCCACCATCTGGAAGCCCATGCGGCGATAAACTACTCCCCCGAGAAAAAAGAGGAAACCTATCTCACCTATCTAAGCCATTCCCTCGCCGACACAGAGTTCCGTGAACTCGCCAATCTTGCGGGAAACTACAGTCAGGAAAGCCGTCAGTTCCAATCGAACTGGCAGCTGGCTTTTCATTCGGCCCAAACCGGAGAACTTCTCCGCCCCTGGTTACAGGGAAGCGAAATCCTCGCCGATGGTGAGGGCACCTTGAATTTCGAACCGCAAGCCGACCACACTGAACTCATTTACCGCCTGCAAGTGGCGGCTTCAGAATTGCCCAACCTCGATCCCAGGTTCGAAGCTTCGCCGCAATTGCGCCTCGATTCCGCCGGAAAATTTCAGGCCTCCGCCGGGGCCAACAGAGTCGAAGCCTTTCACCTCCTTCTCGATGACCCCCTTTTGGAAAAGTCTTTCCTCAAAGCCACTGCGCACCAGCCCTTCGGTATCAATCCTGAGGACTTCTCGCCCATCCTTACCAATCCGGAAGAGCCTGTTTTTTCGCTGGAGATTATAGACCTTCCCGGACCTCTCCTGAATGCCTTTCTTCCGGATTTCGACCTGGCCCTCGGAGAGGTGGACGGGGAATTCTCGCTGGAACATGCCGAAGGTTTTTACGCCCTTCAAACGCTCTCCCCGCTGCGGGTCCATGTGGTCCTTCTGACCTCGCTGGAAGACGAAAAATTCCTCGAAGATGTTGTGCTTATCGCCGCTCCCCTCTTTCAGGGCACCCCGGCGGGTTGGCAGGTCGGCTGGAAAGCGCTGGGGCTTTGGGAAGGAGACCACGCCCTGGTGCAGTCCGAGGCCAAGGTCCTTCTTCCCCCGGAAGCGGACGGAGAACTTCAGGGCACACTGGAATGGACGCTGGATTTGCCTCGAACCCTGGCCCAGCCATGGGGAGAGCCTTTTCGCAATTTGCGGCGGGGACAAGGCCAAGGGAGCCTGCAATTACGTGGAACCGGGGAAAGGATGGATGGAGAGATGCGTATGTCCCTAACCGACTTGGCCCTGCGGCAGGGACGAGAAACTCTGGAAGCGATCAGTCTCGAAAGTGCGTTTGCAATACAAGCAAGTGACGAGGCCTTCTCCTTTCAATTCCCCCTCCATCTCCTCTCCGGCGATCTGCGCTCCGAGTTGGCCTTCGATGGCACTCTGGCCATGACCCCTTCCCCAAGGATTGAGGCCACTTTGGAAGGCGAGGAATTGACCGCACAACCGCTCCAGTTTTTGGCCAAAGCCTTTACCAACCCCGATTACGAAGCGCCCGAGCCCTCCCCTGAACCAGACGAAGCCCCAATCTGGTCACCCTGGCAGGCCGATGTGAAAATCGCTCTAGGCAAAGTCAGCGGTTGGGGTGGACCGGACTTGGAGAACCTTTTCGCTCACGCCAGGATCGAGGAAAACGAAGCCCATTTAGCCGCCTTTCGCACCGAGGTCGCCGGTACGACCGCCGAAGCGACAGGGCATTTGCTCTTCCGCTCGGAAATCGAAAGCCTGCCCTATGCTCTCGAAGGAAACTTTACCTTGCCGGACTTCTCCTTCGATACCTGGTCCCGCCAAAGAGAACCCGATCGTACGCCCCTGCTGGAAGGCTTGCTGACAATACAAGCCGCAACGAAAGCGGAAGGTCCAAATCTTTCCTTTCTTGCCGACCAAGCCACCGGAGAGTTTTCCCTCGAAGCCCGCGATGTCATCGTACGAGCCTTCGGCCGTGATCGGGCCAGTGGGACCCTTGATACCCTGGGCACGGTGGGACAAATCGGAGGCCTGCTCACCGGACGACGGGATCTGGAAACGGTCAGCACCCTCGCCTCGTATTTTCAACGTTTGGAAATCGACGAACTTTCCTTGCAAGCTGAACGCGCCCAAGACCTCTCCATTGAACTTTCCCGTTTGGTCCTGCGAAACCAGGATCTTTTCCTCGAAGGCCGGGGCAGTGTTCCTTATGAGGAAGGAAAGGCCTTCTGGCAAATGCCTCTGAACCTGTCCTTTGATTTGGCCGTCGGCCCAACTTTGAGCGGCGTTTTTGCCGAACTCAACTTACTCAAACCTGAAGGCACCGCCACCCCGGTGGAAAATTTCCGTCCCCTGAACCGCCGTCTCGAAATCGGCGGCACCGTGGGCGAGCCCGATCCCCGTCCCATGTGGCGAACCTTCCTTAACGCCGCCACCAACCGCCTCCTTCAAAGAGACTAAAAGAAGGATCAGGAAGCGCGAAGCCTGAAAAGGAACGAACCTCAAACAACCATTCGGCGGACGAGGTGGAACTCGTCCCTCCAAATCTACCTTTCCGATTCCGGAACGATCCACTCCCGGACCAGGCTTAGGGCGAGAAGGGAAAAGTTTCGTTCCCGTTCGGGATCGACTCCGATCTCCACGCGGGTTTGGCTCTCCGAGTCTACCCTTTCGGCCCTGTCCCAGGACCTGGTGGCCACGCCCCCGGGGTTGTATAAAGGCGGATTGAGTTCATCCCCATCAATAGATACCGAAATGGTATCTCTATTCCCGCCCCATTGAACCCAGCGCAAAGATTGCCGGTGCAAAGCGTCTGAATTCTCGAAGGATTCCGGCCACGGGACCTCCCAGGAAAGCGTTTTCCCCGGCGGCAGAGAGAGCCGGACCTCGGGGTAGTAGGTTTGTTGCCGCACCACCCGCCGGGCTTCCGGAGAGGGCCCCTCCCCTTCCACCGAAATCACCCATTTGGCGGCTTGCCGGGGACCGATTTGATACTCACCGACCCACTCCGACGTCGGCTCAGAAACGCTAAGCACCTGGGAAGAAATGTGAATTTCTCCATCCACCTGCTCCGGCTTGACCTTTTCGATCCCCTTGACCGTAAGTCCCGGCGGAAGCTGGAAACGGAGGTTTCCGGAACTCTCCCCACGGGCGTTATCATTGAACGCGACCACAACCACCTGGGATCGGGAGGCATCGTAGGCCGCCACGGTCCACAACCGGGAGTCCTCCCCCTGCACTTCCAGAAGCCGGCCACGCAGGTCCCGCAAAAATTGCAAGGTATAGCGTTCCCCACTGCGATGGGCCGCATGGGCTGCTCGGGAACCTATTTTATCGGGCGAAACTTCCAACGCATGAAGAATGTCACGAAGGCCGTAGGTCATCGTCCCCCAAAACTCTTCCGGGGTCGAAGCATGGTACCGGGGCTGCGCATGGGGGGTGGGCTGCTCGGGGTCCAAAAACCCACCGGTCTCGGTATTGTAAACCCGCATGGACCGCCCATGGGTAGCCTGAGTAAAGGCGTCAGCAACTTCGTAACTCCCTACCACCAAACGGGTATCGGTCCCATAGTGGTGCTCCGTAATCCCATCGATACGGTCACCGAACTGTTCCAAAAGCGGCCGGTGCAGAAGATCCCAGGCCCTCCATCCATCCTGGTGCAAATGGAAATCCCACCCCACCAAAAGCTTAGCCTCCGGCTTCAACTCTTCCCATTCCTCCACCAGAACTTCGAGCATTTGGTGATAGAGTTTGCGGTTCCAAGGTCCGGACCACCAGGATGGTTGTTGGGTATCCCGGGCCCACCAGAATTCCGCAAGCTCCATCTCCCGACCCCGGAAGTCAAAGGTATTGCCGGCCACTGGCTCCCGTCCCTCGATCCGGTCAGGCACATAACGGGAGGCCAGATAATGGGGATTTCCACCTTGGTCCACGGCTCGAAGAACTTTCTCCCACACCAAACCCTCAACGGGATTCCCTTCCCTATCATAAACCTGCGCCCCAACCTCACGGTTTTTGTCGGAATAAAACCGTCCATCGAAATTGACTCCCGGCCGGGAGGCCCAATTCAAATAAGGTTCGTTCCAGAACTCAAAAAGAACCGGGGTCTCCACCGACGCCACATTTTGACTCCACGCACGCAGCCTTTCCCGAAAATCCCTTTCCCACGAGCCGGGATTTTGCAAAGGCAAGGCAGGTTGATAACGATCATACCAACATTCGATGATCGAAGACAAACCATGGGGCCGTCTCCCCTCCCCTGTTTGCAATGGTTTCCCATTTGGCGAAACCCGAAGGCTCCGAACCATTTCCACCCCCCACTTTTCCCGAAGAGATTCACCAAGGGAAGTCGCATGAACCCCGAAAACCGCCTTGGGAATTTCGGTTTGTCCATTGACCTCCAAAAAGTTTCCGCTCAGATGAATTTCCTGGCCACTTAGCTGACCCATCCAAAAACCGGCACAAAGAATAATAGGGAAGAATTTTCTCATAATAATAACCTAGAGTACCTTAGAGCCTTTTAAAAAGATTCGGTTCCGAATGAGGGGAAAAACCTGCTTTTGGGGAAACGCTCGACCTGTCGTGCGATAGTTTTGTTGTACAACATCTTACAAAACCAAACAGACCGAAAAAACCCTTCCCGAAAGGGCTGAGAATTAAAAATTTGAAGCGCCCCCGCCCCATGGGTCAGAAAGAGGAAAAAATAGAGCTTTTTGGTTTTAATTATTTTTTACTTTCGGCGAAAAACTTGTGAATGGACTTTTTGGGCCCGATTTTCGAACACGGTGGTCTCCGCAGCGGGCCAAATTTCCGAAGAAACCGGCTCAAAAAGATCACGGTTCTGCTCCATCCATGCCAAAACTTCCTGAAAATAATCGAACACATCGGTGCGGAAAAAAAGATATCCATCCGTATTCAGAATTCTATGACAGGTCTGCAAAAACTCCCCCTGCATCAGTCTATGCTTTTTCTGTTTTTCCTTGGGAAAGGGATCGGGAAAAAGAACGAATATTTGCGAACATTGCTTCGGCTTTAAGAAGGAAAGAAACAACCGGGCATCCGCAAGGTGGAACTCAAGATTAGGGATGTCCCGCAAGGTGGTTTTTCTTCTAGCCCGTTGAATTCGCCCTTGGGCGACATCAATCCCGACATAATACCGACTCGGATCTTTCTCCGCAACGGAAGTGAGAAAATGCCCATGGCCACAACCGATTTCCAAGACCAGCGGCAGGGAATCCGGCAGGCTCCTGGCCGCTTTGGCCGCCTCCGCCTCCCGCTTCTCCAGCAGTTTACGGTATTGCCGCAGACTTTCGGATTCGTCTGGCACTGGTGGCGGGAGTTCTATGGTGTTCATTTTCATGGCGAAGAAGTTTAACCCAAAACCCCGCCAAAAAACAAGCTCACCCTGAAGGGAATCCTCGGGGCTTCCCAGTGGGAGCGCCCTCCCCTGCTCTATCGCACCTTTCGCACCCCAAATCGATCCTGACACGATTGACCCAACCCCGATTTTTATTTATACCCGCAGAATGAATATTCCCAAATACTGGGCCAAAGAAAAAACCTCCGGAAAGGACCCCTATGGGCGTCCCCTGGAGATCGCTGCCTGGGGGTGGTCTTCCACCAGCGAGGAAGAGGCCCGTCAGGTATCCCGCGAACGGGCTCAAAAAATCTTCGCCAAAGGCTTTGAAAGACGCAAAGACCCCTTTTATGATTATGGCGAGACTCCGCTCCGCGAGGAAGTCCTGGACCGTTACCATGACGATGACGAGGAATATGCCGTTTTGACCCGAAACCGTTACGGGGCCCTGGTTCTTAACACCGCTAAGACCTTTTTTCTGGATATCGATTTTCCGCCCATTGAAGCCAAAGGGGTTTTGGACTTTGTTCTGACGGCCTTTTCCCGTCACCGAAGAGCCCAACGGGAAAACGACCGGCAGAAGCCCGCCCTGGCGATGGTCCGGGAATGGTTTCGCCAAAACCCCGGACGCAGCGCCCGGATCTATCGCACCAAGGCCGGGTTGAGGCTTCTTTTCACCGACCGAACCTATGATCCGGAGGAAGAAACCGTCCCAAAGACCTTCGAAGGGCTCGACGCCGACCCCCTGTACCAGCAACTCACCAAGAATCAGAAGATTTTTCGGGCCCGGGTTTCTCCCAAACCCTGGCGTATCGCGTTATCCCGCTTGCCCGGAGAAAACTCTGGAATACGCGAGCGCGCAGAATGGATGAAGAAGTACCATGACCGATCCTCAGAATTTTCCGTGGTTCAGTATTTGGAAACTATCGGCTCCGAGCCTGCCGATCCCCGAATCGCCCAAGTCGTGCGCCTGCATGATTCTCTGGCCATGACCCAAGGAAAACCTCTGGCATGATTGTTCCACGTGGAACAATCATGCCTCCAAAAGCAGATCCGAAAAATTGCCGAATCAAAATAGCCCAATGTTCCACGTGGAACATTAAGGATTGGGCAAGAGATCGCCTGAAACATAGTGTAAAACACCTCAAACCCGTTCCCTCCTTCTTGGCCAAGGCTTCCACCAACACTCTTGGAGTTACGGGAGGTGGGTTTATGAACAGAAAAGCATTGGACAGGCAACATTGCCGGAGAAAACGGTTTCTCCCCAGCTTGGCAAACAACAACCCCAAAATCCTCGTAATCGTAATCGTACTCCTAATCCCCCTCGAAAAGTAAGGTTCAAAGTTGAAGAACAATATCCTCATCGTGGGATCTTGAGGAAAAAGTGATCCTCGTCCAATTAGAGAGGGGGGGCATCAAAGGAGAGAGGGGGGATTACGAGTAAGATTACGAGCAGGAGTAGGAGTAGGCGTAATATAAAAAACCGACAAACCCGGGCGGCCGGGGGATGAATAAGTGGTGCTCTACTCCTAATCGTAATCCTAATCGTAATCGTACTCCTAATCCGAATCGAAAAGTAAGGTTCAAAATTGAAGAACAATATCCTCCTCGTGGGATCTTGAGGAAAAAGTGACCCCCCGGCCAACCAGGAGGGGGGCATCAGAGGAGAGAGGGGGGGATTACGATTACGATTAAGAGTAGGAGTAGGCGTAATATAAAAAACCGACAGAACAGGGCGGCCGTAAGCGTCATGCCAAGCACCGTTGGGTTGAACTCTGCAAAGAGATCGTAAGTGTCGTAGTCTGATGGGCTATGACATCTACGACGAACGAAGAAAGCCTGATTTTAAAAACCGACGTGCTGGGGCGGGTCCGCATGCCCAAGGAACGTCGTGAAGCGATTCTT
>JAFIGF010000221.1 GCA_020831535.1 Opitutales bacterium | reverse complement strand
GCCTAAAGGAAGCCAAAGAAGAAGCTATCAGTCTCCACAAAGGAGAAACTTGCTGACTGGAGAGCCGGATGCGGGAGATCCGCACGTCCGGTTCGGAGGGAGGGGTGCCGAAGAAACTCGGCATCCCTACCCCTATCTTATCCATCGCTCCCATTCTCAAAGACAGGACGGAGGCGGAGCCGGAGAGGGCTAAGCAATGTCCTTGCTCCTTATTATTATCCACCTCCCCAAGAACAGGCAAAAGCCCGATCAATTACGGTAACCATCCAAAGTTCTTAGGTTGACGCATATGCGCTGAGCGGGGAGCGCAAGGCTTCGGAGGCCGCGGAACCACCTTGGTTTCACGTAAGTGATTTTTCGGTGAAATTTTCGCAAAGTGGGGGTATAGTGAAAAGATGAATAGTGAACGTCCTATTCGGGGAAAGCGTTTGTTTGTTGCGATTCCGGTGCCGGAGTATGTCAAGGAGGCTTTGTCGGGTCTGCAGGAAAGGCGGCGCAAGGGATTCCATTGGGTGGCTCCGGAGCGTTTTCATCTGACCTTGCGGTTTATCGGGGATTTGCCGGGACAGTTGCAGGAGGATATTGAGGAGGTCCTTGCGAATGTCCAGGTGGCGCCCTTCATGTTGCCCTTGGAAGGGGTCGGGCGTTTTCCGCCAAAAGGGCCGCCGCATGCGGTCTGGGCGGGGGTTGGTGGCGGCCACCCTTTGTTGTTTCAGCTGAAGAAAAAGATTGAAGACGGCCTTTTTCAGCTGGGGATTGAACCGGAGAAGCGAATGTACCAGCCGCATTTGACGGTGGCGCGGGTCAATCATGCGGCGGAGGAGACGGTGCGACAGTTTTTAAAGGAGAACCAAGGTTTCGTCGCAACGCCTTTCAAGGTAGAGAGTTTCTGTCTCTATCAGTCCGACCACACCTCCGGGGAGGTGGAGCATATTGTCGAGCGTTGTTTTCCGTTGGTGGTGGAGTGAAGGTTTCTTGTGGTTGCGTGCGGAAGTTTGCTGCCGTTTTTTTTGTGAGGACTCTCTGTTGCAAACCACACATGGGGTAACGCCGCAGCAGGCAGCGGCGGGAAAAAGCGGCAAGGGGCTTGCCGCAGTCCAAGGTGCCTTCGGCACGGGTGATGACGGGGATCGTGGGTTGGTTTATGATTTGTTCGCTAAAGTCGCCTTTTCCCCATGGCCGCCGCAAACCATCGGCAGGAGCGCAGGTCTTCACGGGCGGCGCTCCACAAGTGGAGGCCCTACACGAAACCGAGTATTCGTGTCTATTCGTGTTCATTCGTGGTTCCCAAGGTGCCGGCGGCACGGAGGGAGGGGTCACTTATTTCCTTCACCGCGTGGGGGGCGAATTACTTTTGAAAGTTGCCTTGCGGGGGGAGGGGGTGCAGGGTAGCGTCTTTTCTTTTCTGGGTGGCCCGATGGGGCGCCTGTTTATTTATGGCAGACCTTCGCAAAGTTGTTTTATTGGGGGCCACTGGTTCAATCGGAGCCAGTGCCTGTGAGGTTTTGCGGGCCAATGCCGAACATTTGCAGTTGGAGGGGGTGGCCTGTCGGGAAAATGCCCGGGCGCTGGCGGAGATTTGTCGGGAATTCAAGGTGCCTCACGCCGGTGTGATGGATCCGGCCGCGGCTGCGGCGGCCCGGCGGGAGAATTTGTTTCCGGAGGGTACAACCTTGCATGAAGGGGCCGAGGGGTTGTCCACCCTGGCCACTCTCCCGGCGGTAGATACCGTTTTGGTATCCATTGTGGGGACAGGTGGATTGGCGCCGACTTTGGCGGCCATTGAGGCGGGCAAGACGATCGCCTTGGCGAGCAAGGAGGTGCTGGTGATGGCGGGGGATTTTGTGCAGGCGGCCTTGCGCAAGTCCAAGTCCCGGCTGTTGCCGGTGGACAGTGAGCACAATGCTCTTTTTCAGTGTTTGGAAAACCGCCCGCCGGAGGAAGTCGGGCGGGTGATTTTGACCGCTTCCGGGGGAGCCTTTCGGGATCGTCCGTTGGAGACGTTTTCTTCGATCACCCCGGAGGAGGCCACCGCACATCCCACCTGGACGATGGGGCGGAAAATCACGGTGGACAGTGCCACCATGGCCAACAAGGGGTTGGAGGTGATCGAGGCGGCGCATCTTTTCGGGTTGGCGGCGGAGCAGATTGAGGTGGTGATCCATCCCCAGAGTATTTTGCACGGCTTGGTGGAATGGTCGGACGGGTCTTTGTTGGCGCAATTGTCGGAGCCGTCGATGACCTTTGCCATTCAGCACTGTTTGCGTTATCCGGAGCGCGGGGGGCGGGCGGGACCGAAGCTGTCCTGGCAGGAAGCCATATCGCTGGAAATGCGGCCTTTGGACCCGCAACGGTATCCTGCCCTCGGGTTGGCCTATGACGCTTTGCGCCAGGGGGGGACCGGACCGGCGATTTTCAACGCGGCCAATGAAGTGGCGGTGGAGGCTTTTCTTGACGGGCGATGCCGATTTCCCGAGATTGTCAGAATCATTGAACACACTTTACAGAAAGTGAATTCTTCTCCTGCGGGATCGCTAGCCGAGTTGGCTGAGCGGGATCGCGAGGCGCGGGCTTTGGCGGGGGAATGGGTTACACGAAAATTTGCGTAATGGAACTACTCAGCACACTTTTCTCCAGTCTTTGGGCGATCTTTTGGATCATTGTCTTTTTTGCCGGGACGGTTTTTGTCCATGAATACGGCCATTTCATTGCGGCGCGGAAGCGCGGTTTGGTGGTGGAGCGTTTTTCCATTGGGTTTGGTCCCAAGATCTTTTCCTGGACGCGGGACGGGGTGGAATACCGGGTGTCCTGGTTGCCTTTGGGCGGATACGTTGCCTTGCCGCAGCTCGGGGAAATGGAGGCGATTGAGGGGGAGACTCATAGTGAGCGCAAGAAACTGCCGCCGATCTCGTATACCTCGAAAATGATCGTTGCCGTGATGGGGGCGGTGTTCAACGTGCTCTTCGCTTTGGCGTTGTCCTTTTTGCTGTGGGTCATCGGTCATCCGGTTCCGGCGCAGCAAAATACCACGGTGATCGGGCACGTGGCCCCGACCTTGATGGTGGCCGACGAGGAACACCCTTCGCCGGCCGCCACGGCCGGGTTGCAGCGGGGAGATAAAGTGCTTTCGGTGGATGGCCGCGCAGTGGGGGATTTTTCCGATATTCAGACGGCGATTTTCACCGGTTCGAGGCGGGATGACGATGGCGAGCGGGTAGTCCGTTTGGTGGTGGAGCGTGAGGGCGAGGAGGTTGAGGTTCCCGTGCGCACGGTGTTGGCCGGGTTTGACCGCCTGCCGATGATTGGTATTTCCGGAGCCCATCCGGTTATTGTGGAATCCTTGACTGAGGGTTTTCCAGCCGAGCGAGCTGGTTTGCAGGTGGGCGACCGGGTGGTGAAGATGGATGGGGAGAAGGTTTATTCACTGGCCCATATTCAGCAGCATCTGCAGGAAAACCCCAGGCGGCCGACGGAGTTTTTGATTGAACGCAATGGGGACGAGCTGACCTTGGCCATGCAGCCCCGTTTGAGCGAGGCGACGGCGACCGGACGGCAATTCTATCTGACCGGATTTACTCCGAAACGGGTTTCCGATATCGTCCATCTCAACCCCATTGAGCAAGTTGATACGGCTCGAAAACGGGTGTTTCAGACCTTGGCCAGCCTGGTGAACCCGGCTTCCGATGTGGGGTTGCGCCACCTGAGTGGACCGGTGGGGATTACGCGGATCTTTTATTTGCTCGCGCAGACTGACTTTCGGCAATTGTTGTGGTTCACGATATTCATCAACGTGAATCTGGCCATTCTCAATTTGCTGCCGATTCCGGTGTTGGACGGGGGGCATATGGTATTTGCGACCATTCAGAAACTCCGTGGAAAGCCTTTGCCGGCAAGTGTGATCGGTGCCTTGCAGGGGACGTTTATGCTCCTGTTGCTTTTTATGATGTTGTACGTCACCTATTTTGATTCGCGAAGGTGGATTCATGACCGGGGGGTGGAGCGGGATATGCGCAACAATGAGATCGTGCCGGTGGAGGAACCGGCGGAACCTCCGGAAGAGGAAACCGGCGAGTCCGATGGGGAATCCCGTGAGTCGGGCTCCAGCGTTGCGGATTAAACATTTCTCCCTTAAGGTTAGGCAGTTCTCTGAAACGCTATGAATACCTATTGTTTTTCCCGTTTTCGCACGATTCGCCGTCCCACCCGTGAGGTTATGATCGGGGATGTCGGGGTCGGCGGGCAAAACCCTATCCGGGTGCAATCGATGACCACCAGCGACACCAAGGACGTGGCGGCTACGGTGAAAGAGTCGATTGCCCTGGCGGAGGCGGGCTGCGAAATCATCCGCATCACCGCCCCGAACAAAACGGCGGCGGCCTGTTTGAAGCCGATTAAGGAGGAATTGCTTCGTCATAAAATCACGGTACCTTTGGTGGCGGATATCCATTTTTTGCCGGCGGCGGCGATGGAGGCAGTGGAGCATGTGGAGAAGGTACGGATCAATCCCGGCAATTACGCGGACCGGAAAAAGTTTGCCGTGCGGGAGTATTCGGATGACCAATACAAGGATGAGCTGGAGCGGTTGTATGAAGCTTTTAGTCCGATCGTAAAGCGGTGTAAGGAATTGGGTCGGTCGATGCGTATTGGAACCAACCATGGATCTTTGTCGGACCGCATTATGAACCGTTATGGGGACACTCCGCGCGGGATGGTGGAGTCGGCTTTGGAGTTTATCCGGATTGCTGAGTCGCATGGGTTTCGGGATATCATTCTTTCGATGAAAGCCAGTAATCCCAAGGTGATGATTGAGGCCTATCGTTTGCTGGTGCATCAGATGGAGAAGGAGGCGATGTTTTATCCCTTGCATCTGGGGGTTACTGAAGCAGGTGACGGGGAGGATGGTCGGGTGAAGTCGGCCATCGGGATCGGAAGTCTGCTGGCCGATGGGCTGGGCGATACGATCCGGGTTTCGTTGACCGAGGATTCAGTGTACGAAATTCCGGTGGCCCGGGCGTTGGCTGATAAAGCGATGTCGCAATGGACGACCAAGCAGGAGGGGATTGGCGACAACGACGAAATTTACCTCGATCCCAACCGGAGGGTATCCGATTCGGTGGATCCCTTTGCCTTTGCCAAACGTTCGGTTCAGCCGGTTTCGCTGAGCGAACAGGTGCTCATTGCCACGCCCGAGCCTCCGCGGGTGGTGATTCCCTATGACCATACGCAAAATGGGGCTTCAGGGGAGGCTCTTCCAGGCGATTTGCAAAAGGCTTTGGCGAAGAATAAGGACAATCCGATGGAGGCTCTTTTGCTGTTGGCGGAAGAGAAGGGGGGCGTGCTTTCGGCGATCAAATTCGGGGCCTTGGTGAAGGGGCAAATTCCGGCACTTTTTCTGGATCTCGGCTCCCGCCATCCGAGTGAAGAGGAATGGGCGGCGTTGGCGGCGGAGGAAGGGTTCCGGTTTGGTTTATTGCGCACTTTTTCCTCTGGGGAAGGGGAGGCCCTGGCGGGGTTTTTAGAGAATTGTTCGTCGCGGAAGGTTATCCCGGTTCTGGACATCGGGCATGAGGCCTTTGCCGAATTGGGGCCCGCGTTGCAAGCGGTGGGGGTGAAGGAAATGATTTTCACTCTGGCGGCCCCCGAGAAAGGTTGTCATGCGGTGGGGGCCTACCGTTTGTTGGCCGAGAACCTGAGGGTTTGGAATTTGGATACGCCGATTTGGATTCGAAACCGGGCGGAGTTGGCGTTTTCGCGGGAGCCCGGTTTTTTGGATCAACTTCTGGAAGCCAGTGTGCTGCAGGGGAGTTTGCTTTGTGATGGCATCGGAGATTTGGTTAGCGTCGAAACGGTGAAGGATCCCCTGCGGGCGCAACAACTGACCTACAATGTGTTGCAAGGGGCGGGTTCACGGATCAGCCGGACCGAGTTTGTGGCTTGCCCTAGTTGTGGCCGAACATTGTTCAATCTGCAAAGCACCACGCAACGGATTCGCGAGAAAACCGGACACTTGAAAGGGGTGAAGATCGCGGTCATGGGTTGCATCGTCAATGGCCCCGGTGAAATGGCCGACGCGGACTTCGGGTATGTCGGGGGGGCTCCGAAAAAGGTGAATCTCTATGTGGGGAAAGAGTGTGTGCAGTTTCATGTCCCTGAAGAGGAAGCGGACCAGAGGCTTATCGAGCTGATCAAGGAGCATGGGAAATGGATCGATCCTGAACCGGCGGAAGCGGCCGAATCAGGAAAATAGTTTGGCCGACAGGTGGTCGTAGGCGGCCACCAGCTTTTCGCCGTCGCCAGGTTTTCGGCCCCAGCGGCGGGCTACGTCCACTTCGTAGCCGCCTTCGCGGAAGGCTTGTTGGTCCGGCCAGTAGGCTTGCCAACCGTTGGCGAGGGTAATGGGGAAAAGAGGGGCGGCCCAGGACTTGCGCCAGGACTGCGCGAGGGAGGCAAATAATTCCAGGGGCAAAACCGGGGCGGCGAACGGTCCCAGGCGAAGAAGCGTCAGGGGCAGGGAGTTTTCCCTGGTCAAGGAAAGGGTATCCGCGGCCATGGCCCAGAGGGGTTGATCTTCCGGCCAGGGGCGGGCGGTGCGAACGAGTAGGCGGATTTGCGCGGCCATCGCTGCGGCCATAAGAGAAAGTTCCTTGGTCTCCGCACCAGTGGCCAGCCAGGGATGAACCTCGCCGGAGGCTCCTTGAAAAAAGGCGATGCGCCGGGAACCCAGGTGCTCGGCCAGAAGTCGGTTGGTGGCGCCCGGCCAATCCGGGCTGAGAAGGCGGCTGGTTTTTCCGAGGGTGACTGGATGAATCCCGGTGCTCCAGAGAACGAAGGGCTCGCTGCCGCCCAAAGGTTCGAGTAAGAGGAGGGATAGCCAGGGGTCGGGGCTCGGCGGGGGGGAGAGGTCAGGCAATTCTTCCTGGTTCCAACAGAGTGCGGGGGCTTCGGCGGGTTTTTGGGGAACTCTCCGTTGGTAGCCCAATCCCGTCAAGGCTTGTTGGTAGCGGACCCGTACCGGAACCAGAAGACCGAGGGCACGGTGGGCTGCGCGCACCGCCAGCTGGGTCAGGTTTTCGGTGAATGAGCGAATCGCCCCGGGTTCGTCCCCGGGAAGAAATTCCGAGATTCTGGCCCCCGATTCGCTGGAAGGGTCAAGGGCGGGCAGGGGGGCGGAGTGGGTATGGGTGCAGGCCAGTTGAATGTTTGGGGCGGGGAGATTGGTGGCCTTGGCAATGGTTTGCCGCAGGTGTTCGGCGAGGTCGTCGAACAGAATCGCCAGATCGAGGGAAAAGAGAAGCAGGAGATCTTGCTGGGGCCCATCGTTTTGCAAAGCCGTACAGGACAGACCGAGCGGGGCTTCCTGGCCTTCATTGCCCGGGGGAAATTTCCCGCTCCGAAAACCGAAGCCAAAGGGCGTCAGTCTTGGGTCATGGGGGAACCATTCCTGGGCAAAGCCAGCTTTCATTTTTTAGAATCGGATTTGCTTGAGGCGGAAGAAGCGGGCTGAGCTCCCTCGTCCTGGCAGTCCTCGCAGATCCCAAAAAACTCGAGGACATGGGAAATGTCCCGGTAGCCCAATTTGCGGACCAACGGTTCCAGTCCTTCGGCAACACAAACATCGAAGGTTTCCACTTTATGACAAATCTTGCAGATGACGTGGTGGTTGTGTTCGCGGTTGGGGCTGACAATCTCGAAGAGGCTGGTGCCATCATTGAGAAAGCACCGGCGGACAATGCCCAATTCCTGGAACGTGGCGAGGCATCGGTAGAGGGTGGCCAGATCGCAGTGCTGGGGGCCGATTTGTTGGTGTAAATCCTCAATGCGACAGGGGAGTTCCTGGTCGAGCAGAACTTTGAGCAAGGCCACCCGGGGATTGGTAATCCGAAAACCGGCGGCGCGCAACTTTTGCACGGCGTCTTCGTAGTCTTCCTTCCATTGGGGGTCTTTAGGCATGAGTAGGGAAGACTAGGTCATCTTGGAGGGGGTGCCAATCTTTTTTCACTCGCTTCGGTGGGGAAGACGTTTTTATGTTCAGGGTTATGGAGCAAGCAAGCAACCCTCTGGAAATACTGCAACGCAAAGGCTGGACCCTTCCGCCGGCACCCGCACCTGCCGGTCTTTACCAACCCTCGGTGCGGCAGGGGCAAACGGTTTATATTTCCGGGATGCTTCCCTTGTGGGAGGGCCAGTTGCAACAAACCGGTTCGATTGACGACAGCGATGTGGAGGAAGGACGGGAGGCGGCCCGGTTCTGTTTGCGCAATGCGCTGGCCGTATTGCAGAAGGAAGCCGGCGAGGATTTCGGGCAGTTGGAACAGATCCTTTTTCTGCAGGGGTATGTTTGGGGGGTGGAAGGCTTTTCCCGGAGTCCGGAAATTTTGAATGCGGCCAGTGAGATGTTGAACGAGGCTTTTGGTGAGCGGGGTCGCCATGCCCGTGCGGCGGTTTCGGTCAATGGTTTGCCGAAAGAAGCCTCGGTCGAGATTTCACTGATTGCGGCCCTGCGGTAAAAATGAAACATATTTCTCCGTGGAGGGTCTTTACGAGCCAGCTATCATTTGCAAAAATCAGGAATAGTAGTGAACTTCTTCTTGCCTCAGTCCCCCCCATCCGCTTATTTTGGATAATTCTTGCCCAGGTGGTGGAATTGGTAGACACGCCAGATTTAGGTTCTGGTACCGCGAGGTGTGAAGGTTCAAGTCCTTTCCTGGGCACCACCCCTTTCTGAAAAAGATCCCCCCAACCCCTCTTATTTTCATGAGTAATCTGACTCTACAGCCCAAGCTCCGCCGGAAGTTATCTTATCTGCTCGGCGGCCTGTTTTTATGTCTCGGCAGCACCCTGTCCTTGCAAGGGAACTTTGAAAATGTTGATACCACTCGTCTGTTCGAGCGGATGCAAGCCCGGATCAATGTCAACGATTATGACCGGGCTCTGCCTAAGTTGGAGGAACTAAAAGAGCGTCGCATTCGAGGCGAAGCCCGTGAAAATGTCTTTTTCTTTCTAACCCTTGCCCGCCTTTTAGACGGCAATTTGGAGGGGGCCTTGGAAGCTTCTGACCTATACCTGGAAGACTTTCCGGAGCACGAACGGGAACGATTTTTGAGTGTGTACCGCGCCGATGCGTTGCGGGGATTAGGCCGCTACGAGGAGGCCTTGGAGATTTTGCGGGAGTATCCCAACCGCCGCAATTGGGGCAATTGGTCCCGGGATTTCCGTATCGATGTTCGTTCCAAAATCGCGGAAACCTTCTATCTGATTGAGGATTGGGAAAATGCGCTGAGTGCGATTGAAACCCTGATTCAACAATTGCCACGAATACAGGATGAAGCCCAGCGGCAGGAAATGCGTTTGCGGGCCTATTCGTATTTGATTCAGACTTATATTGGCTTGGGTCGCTTGGACGAGGCGTTTTCAGCGATACCGAATCTGGCCGGCGATACGGATGCCCGTTTCGACTTGTCCTTTAATATGGCCCTCATTCGAGGTGGGGACCAAATGCGTGAGGCCGAAAACTATAATGCGGCCTTGGCTTTTTATCAATCGGTCATTCTCCCCGATCAAATCCGCGAGCATTTCAACAACCGTTTGGAGATGTTGCGTCAGGAGCCTCCGCGCAGTGAGACCTTGGCGCGAATTCAATCCATTGAGCGCCGACTGGAAATTATTGAGGACCTTCCCCCCGATGTGGTGCCAAGTTTCCGCTGGCGGATTGGTGACAGCTATTACAATTTAGGGCGCTTGCATGAAGCCTATTGGGCGTTCCGTCGGGTTTGGGATGAGCATCCTGACCATCCCTTTGCCGAGCGGGCGATGTACGGGTCTTTCAATTCTGCGCACCAATTGGGGCGCAAGGATCGTGCGCAGCGGATTGGGGAAGCCTACATGGCGGATGAGGATACGACCTTGTTCTATGGAATTATTGGCAGCCGCCTCTGGGATATATATCGTGCGGCAAACGATGCGCAGGCGATTACCACGCTGGCGGACCAATTGGAATTTTATGTCCTTGAAGAACCTGAGAGCGACCAAGCTGGAATTGGCGTAACGACCTTGGGAAGTGCCCTGAGTAGCTTGCGCGATTTTGACCGAATTCAGACGGTAATGAACCGGGTGTACCGCGCGGTGGGAACAGGAGATGCGGCCGACAATGCGCAGTTCTGGATCGGTACTTCGGCGATGATGCAAAGAGATTTCCAGACCCCGATCAACCAGTTTAAGGAATTGGTGGAACGAAGCCCGGACGCCCCTTTTGCGGAAGAGGCCTCTTTCCGCATCCCTACGTCCTACATGGCCTTGCGTGAGTGGGACGAGGCCAAGAATTACTTCAATCAATTTCTGGAAAACTACCCGGAAAGTCGTTTGGTTCCCGATGCGCTCGGGATGATGGGGGATATCGGCTATGCCCAGCGTGATCGCGAGACCGCCTTTGAATTCTACGATCGGGCGATTACTGCGGCCACGCCGCCCGAGATGGAAACACCCAATATGCAGATTATTGACCGCGCCTTTTTTCGCCGTGCGGGAATGGCGCGCAACGAACGTGATTATCCAACGGTCGTCCAATTGCTGGAGGAATACCGCGAAGACTTTATTGCCACTGGACTGGCTGGTGCCGAATCGGCCAGCCGGGGTCTTTTTGAACTGGGGCAATCCTATGCGCAGCGAGGCCAAGATGAACAAATGGTAGAAATTTTCCTTGAGGCGGTCAGCAATTATGGCGATCTGCGACGCTCTTACGGTGTGGATAGTATGATTAATACGTTGGTTAACCGTTATGAGGAAATCCGCGGCAGTAGCCCACGCGCGTGGTTTATTAATTTGCGCGCAGAAGCGAGAGCGGCTAACGAGCAAACCAAGGAATTGCGAACGGTTATGGCGCTCAATCGCCTGGGACGGGATACCAGCAGCCCGCTTCTCGATTCCGATCAATTTTTTACGGCCGCCAGCCCGGCCACCTTGGCGTGGTATGGGCAATCTATTATTCAAGAAGACCAAGAGCGTGCCCGCCGGGCTTTTCAGACCCTCTTGTCCGAGTTTCCGGACTCCGACGAGGCCATCTCTGCTTTGCTGGGTGAAGGAGATTTCCTCTTAAGCGAAGGCCAGTATACGGAAGCCAAGGATTTATTTCAGCAGGCCACGCAACAGTTTTCCCGCAATGATCGGGTGGTTGAAGCACACCTTGGTTTAGGCAATGCTCTTTTGAGGTTGGGTGAATACGAGGATGCCGAACAAGCGTTTCGCCGGGTAACTGGTAATCGGAGCTGGCGTCATCGTTGGGCTCCGGCACACTTCGGGATCGCCCGTTCACAGGAGGGTGCAGGAAACCCTGATGACGCGATCAATTCCTATCACCGGGTGTTTATCACTTATCTCCGCAGCACCGAATACAGCGCCGAAGCGTACCTTCGGGCAGGCAAGTTGCATGAAGAAGCTAACCGTCCTGAAAAAGCACGGGCGCTTTATGAACAAATGCTGGAAAGAGATGTTTTATCGGATACCCCACAGTTTTCCGAAGCCCGGGAACGTCTCCAAAGCTTATAACCTTTACCCCTTAATTTACGCTATCCCATGAAAGCCAAACCTATCTTTTTTACTGCTCTTCTGTCCTTGGGAATATTTCTGATGAATGAAGTTTCCGTCGGTTTACAGGCACAAAGTTTACCTTCTTCCTGGCGGGAGGCTACACGATCTCATCAACATGAAAGAGATCCCTTGGAGGTAACCGGAGTTCGAGCTTCGAGCCTGACCGGACGGGATTCAGACACCCTTTACTTTCGTGATCGGGGAGCAACTGTTCAGGTGCCGATCAATAGTGTGCAGCAGATGAATTTTGTGGCGACAACGGATGCCCGCCGCGGGGTGGAAAATTTTCAAGCGGAGAACTATTCCGATGCGGTTCGCCAATTGGGGCCTTTTGCCCGTCGAGTGGTTCACTATGTGGACGTGCCGAATAGCAATGCGGTGACCATTGTGAACATGTACATAACGGCTTTGTCCAGAGCCCAGCATTTCGATGAAGCCGAGGCTTTCTTGCTATTGGTCCCGCTGGAGGGCGAAGGCGAAGCCTTTGTCCCGCAGATTTTTGAAGTGGCGGAAAGTATGCGCTTGGCCGAACGGGACTATATGGATTTGATTCGCCGGGTTCCCATTAGTCCGGAGAATACCCGTTACGTTTTGTTCATGCGGGAATTTGCCGAAAGCTTACTGGAGCAGGATGCGATCGAGGATGCCAGCTTGATTTACCGGCGGGTGCGGGAAGCCACTGATGGAGAAGACCGCCGGTGGGCCACCATCTGGATGGCCTATGCGGAAGTTCGTAGTGGAGGTACGTTTCGGGCCGCCGAACTCTTGGACGAAGTCGGAGAGTTGGAAGTCAGCGAAGCGGTTTACTCACTTTATTACCTCATCCGCTCCCGCTTATCACGGGAAAATGAAAACTTCGACGATGCCATTGACGAAATCAGTCGGGGCATTGTCTATGCCAACATCAACACCGCTTGGTTCCCGGAGATGCTTTATCTTTCGGCCATATCCTACCGTGAAGCGGGTAATATCGAGACCGCTAGCCGGGTCGGCGAATATTTATCCATGCTTTTCCCAGAAAATTACTGGACAAACCGTTTGGAACGTGAAGGATAAGAAAGCCCCAAGACTTTAATTTCAACTTACCTGATAAGTCATCCCTAATCCCCTCTTATGAAATTGTCGAAAATTCTTCTGATTGCCCTTCTTGCGATGGGTGTTTTGTTTGTCGCCGCCGAGATGACCTCGGCACTAGCCCAGGAAGCCGCTGATACGGCGGCTCCCGCCCCTGATGAAGATGGTGAGGTTTCCATCACTTTCTTTCAGCTCTTGCGTTTGGGCGGGGCCTTCATGATTCCGCTTATCGCCTTATCCGTCGCTACCGTCGGGTTGGTGATCTACAATGCCATCATGCTGCGCGAGAAAAACTTTATCCGCCCTGAGGTAGTCCAGACTCTTCGTGAACAGCTCGAATCGGTTGACGTTGAGGGTGCGCGGCAGACCTGCGAGGAAAACCCCTGCGTGGTGGCCAATATTGTTAGCGCTGGTCTGGATCGTATCACCTCCGAGGATTTGGATCCGGCCTTTATTGAAAAAGCGATGGAGGAGTCCTCTGCGGAGGAGCTCAACGGGCCCTATTTATTCATTTCCTTGCTATCCATTATTGCGACAATTTCGCCGATGGTCGGACTCCTTGGTACGGTTAGCGGTATGATCAAGGCCTTCCGGAACATTGCCTTTGGTGGAATGGGTCGTCCGGAAGAATTGGCGACCAACATTTCCGAGGCTTTGATGACCACCGCCAGTGGGTTGTCGGTTGGTATTCCGGCGATGTTTGCCTTCTTCTTCTTTAAAACCCGTTACGCCAAAATGAGTGCTCAGATTGCCCGTTATACCGGTGATTGCTACCACGCTCTGGTCGACGGAGTAAAGCGTTCCGCCAACGGTTGAGGAATACTTTATACTCCTATAACTGATGAAACTTAAAGGTCCCAAGGAAAAAGAGCCGGCCTTCGAAATGGCCCCCATGGTGGATGTCGTTTTCCTCCTGATTGTTTTCTTCATGACGGTGGCAAACTTCATCACCCAGGAGCGGGTGGAAATTGATATGCCGATCGCTGATCAGGCCGCAGTTTCCCGGGAAATTACCAACCGCAGTTTTATTTCCATTACTGCGGATGGTGACATTTACGCCGGGGCACAGCCGACCACGCTTGAGGAGATCACTCGGGTTGCCCGTACTTTCTACCAAAACGATCCCGATTTTCGGATGATTATTCGTGGTGACCAAAATGTTGAGCACCGCCTTATCCGTGAAGTGATGAATGCCATTGCTGAGGCCGGGGTAGACAATATCGTCTTCTCCAGTTTTCAATCGGATGTCTAAAGCCAAATTTTACCCCGCCTATGAAAACCGATTTGTCACAGTATCAAGAAGAGGAGGAATTTGAGATTACTCCTCTGATTGATGTGGTTTTTCTTCTCCTTGTGTATTTTATGGTTACCGCAACCATTCTCCGTGAAGAGGCCGACCTTTCCATTAGTTTGCCGGCGATCGTTGATACGCCCTCGCAACCTCAGGAAAGCGAGGAGTTGATTATCGATATTCAGGCGAATGGACAAGTTGTAGTCAATGGAGTGCGGGTTGATGATCCTACGGTTCGGGATATGCCCGAGCTGGCGGCCGTTCTCAACGAGACCAAGGCCTTGGCGGATGCCCTGGGTTCCAGAGCGACCGTGGTCATTCAGGCCAATGAGGATTCCCGTCATCAACGGACCATTGATGTGCTCAATGCGGCGGCAGGTGCGGGTATTCGGTTTGTGACCTTCGGATCACCACAATCGTAAATCTTTTTCCTTATTGGAGTATGAAGAATTCCTGGGAACCGGAATGGCCTTTCCCTTTGCCGCGAACGCATACTGGAGTTTTGCTGGGAAACGGAACCTTGGGTATATCCCTTTGGGGGGGGCAAAATGTTCTACGGCTAACCGTGGGGCGCAATGATTTTTGGGACCATCGCGGGGGTAAACCATGGGTGGAAGGTATGAGTTATCCGCAGATCCGGCGACTGTTGGAAAAGCAGGACGAAGAAGGTCTGAGAAATCTTTTTGAAAGAGGGGAGTACCGAGAGGGCGAGCCGGAGGAACCCACAATTTTACCGATTGGGAGGTGGGAAGCACATTTCCCCGACGACCTCGTTTGGGATCGGGCGGTTTTGCTTCTACAAGAGGGAACCTTGCGAGTGGATGGGCATTGGCGGGGTACTGCCGTCCGGGGAACTCTTCGGGTTTCGATGAAAACCCCGGAACTCTTTATAGAGTTTGACCATCACACGCCTCGTGGGCAATGGAGGGAAGTTCCCAGTGCCACTCTTCTGGGGGCAAAATGGGAGAAACGTTCTCTGGCCCAGCCAGTCACGTGGAAAGCGGAGAAGGCCAGAGGATGGGTGCAAAGCCGCCCCAAGGATCCTCCTTTGGGGGTTGCCCTGGCAGAGTCCCCGGAAGGTCAAATGGTCGGTGTCACTGCGTTGATTGCCGAAACCGAAAAATCGGTGCGAGAGAAATCTTTGGAAAGAGTTCGGCAATTGGTGGCGGAAGGTCCGCAGGACCGACAGAGGCTGGTGGAGGATAATCTCGCCTGGTGGAAGGCGTTTTGGGAACGAACTCCTGATTTGGAGATGCCACATAAGGAACTGCAATTTCTCTATCGGTATGGAATGTTTAAATTCGGAGCCATGACCAATCCTTCGGCGGCCCCGGCAGGACTCCAAGGGCCATGGATTGAGGATTTTCAGTTCCCTCCCTGGTCCTCGGATTATCATTTCAACATCAATATCCAGCTTTGCTATATGCCGGCCTATCGCGGCAATCATGGGGAACATTTACTCCCTCTTTTCCGGCTTATTGAATCGTGGTTGCCTAAACTTCGCGAAAACGCCCGCATTTTCGTCGGTATCGATGACGGGGTGATGCTTCCTCATGCGGTCGATGACCGGGGAACCTGTATGGGTGGGTTCTGGACTGGTTCGATTGATCACGGTTGTACCGCCTGGGTGGCGGACATGATGTATCAATATTATCTTTATAGCGACGATCAGGAATTTTTGGCAAAGGTCGCGTATCCTTTTCTTCACGGTTCGTTTCGAGTCTATGAGGAAATGCTGGAAATAGGACCCGATGGTAAATGGGGTCTGCCGGTTTCGGTTTCTCCGGAATACCGTGCCTCGGCAATGAATGCCTGGGGGAAAAATGCGAGTTTTCAATTGGCATGCATTCACCGCCTTTTGGAAAACCTGAAAAATGCTTCCGTCGTCCTGGGAAAATCATTTCCGGTAAAATGGTCGGAAATCGCCTCGGCTCTCCCCAAGGCTTGCTTGGTGGGACCGGAGGGCAAAAAAGAAATCGGGCTTTGGGAAGGAACCCCTTTGGAGGAAAGCCATCGTCATCCCAGCCATTTAATGGGACTTTTCCCTTTTAATGTGATTGATGGAGATGCACCGGAATGGCAAAAGATCGACCAACGCAGTATAAACCGCTGGATTGAAAAGGGCATGGGGCTTTGGTCCGGTTGGTGTATTCCGCTGGCGGCGATTCTGCACGCTCGTCGCGGCAATGCGGAAATGGCTGAATTGCTTTTGGAGATTTGGCAAAAAGTCTTCACCAATGAGGGGCATGGAACCCTCCATGATTACACTTTTCCCGGTTTTACCATGATCGGTGCGCCGCCCCGGGATGAAGGACTGGAACAACCGCCCGAACGCATGCAAATGGATGCCGGCATGGGGGTAACCGCCGCCTTGATGGAGTTTTTTGTTCACCGGGTGGGAAAGCGGTACAAACTTTTCGGGGGAATTCCCCATTCTTGGGAAACGACCTCCTTTAAGAGCATCGCTCTGGAGGGCGGCTTTTACCTTTCCGGCGAAAAGAAAAGTGGCCGGATTCGCAAAATCACCGTTCGGGCAACCCGGCGAGGAAAAATCCTTTTGGAAAGCCCCTGGTCCTCTGGGCCCCTGGTCTTTCTCTATGGGCAGAGAGTTAAGAAAAGTGAAAAATATTTGCTGCATCGCACCTCCCATAAAGCTCCTGACGGGATTCTTGAGATTACATTGGGGGCAGGGGAGGAAATTACCCTGTGCCCGGTAGAGCGGTCCGTTCGGGATAGCTACGACAGCGTCTGATTAACTCAATTCAGGGGTATCCTCGATCAAGGAAAGTGACTCGTTCCCTTGCGGATAAGCGCAGGTTTGGTAGGTTTTTTTATGAACATACTTATCACGGGAGTGACCAGTGGGTTGGGACGGGCTCTTTTTTCCTACTATGCTGATGGCGGGTATCGTGTTGCCGGATGCGGTCGGTCGGTCGAAAAGCTAGCGACCCTTCCGAAAGAGGAAGGTTTGACCGTTCGGGCGGTAGATGTGGCTGATTCTTCTGCGGTTCACGAATGGGCGGAAGAATTGTCCAAAGTTTGGGGTTGCCCAGACTTGATTATCAACAATGCGGCCTTAATTAACCAGCCCGTTCCCATGTGGGAGGTGGAGGAAGAGGAATTCAGCGCGCTGATTGATGTGAACATCAAAGGAGTCTTTCATGTGATAAAAGCCTTCCTGCCGGGGATGATCGCGCAGAATCGAGGAGTTATCGCCAACTTGAGCAGTGGTTGGGGGCGTAGCACCTCTCCCAAAGTTGCTCCTTACTGTGCTTCCAAATGGGCCATTGAAGGATTGACCGCAGCCTTAGCGCAGGAGCTTCCGGCAGGATTGGCTGCGGTTGCGGTGAATCCTGGAATTATCAATACTCCGATGCTGCAAAGTTGCTTCGGAAAGGGTGCTCAATCTCACCCTACCCCCGACCAGTGGATTCAAAAAGCCGGGCCGTTTTTTCTCGGGTTGAGGGAAAACGATAATGGAAAAGCCCTTTCGGTATAAGCATTGGGGCCTTTTGGGCTTGCGCCCGTGAGAAGAGTCCTTTGCTTTAGAAATCTCTCACCGTTCTTCTCTCCGCAGTTGACGGAAAAAACCTTCTCATCGATATTTATCACCTATGAAAATTAAAGCCTATTTAAAGCCTACCTGTGGTTGGAGCATGGGGGTTCGCGCAATCCTCAAAAAGTACAATCTCGAATATGAAGACATTGATATCATCAATGTCCCCGATAACTACAGTGAAATGGTCCGCAAATCAGGGCAGACCCTCTCCCCTTGTGTGGAAGTCGATGGGGTTATGTTGGCTGATGTCAGTGGCGAGGAAGTGGAAAACTATCTTTTGGCGAATGAACTGGTCAAACCCTCGGACGCCCAACCAGAGGTTCCTATCAACCAACCATGCTCGGATGAGGAGCATGCCCGGCAGCGCTCGCAGACCATTCGGTTCTTCTGATCTATTTTGAATCAAAAAAATGGGCCCGGCGATAACCCCTAACGCCGGGCCCTTTTTTGTGCTGGAATTCTTCGTTAGGTCGAGATCCCAGCTATGTTGATTACCTCACTATGTTACCCCTGACCCTGCAAAACAGGGCAAAGATAAAAAGTAATTGATTGTATGCACATCCCGTGCCAACGAAGGCCGGGCTTTCATGTTGGGTAAAGTTTTCTCATCGCAGAGGAAATCCAAGCAGGAACCTCTTCCGTTTGACAGATGTCTGCAGATTTTTGAAGGTTTTGTTTACTATTCAGCCTGCAATCCCGAATTTTGCTCAAATGATAAAGATCGTATCTGCTTTGCTTCTTTTTTGCCTCAGCGTTGTTATCACACAAGCTGGCGAACCACCGCTTTCAGCCCTCCTTCCCCCGAATTTGGACAATGATGAGGCTGGCTTATTAGCCGATGCCCTAACCGTTGAGCCAGAGGTCTTGGAAAAAGGCTATCGGCAATATGATTTGGTCGCGGCTCATCTGGCGGCCTATACTCAGGAGGGTGCCATCGAACCCAAGGACCTGCGCATTCGTTTGATTCTCCCTCCAGAGGAGATGGAGGGCCCTTATCCGATTTTGGTCTATCTCCATGGCGGCGGGTTTATGGGAGGGAATCCGGACATAAATGTTCACGATGAGCGCAATCAACGAACCGAGTCTTTCCAATTGGCCCTGGAGAATGGGATTGCCATTGCCTCCATTGGCTACCGGCGCGCCCGTGCGGGGGGCTGGCCGGCGCCTATCAGCGACACTCTCTGTGGTATGCGTTTTTTACACCAAAACGGTGGGCATTGGAACCTGAAAACGGACCGTTTGATTTTAGTCGGTCACAGTGCTGGCGCTCGTGCGGTTGCTTTGGCGGGAATGGTGCCGCAAGACGAGTTTCATACCCAGGGTTTGCCTTGGGAAGGAGAGGTGAGGATTGCCGGAACGTATCTGTGGGCCGGAGCGGCGAATACCAAGCCGAAAATCGAGGCTTTTGGCGAATTCGGCAAGCCGAGATGGTACAGTGTCCCCCGTTTGCACCATGGCGAGCACCCTGCCTGGTCGGAGAGCACCCGCCAGAGCCTGCGCATCCGCAATAATTTTCCTCATTTTGACAACACCATGCCCCCGATTGTTATGGTTCGGGGAGCCAGTGACTATGGGGGCGATCATCGGGATGCCCGGGAAACGGTAGGGATTTATGAGGATTTGGGAATTGAAGCCACTTTGTCGATCGTCGAGGGAGGGCATAGTGCCACCGGTCCAGCGGAGGACTTGCTGGCGTTTATCCAACGTCATCTTCGGGAGCAGCCGTTCGATCCACCGGCCCGGGATGTTGAGAAGACGGTGGAGGTCTTGTTGGCCCACGACGAACCTCTCGCCGCGCTGGAGGTTCTGACGGCTGAATACACCACTGCCGGAGGCTATGATATTGGTCCGGGATCCTGGTTGTATACGCTACACGATTTAGCGATGATGTGGTTGCCGGAGCATGCCGACTGGGCCGGGGAACATCAGGCTTTGGCCGAGCGGGCTCGCGAAGCTGCCGCGCAGCAGGAGGCGGAGGCCGCCCGTCGGTACTTTGCCCGGGAAGATTGGTTTCGAGCGGGGGAAGCCGCGCGTAATGTGCGCAAGCTGTTGGGGGAGGCGCTGGAATATGAGGAGCTTTTGGGCGAGATCGAGACCCGGGAAGCGGCGGAGAATGACTTTTTTACCTCCCTGCAAGAAGCGAATGAGCACTGGCGTGCTGGAAATAAGGAGGCCGCGCGGGAGCTTTTGGGGGAGCTTGGGGTAAGGCCCCGGGTGGTAGAGGCGAAACAGCGGCTCGAAGATGGCTTTTTCGTTGAGAAACCCTCTTGGGCGGATCGGCATGGATACGATCTGTACGGCCCCTGGGTGGCCCTCGATCTATCGGGGGATATCGCCGTTCGCTTGCGTTGGGTTGCCGCGGGCGAATGGGATTTACCGGAGCCCCTGCAGTATCAGCTACGGGGACGGGTCGATGATGAAACGGTAACCAAGGTGGAGGTCAGTGAAGGTTTTTGGATTGCCGAAACCCCGGTGACCAATGTCCAGTGGGAAGCTTTGAGGAACGAGGAGATCTCATCGATTCCCGAAGATCAAAAGCATTTGCCGCGGGCACGAAAGGATTATCTTCAAATTATCGATTGGTTGGAGGCTTTTTCGGAAACCCGCGAAGGTCTTTTGGTTCGTTTGCCGACGGAAGTCGAATGGATTCATGCGGCGACCCTCGGCGGTCGTCGCGATGTTCGTGGAGGAACGGATCTTCATTCCATCCATGCCTTGAAGATTGACCCTGAGGAGCCCGGGCCGATGGCGGTGCATGAGGTGGTCCCTGACTTTGCCGGATTGTATGGCATGATTGGCGGGGTTTTGGAATGGACGGCCTCCGGGGACCGGCGGGAGGCTCGGTTTACGGATGAGCGGGGGGATTTTCGTATTTTCCGCTATCCGATGTCCCGTGGTGGGGCTTGGTCCAGCATGCCCCATGTTCTAGGGGTAGGTACGCGCGAGTGGCATCGCCATGGAAACCGTCAACCCGACTTGGGATTCCGCCTGGTCATCGGGGGCGCGGCCACTGCGGATGACTGGCTAGGCGACGTTATCAGGCGATAAAATTGGAATCAGCTTTTTTATGTCAAATATCTATAATATCATCGTCTTTGGCCTTAGGTTTCGCGCGTTGTTGGGGATTGTTTGAAACTCTCCGGTTCACCCGTATGCGAACCCCTCTCTGGTTGTGGGGAGGGTTGATGATTTGTACTCCGAACCAAAGTTTCGCCACAATTCCCACCACGCTGAGAGCCATGCCTCCGAGTAAAGCCCAGCCAAAAGTGTCAACGGAAAACCCGTTTACGAGAAAGGCGCAAAGGTAAAACAACAGGGCATTGACCAAGACAATCCCCAAACCAAGAGTAAGGATGATCAAAGGGAAGGCCAAAAGCAAAAGAATGGGTCGTAAGGCAAAGTGCAGGGCCATCAGGACCAGGGTCGCGGCGAGTAAGGCCCCGCCGGAAGAGAGACGGATTCCGGGAAACAAAAATACGGCGAGCCAAAGGCCCGCCATCACACTGGCCCCTTCGATCAACCAGGGGTACCAACGAAACTTTCGTGCCGGGGCTCTGTTTGCCTCAAAATTCATTTGGGAGCTATTGAGGTCGCCAATCGATGACCTCCAGTTGGCGGTAGATTTTATCCCGGAAATGATTGAGCGAGAGGCGGCAGGCCATTTCCAGGGATTGGTTCAAAGGGGGGATCCGGTCCGCGAGTTTCCAGGCCACTCCTTGCACGGCGAGGCCGGAGCGGTTACGAATGGTGAAGCGGAAGTGTTTTTCGGAAAAAACCTTGGGCGGACGCTGTAAGACGATGTCTTTAATACCGATAATCGGCTCTTCGTTACCGATGCCAAAGGGGTTCAGGCGGTCTAGGCCAAAGAACAGATCTTCCTCCAATTCGTCTATCGAAACCCAACCGGCCAGGTGCAGTTCCGGTTCGGGAAAGACGCCTTCTTGGGTTTTATCGACCACCTGGGCAAACCGTTCTTGAAAAGCGGGAACGTTTTCCCTTCGTAGGGATACGCCGACCGCTTGGGGGTGTCCGCCCCAGTTTTCAAGGAGATCATCGCATTGTTCAAGGACCTTGACCAAGCTCAAGCCCGGGACGCTGCGCCCGGAGCCCTTGGCGAACTCGCCCTCCCAGCCCAAAACGATGGTGGGCCGCATATACTTGCGGGACAAACGACTGGATACGATTCCTACAACCCCAGGATGCCACCCATCGTTGAAGAGGACAATGCCCGCAGGAACTTCAGTGGTTTCTTTTAATTGTTCCTCGGCTTCCCGGACGATGGTTCGCTCGATCAACTGGCGCTCTGCGTTGAAGTCATTCAATTGACGGGCAATCTTCCGGCAGAACGCTTCGTCCTCACTCAAGAGCATATCCACCGGAAGGGAGGCGTCAGCCAATCGCCCGCTGGCGTTAATCCGTGGGCCTACCCGAAAGGAAATATCGCTGGGGCGCAAAGGGGTGCTTTCTTTTAATCCGGAAACTTCGAGAAGAGCTTTCAAGCCCGGTCGGCAACCCTCCGCAATACCTTTTAATCCATGACGGGCTAAAATTCGGTTTTCCTGACGAAGAGGGACCATATCAGCGATAGTTCCCATCGCAGCCAAGTCAAGGAATTCCCTTACATCAATCTGGTTTCCACGGTCATCGCCGATTTCTCTAAGGTATTTTAAAATCCCATGAGCCAGTTTAAAGACCAGTCCGGCCGAACAGAGGGAGGTCCATGGTTGGTCGGTGTTTTCATCCAGAAAAGGGTTGACCAAAAGACAATCATCCGGGGTGCTTTCCTTGGATCGATGGTGATCAAGGATAATGACCTCAACGCCTTGCTCCCTTAAAAAAGCGACCTCCTCAATGGAGTTGGTGCCACAATCTACGGCGATGAAAAGTTTCGGAGGTTCCCCTTCGGCCAGAATCCGTTCCAAAGCAGAGCGACTCATGCCATAGCCCTCCTCCATGCGGAGGGGAACAAAGTAAGAGGGATCTGCGCCTAAGGCCCGGAGGAAAGCGACCATAAAGGCCGTACTGGTAACCCCATCCACGTCGTAATCCCCCAGAACGACGATCTTTTCCTTTTCATTGGTCGCTTCGACTACTCTTTCGGCGGCGGCACGCAGGTTGCCCAAGGCGAAGGGGTCACTCAAATTTTTCAGGCGAGGCTCTAAAAATTCCTCGACCTCGGCATCGCTGCCAAGGTCCAGGCGAACCAGAAGTTCGGCCAGCAAGGGGTGCAACTTCCAACGGTCCTGCATAGCTCGGACCTCGGTCTCGGGCAATGCCTCATAGGACCATCGATGCGTAGAGGGACTTGTGCTCTGTGAATCAGACAAAATAGAGAGTGTGGACCAATCGAATCAGATCTTCAGCTTTGTGGGTTTTCGGCCGCTTTGACGGCTTTCTGGTCACCTGCTTTGTCCGAGGTTGCCATCCAGTCGTACTTCGGCAGGATATCCCGCCGTTCTTCGACATGGCGGCGATCCCCTTTATGCCACCAGTAAAATACCGGGCTGGCCACGAAAATGGAGGAGAAGGTTCCTACCAGAATCCCCACGAGCAGGGCGAAGGAGAAATCCTCAATAATGCCTCCGCCGAAGAGGAACAAGCTGCCCGAGGCGAGGAGGGTGGTGATACTGGTCACCACGGTTCGGGCCAGAACTTTATTGAGGGCCTTGTTGATGATGTCCTTGAGGCTCGAATTGGGGTCCAGCCCCAATTCCTCCCGGATTCGGTCAAAGACGACGATACTGTCGTTCAGGGAATACCCCACGACCATCAGAATACCGGCGACCATGGGCGCTGAAAATTGTTTGCCAAAGAGCACAAAGACCCCAATGACGATCAGCAAATCGTGAACCACGGCGGCGACGGCTCCCGCGCCGTACCCCATTTCAAAACGGAGGGCGACGTAGAGAAGAATACCCACCAGCGCGACCAGAATGGCGATCATGGCATCAATCATGATTTCCCGGCCTACCGCAGCACCGATTAGGCTGCGGCCGATCTCCGGGGACTCCCCAAAGGTTTGCGGGAATTCGGTCTGCAGGAGAGCTACCAAATCATCGGCCAGTCCTTCGCCCACTTGTAAACGGAGCACTTCCCGTTCTTGTCCCAGAGGGCTTTGGTACACCGGAGCGACTTCGCCAATCGGGGCCGCGGCATTCTGAATTTCCGTGGTGGTCAGACGGTGTTCCGGATTGAATTCGAGGACCACTTCCTCCCCCCCGAGGAAATCAATGCCCAAGACATCGCTGCGGTTGACCCCAACGGCGACCAATCCGACAATCAGGATGGTGAGGGAAGCCCCAATGGCGGGTTTGCGGTATTGGTGAAAATCAAAATTGGTTTGGTTGAAGAAGGAGAACATCTTCAACTGGGTCAGGAGCCCTGACCGCAGGCCGAGGTCCATCATGAAGCGCGTAATCACCAAGGCTCCGAAGATCGAAGTAAAAATCCCGATGGCCAGGGTAATCCCGAAGCCCTGAACCGGACCCGAGCCGAAGTAGATCAAAATTCCGGCGGTCAGAAGGGTGGTGATGTTGGCGTCGAGAATGGTCGAAAGGGCTTTGTTAAAGCCGGTGGGCACGGCCAGGGACAGTTTTTTCCCGGCCCGCAATTCCTCCCTTATTCGCTCAAAGACAAGGATATTGGCATCCACCGCCATCCCCAGGGTAAGAACGATCCCGGCAATGCCCGGTAGGGTTAGGGTGGCTTCGATGGAGGAGAGGACCCCAAGGATAATGAGGACGTTAAGACCCAGCGTAATGCAGGCCATGAGCCCGCTTGCCAGATAATAAATCAGCATGAAGGTAATCACCGCAATAGCTCCATAGAGCATCGCATTGACCCCTTGGCGGATGGAGTCCTCGGCCAGTGTTGGCCCCACTTCGTTGCGCTCCATGAGCTGCAGGGGCAAGTCCAGGGGGTTGTTCAGGACGTTGGCCAGTTCACGGGCCTCCCGGCGGGAAAACTGGCCGGTGATTTGAGCGGAGCCACCGGTAATCTCGTCCCGCACTGATGGGGCCGAATACAGTTGTTCGTCGAGGACAATGGCCAGCAAGCCGACGTTTCCGTCGCGCCGGTTTTGTTCCGCGATGCGTCCGGTCAGGTTGGTGAACAGGCGTTCGCCTTCGCTGTCCAGGTCCAGGGTTACCCGCCAGCCACCGCCCATTTCATTCTGCATGGCCCGGGCCCGGGTGACGTGGCTTCCGGTCATTTCCGGCAAGGCTGAGACAAAGTATTCCCGTTCAATCAAATTTCCGTCGTCATCAAAATCCTCCATGATCATGGGCACATAGCCCGAGGGCTCCTCACCTTCCTCGGTGGTGTGCGGACGTTGGGTACGATGCACCAAACGAAACTCCAGTCGGGCTGGTTTTTGCAGCTCGTCAATGGCATCAGGGTTGTCGGCCAGGCTCAGGCCCGGCAATTGAACCTCGATCCGGTTGTCTCCAATAATCCGAATCAGCGGTTCGGCGACCCCCAGCCCATCGGCCCGGCTGCGAATGATCTCCACCGCTTTGGAGAGTTGATCCTCCCGATATTCCCGCTCCATACCTTCAAACTCCCGGGCAGGCACCTCAAAGACCATGGAAACCCCACCCCGCAGGTCGAGGCCGAGGTTCAGATTGGGCTGGGATTGTCCCAGCAGAAAGTTGAGAACGATGTTGTTCCGTTGTTCAATACTGCGAACCGTGGACTCCACGCGGTGTTGCGGGAAAAAACGAGTGAGATCCAAACGGTCCTCGGAAGCGATCTCCCGCAAGGCGACGAAGTAACTTACATGGGTGTCCTCATCCACTTGCATCCGTTCGCGGACCCGTTGGTCCAACTCCGCCCATTCTTCCTGATGCGCCGTTACATGGCCCTGGACGAATTCCTCAAAGGGTGTTTCCCGCAGCGGCAGAAGCATTGCAATGGCAAAGCCCAGCGTGGCGGCGATAAAGATAAATTTGGTAATAAGGGGACCGTTCATAAGGGAATACGATACGAAATTGAGAAAGGTTTTTCCGGAAAAAGGTCCATGCAAACGCCGGGACCTTTCGTGGGTCCGGAGTTAGGAGCCTTTTTTCACTAGGCTGATAATATGGTTTTTGTTGACTTCCACTTTAGTGTTTTCCGCAACTTTCACGACGAAACGGTCACTTTTGACATTGGTTACAGTGCCATAGAGACCGCCAGCGGTCAGTACCTCGTCACCCGTTCCAAGATCGGAAATCATTTTTTGTAAGTCTTTTTGCCGTTTGCGTTGCGGAGCGATGAGCAGGAAATACATCGCGGCAATTAAAAAAAGGAAAAAAAGAATCGGCGGAAACCCGCCCGGAGGCGGGGCTTCAGCCAATAAAGTTAGGCTTTCCGGGGAATCATTTAGAAGAGTCAGTACGTTCATGAGCAAAATCTTTACGAAGAAAAGCGATCATTCAATCTTTTCTCGGGTTGCAAAGCAAGCCCATTCCTTGCAGCTTAGAGCCTTATTTTTTACCAACGATAAATTATGGCCCGAAAGGAATGGACAGTTCAAGATGCTGAAGAATATTACGGATTTCGCCGTTGGGGTGACGATCACTTCAAGGTCGATCGCACTGGCGCGGTCACCGTTGACCCCCTCGGAGACGGCCGCAGCATTCGGGTTACGGATGTCATCAAGGAAGCCAAGGCCAAGGGCCTTCAAGCTCCACTGACCATTCGCTTTCAGGATTTGCTCCGCCATCGGGTGGAGCAAATTAACGAGAGCTTTCGTCGCGCCATGGAGGAGGAGAACTACCAAGGCTCCTATCGCGGGGTCTTTCCGGTAAAGGTCAATCAACTGCGGGAAGTGGTGGAGGAAATCCTCGATGCCGGTGAGCCTTACGGTTTTGGAATCGAGGCCGGGAGCAAGCCGGAGTTGATGATTGCCCTGGCCCTTCACGACCAGTCGGATCGCCTCTTGCTCTGCAATGGCTATAAGGACGAGGATTATATTCGTCTGGCGCTGCTGGGGCGCAAACTCGGGAAATCAGTCATCATTATCGTGGAGCAAGTCTCGGAGATCGACCCGATTATCCGCCTTTCCCGCGAACTCGGGGTCACCCCACTGATCGGCATTCGGGCCAAACTGCTTACCCGGGGGGAGGGGAAGTGGGCCCTTTCGACGGGAGAGAATTCCAAGTTCGGGCTGACTACCGCGCAAATTCTCTCGCTGGGTAAAAAACTCCAGAAGGAGGGGCTTGCCGAAAGCCTGCGCCTGTTGCACTTTCACATCGGCTCCCAGGTTCCGAACATTCTGACCATCAAAAATGCGGTCATTGAGGCGGCCCGGTATTATTGCCAGTTGCAAAAAATGGGCTTCCCCATGGGCTATCTGGATGTCGGCGGTGGACTGGGGATTGATTACGACGGCAGCCGCAGCAATTTTGAAAGCTCCATGAACTACACCATGGAAGAATATGCCCGGGACGTGGTCTTCAACATCCGCGAAATTTGCGAAAGTTCCGGCGTTCCGGTCCCCGATATCGTTTCCGAAAGCGGAAGGGCCATCGTGGCTCCGCACAGCATGTTGGTCATTGAGGTCTTCGACCGAATCACCAAGACTGGCGATAATGTCCGTCCGCCCCGGGCCAAAGTGAAGGAGCACCGGATTCTGGCAGAATTGGAGTATATCCACAAAAACCACCACAAAATGGGGTCCCTGGAAGGGTTTCACGATGCTTTGCAAAAAAAGAATGAAGCTTTTTCCCTTTTTAATCTCGGCTACCTCGATCTGGAAAGCCGGGCTTATGCGGAAAACCTTTTTTGGAAAATCTGCCGGGCCATTGATGAAAAAAGCACCAGCGGCGGTTACCAGCCGGAGGAATTGCTCGAATTGAAGCAGATGCTCGCCGACCAATACGTTTGCAATTTCTCCGTCTTCCAGAGCTTGCTCGACCATTGGGCGTTTCAGCAGCTCTTTCCAGTGACGCCCTTGCACCGGCTCAAGGAAGAACCCACAGTCAACGCAATTTTGGTCGACATCACCTGTGACAGCGATGGCAAGATAGCCAACTTTATTGATCTGGAGGATGTGAAACAATACCTGGCCCTCCATCCGTTGAATAACCAACCGTATTATCTGGGCGTGTTCCTGACCGGGGCCTATCAGGATATTATGGGGGACTTGCACAACCTCTTTGGCCGGGTCAATGAAGTTCATGTTTTTCTCGAGGAAGATGAGGAGGACGGGTATTACCTGGAAGAAACGATCTCCGGCAGCGAGGTCTCCGATATTCTGGATTTCATCCAATACAAGGAAAGCGACCTCCGCCGCTCCATTAAAAGGCAAATCGACAAGGCTACCCGCCGTGATCTGGTCAAGCCACGGGAGGGCATCCGGCTTTTCGACTATTATCAGGGCCTCCTCAAGAGCAAAACCTATCTGGACATTCCCAAACCCCGCCCCCCCCGCGCCCG
>JAFIGF010000219.1 GCA_020831535.1 Opitutales bacterium | reverse complement strand
ATGGAAGTGATTGCCCATCAGGCAATAGGTCAAAATCTTCACCCCACAAAATCCCGCCACCTTAAACAGCATCCGCCGCATCACTTCCTTTTCCTCCTCCGAGAAAAAGATCTCCCCATTCACCGTCCGCGACATCACATGATACAACGCCCGCTGCCCTTTAATATTTAATCGTTCCTTACGCATACCCACACAAAAACCAAAAATCCGTCAAGAGTCAAGGGTCAATCCCGTAAATTTTCCGTTGTTCATTTTCTTCCAAAAGCGGTTTGACCAGAATGGCGGGGTGGGTCTTAATTGTCTTTCCGGTAGCCCAGGTGGCGGAATGGTAGACGCAGCGGACTTAAAATCCGTTGGCCGTAATGGCCGTGGGGGTTCGAGTCCCCCCCTGGGCACCAAAATGATAATTCTATCACGCGCATTACATGTCTATTGATACCGAGTCTGCACCAAAAGAACAAACGATAAACCTTTCCTGGCCGGATACTCTCGACCAGAGTCACAACTTCCTGCATCGCCATTTAGGCCCTACTCCGGGGGAGGAATCGGAGATGCTCAAAGCCCTGGGCTTTACCAATCGCGATGATCTGATCGATACCGCAGTGCCTGCGGATATCCGCCGGTCCTCGGAAATGAAGCTTCCGCAGCCGCAGAGTGAAGAGGACACTCTTTCGGCGTTGCGATCGATGGGCCGTAAAAACACCACGGCCCGCTCTCTTCTGGGCCTCGGCTACCATGCCTCCCATTTACCTCCGGTCATTCAGCGCACGATTCTGGAAAATCCTGGCTGGTACACGCAATATACCCCTTACCAAGCGGAGATTGCCCAGGGGCGTCTGGAGATGTTGATAAATTTCCAGACCATGGTCTCTTCCCTGACCGGGATGGAAGTGGCCAACGCATCTCTTCTTGATGAAGGCTCGGCTGCGGCCGAGGCCATGACCATGGCTCTCAATCAACACGGGAAAGGCAAGCGCCACCGCTTTTTTGTGGATGAACGGGTCCATTTTGCCACTCTTTCCGTTCTTCGTACCCGGGCGGCACCCCTCGGCGTGGAATTGGTAGATGGAAATACGGATGACTTCGCCCCTGATGAAACTTATTTTGGCGCTCTCTTCCAATATCCTGGAACGGAGGGTTCACTGCCTGATCTGGAGAAACCCGTGGAAGTCATTCGGGACAAAGGCGGAGCGGCCATCGTGGCCACCGATTTAATGGCCCTCACTCTATTGCGTCCACCGGGAGAATTTGGTGCGGATATTGTCATCGGCAATGCCCAGCGATTCGGAATTCCCCTTGGCTACGGTGGACCCCATGCGGCGTTCTTTGCCACCCGGAGCAAATACCAAAGAAAAATGCCCGGGCGCTTGGTCGGGGTTTCCCGGGATGCCCAAGGCAAACCCGGATACCGACTCTCGTTGCAAACCCGGGAGCAGCACATCCGGCGGGATCGGGCCACCAGTAATATTTGCACGGCCCAGGTTCTGCTGGCGATTCTTTCCGCCGCCTACGCTCAATACCATGGCCCCGAAGGTTTGAAAAAAATTGCCCGCCGGATCAACTGGCTGGCCCGCACTCTACGGGAAAGTCTTGTCGCTGGCGGACTGGAGGTTTCAGCGGAACCGATCTTTGATACCTTGGTTATTCGTTGCTCCGATAAGGAAGCCACCGATTATATTCGCCGGGCGGCTCAAAAAGGTTTCAATCTCCGGCCCTTGCCCGGCCAAGGGTTGCTGATTGCGCTGGACGAGATGTCCACTCCTGCGGAAATTGCGATCCTGGTTGATTGTTTCCTGTCGGATCAAGAAGTCACGCCTGCCGCCGAGGACTACCAATTCCCCGCTCCCCATGAGCGCCGGAGCGCCATTCTTGAGCACCCGCATTTTCATCTCTACCATACCGAGACCGAAATGTTGCGTTATCTGCGCAAGCTGGAAGGGCGTGATTTGGCTCTCAATCAGTCGATGACCCCACTTGGTTCCTGCACCATGAAGCTCAATGCCGCGACGGAAATGCAGGCGCTCAGTTGGCCCGAGTTCGCTGATCTTCATCCCTTTGCTCCGGTGGAACAAGCCGCCGGGTACCAGGAGCTCTTCAGCGATCTGGAAAAATGGCTGGCGGAAGTCTGCGAACTGCCGGCCGTTTCTTTGCAGCCCAATGCCGGATCGCAGGGAGAGTTTGCCGGATTGTTGGCCATCCGCGGGTACCATCGGGATCGCGGCGAGGAACACCGGAACATTTGCCTGATTCCGGTTTCGGCCCACGGCACCAATCCGGCAAGTGCGGTTATGTGTGGTTTTAAAGTCGTACCGGTAAAGTGTGACGATGCGGGCAATATTGACCGTGAGGATCTCAAGGCAAAGATTGAAAAGCATCGTGATGCCCTGGCGGCCCTGATGATTACCTACCCCTCGACCCACGGGGTTTTTGAAGAAGGTATTCGGGAAATTTGCGCGGAAATCCACGAGGCCGGAGGCCAGGTCTATCTTGATGGGGCCAACATGAACGCGCAAATGGGAGTCTGTTCCCCGGGACGTATCGGGGCCGATGTTTGTCATTTGAATTTGCATAAAACCTTCTGCATTCCGCACGGAGGAGGTGGCCCTGGCGTAGGCCCGATCGCGGCCGCCGAGCATTTGCGTCCCTTTCTTCCGGGGCATCCCGCCGATCCCGAGAGTGCCACTGGGCCGGTTTGCTCGGGGCCACGGGGCAGTTCCTTAATTCTGACCATCTCCTGGGCTTACATTCGGATGATGGGAGCTCGGGGATTACGGGACTCGACCGAATTGGCGATCATCAATGCCAATTATATGGCGCATCGTCTATCGGAGAGTTATCCCATTCTTTACCGGGGCAACAAAGGTCTCGTCGCCCACGAGTGCATCATCGATTTACGCGATTGGAAAAAGCGGGCGGGCATCGAAGTCGAAGACGTTGCGAAGCGGTTGATCGATTACGGTTTTCACGCGCCCACAATGTCCTGGCCGGTTGCAGGTACGCTCATGCTAGAGCCTACAGAAAGTGAAAACAAGGCCGAGTTGGACCGCTACATCGAAGCGCTCTTAAAAATCTACCAAGAAATGGAAGCGATCGAAAAAGGGCAGGTTGATGCCAGCGACAATGTTTTGCGCAATTCTCCCCACACCGCGGAGAAGGTGACGGCCACCGAATGGCCCCACCCCTATTCACGGGAAGAAGCGGCCTATCCGGGTTCGTGGTCGCGGGATCGCAAATTCTGGCCGTTTGTCGGACGCGTCGACAATGTCTTTGGGGACCGCAACGTGATTTGCACGTGTCCCTCACCGGAAGAGTTTTCGGAGGAGTGAGCTAAGTTTGGTTGTTTTGTCAAAAGGTTAAGACCTGTTCGGCTGCAGCGACACAGGTCTTGACCTCAACCGAGTTTACCGGCAAAACAGACATACTTCTTCTCCCTAAATCACCCAAGACTCCTTCCTATGTCCTTTCACCTCAAGATCAACGACAAAGTATCCGGACCCTTTGACGCCCCCCAAGTCGAACAGATTCTCAAAATGAAAATCCCCGGGACCTATTTTTCCGAAGACGGCGGAAAGACCTGGGAGGATCCGGAGATTTTCGGAAAGGAGGCCGAGCAAATCCTCGACCCTACCGATGAGCAATTAGAGAAAACCTCTTCCCCGCCCGAAGTGCCTCCCATCAAAGCCTCCCAGCTCAAACGCTGTCTTCTTTTCAGCGATATGAGCGAGGAGCAAATCGAGCATTTCACTACAGCGTTGCGTCAGTTCAAGGTCAAAGCCTACTACCCGATCATCAAAGCTGGCACCAAAGCCTCCTCTCTCTTCATTCTCGTCTCCGGAGAAGCTCGCATCTCCGTTCGTCCGGAGGGCAAAGAGGAATTGTTGAATGTCATTGAGTCCGGACATTTTGTCGGTGAAGTGGCTCTTTTCGATGGCGGCACCCGTTCTGCAGATGTCATTGCCAATACCGATTGTCTGGTCCTGCGTATCACCCGCGATGATCTAAGCAAAATTGTTGCCGGAAACCCATCCGTAGCCACACCCTTTCTTTTCAATCTCGGAAAATTCCTGGCGACCCGCCTTCGGGAAACCAATGAGCGTTTTCTGAAGGCAAAGAATTTCGCCCAATCCATCACCTCCTAAGGTGCATCGGCCGAGAATTTGCGGGATAACCCTGCGACCGGATTGACCTAGGCCCTTTTTTCGCTTAAAAGACAAGGGACATGATTTCCCGCAGTGCCAAGCGTAGTTTCCTGGGTGCATTTTTTGGTCTTTTGACCTTGGTCATCCTGTTGGCCATCGTAAACTTGTTTTTTGCTGCCTTGGAGCGCGAGAGGCGAGCCGAAGAGGAGCGTGCGACCCTTCGCCCGCCGGAAACCCTCACCCATCAGGTGACGACGCGGGATTTCTCCGAACAAAGGTTTTATGGAGCCCGGCTGCAACCTTGGCAGGAAGCCCAGATCGCAGCTGAGGTAGAGGGGCGTATTCTCGAAATACATACCGAAAGAGGGGCCTCGGTGAACGAAGGTCAGCCGCTCCTCAATCAGGATGACACTTTGACCAGATGGCAGAAGATCGCCTTGGAAGCCTCTCTGGAATCGGCAAAAACACAGAAAGACGAGTTCGCCCGACGGCTTCGGGAAGCGACCGAACTGGCCGAACGCCGCGCCATTCCCGGCACCGAGAAAGAGGCTGCGCAGGCCCAAGTTGATATCCAGGAGCGGGAAATTCGCCGCTTGGAGGCGGAGATTGGACAGCTCGACGAAATGCTGGAGCGGCACACCCTAAAGGCTCCTTTTGCGGGAATCATTGGCGAGCGAAGGGTTGATTTGGGTGACCGTATGGCTCCTGGCCAAACCGCCTTCACTTTAGTTGACCGCAACCGTCTGCGCGTGGTCTTCCGGGTGAGCGAAAGAGAGTACGAGTATTTTGTTCCGGAAACGATGATCGAGATTGAAGTAACCTCACGCCCCGGAAAGTGGAAAGAGGCGAAAATCCTACACCGGGCTCCTGCAACGGAGGGAAATAAGGCTGGCTTCCGCATTGAAGCGGTTCTGCCAAACCACGAAAACCCTCTCCCCGCAGGAGGGACGGCAAGAGTGCGGGCAGAACTACAAACATGGCAGAATCTTCCTTTTATTCCGGCTCCGGCGGTTCGTTTTGAAGGCTCGCAAACTATGGTCGAAATCCGCACGGAGGATACCGTTGAATTGAAAGAAGTTTCTCTGGGTCCGGAAATTGACGGGGTGTACCCCGTTTACGCCGGACTGGAGAGTGGAGAAACCGTTCTCATTCGTTGACCCATGAACATCGCCCACTGGAGTGTTCACAACCGGGTCGCGGTCAACATGATTGCGATCAGTATTCTGATCCTGGGGATCTTCCTGGTGGTGAAAGAAATTCAGCGGGATGTGTTTCCCGATGTTTCGACCAACTTTATCACCATCACAACCATCGACCTAACCACGGGAACACCCGAGGACATCGAACGATTGATCACCATCCCGTTGGAGGAAGAGATTGCCGATGTCGAGGGGGTGGTTAACATTATCTCCCTTTCTGAAGAGAACATCTCTACGATATTCATGGAGATTGATGCGGACATTACCAACCTTGACCCAATCCTTAACGATACCCGGCAACAGGTATCCCGCGCCCGACCCGACCTACCCTCTTCAGTGGAGGAGCCCATCGTCGAGGAGTTCGATATTCCAATTCCCTTGATGACCCTTGGGGTGAAATTGCCAACGGGAACGCGGGCAATTGACGTACGCGACACCATGGATGCCCTGGAAAGAGATTTGAAAATTGTTCGCGGAGTTTCCGACGTTTTGGTCGACGGCATCCGTGACCGGGAGATCTGGGTGGAGACCGACCCATTTATCAGCGAGGCATTGGGCGTTCCCCTTTCGGTGATCACCCAAGCGATTCGGGACCGCAACCAAGACCGCGTCGCCGGCCGTATTGAGGGAATCGGGGGAGAGCGGGTAGTCCGAATGCAAGGGCAAATCCAAGAAGCCCGGGAGCTCGCCTCAGTGCCTGTATCGTTTACCGAAGACGGAATTATTCGCCTTCGCGATGTTGCCACCATTCGGGACACCATGGAGGAAGCACGCACCGAGGCGAGGGTCAATCTACGGGAGGCCGTCAGTTTTACCATTATCCAAAGCAAGGGAGCCGATGCCCTGGAGACCGCCGCGGAGATCAGGGAAGTCCTGGCCCTGGCCGAAGAAAGTTTCCCCGAAGGCTTGGAGGCCACCATCGTTGCTGACACGACCAAGTACATCGACGTGCGTATCCGCACAGTCGTACAAAATGGCATCCAGGCGCTGGTCATTGTCACCGTTTTGCTCGTTTCCCTGCTCAATTGGCGATTGGCCATTCTCATTGCCATCGGTTTGCCTATATCCTTTGCCGGGACGTTTATTGTTCTCTATTTCAGTGGCGAAAGCCTAAACATCATTTCGCTTTTTGCTTTGATCATGGCTTTGGGCATGATCGTGGACGATGCGGTGGTGATTGCGGAAAATGTGTACCGCTATTTTGAAGAAGGCTACTCTCGTTTGGAAGCGGCAGTCAAAGGAACGACGGAGGTTATCTGGCCAGTGGTGGGCAGTGTCTCCACCACAATGGCCGCGTTTCTTCCGCTCATTCTCGGTGAAGGCGTTATCGGAAAAATCCTTTTTGTCATTCCCGTCGTCGTCATTTCAGGGCTTCTTTTCTCCCTGATCCAGGCCTTCATCATCCTGCCCAGCCATATGCATGATTTCATCCATCTCCCGAAATCGATTTCGGAGATGGAGCGTATGCGAGCAGCGAGCCGTAAATGGCATGAGAAGATTCTTCTTTCCCTGAACATCCTTTATTGGGAAACCCGGGGACTGATAAATTTCCTTTTACGGGAAATCATCAACACCTACACCTATTTGCTGAAAATCTGTTTGCGCATACGCTATGCGGTTATTGGCGGTTTCATCCTTTTACTTTTTGGTGGGCTAGCGCTGGTCAAATTCGAGATCCTCCAATTCGAGCTATTCAGCACCGACTACGCCGACCGGCTCACCATCAAATTGGATTTTCCAGCCAGTTACTCCCTGGATCAAACCGCGCAGGAAACCGGGGCCATTGAGGAGAAGATCATCAACACCCTTCCGGAGACGGATCTTTTGAGTATCTCCACCCGAATTGGGACCCGTTTGGATGACAGCAACAATTTCAACATTTCCGGGAGCAATTTGGCCTTCATCACCATTGATCTCGACGAGGACAATCCCGAAGCCCGCCCTCCCAGTTTGATTATCCGGGACCTGCAAAATCTCATCAACGAGATCCCCGCCGTCGTCCAAGGGCAAGTTGAGGCCGAAGGAGGAGGCCCTCCGGTGGGGCGTCCAGTCAATGTGCAGATTATGGGAGAGCACTTCAGCGAGCTGCAAGTGGTGGCGGACGAAGTCGAGCAACGCCTCCGTTCGATGCCCGGAATTCGCGATGTAGCGAATGATTTTGAGCGCGGAAAACCGGAATTTGTCTTCCGGATTGATGAAGAAAAAGCCGCCGCGGCGGGAGTTTCCGTAGCGGCGGTGGGGGAAGCCTTACAAGCCGCGTACCGCGGCCTCGAAGCCAGCCGCTTTCGCCAAGGGAACGACGAAGTTGTCATCCGGGTCAAGCTGGCCGAACGTTGGCAGCGAGACCCAGCCATCTTACGGGGGCTGCGGATACCGACCGAGAACGGGAATTTTATTGCTTTGGAGGAACTGGTCGAACTCTCTGAAGAATCCGGCTTGCCCAGAATCAACCGCCGCAACCAGCGTCGGGTGATTACCGTTTCCAGTGAGATTGACAGCGATATTCTCACCTCCCGGCGGGCTAACGCAGAAGTCGAAACCTGGCTGCCCGGGTTCCTCGAGCAATTTCCTGAAATTCGGTTCAATTTAGCGGGCGAGAATGAGGACACCGAAAGAAGTCTGGAGGCCATGAGAGTCGCCGCCCTAATCGCCTTTCTCCTGATCTATGCGATTCTGGCCTTTTTATTCAACTCCTTTGTCCAACCAGTTGTAGTTATGTCAGTCATCCCTTTCGGCATCATTGGAGTCATTGGAGGCTTGGTCATTATGGGGGAACCGCTGGGGCTTATGGCCATCATGGGAACCATTGCCCTGGCTGGGATTGTCGTTAACAACAGCGTGGTTTTTGTTCACTTCATCAACCGGGAAAGACGGAAAAATGCCCCCGCCGGGCTGCGGGCAGCTCCCCTTGAACAAGCCCGTTACCTGCGCTGGTACTCTATTATCCACTCTGCCCGCATTCGTTTTCGGCCGATCTTCCTGACCACGGCGACCACCATTGGCGGGCTGTTCACTCTCGCTTTTTTAACCGATGGGCAGGAAGAGTTTCTTGCCCCGATGGCTCAAGCGATTGTCTTCGGGCTTCTCTTCGCCTCCGCAATTACGATGATTCTAATTCCCTGCCTGTACTCAATTACCGACGATTTGAAGGGATTATTCCGTAAGCGGTCCCAAATCTGCGAGGAATAATGAACCCCTCAAAACGTCCCCAGGCGTATGAACTACGAGGATGATAAAATTTCTCCTTTTCTCGAAAGAGGAAAAACCCTAGCGTCTAACTATGTCTGAAGAGATTGAAAATGTCCTGATCATTGGAACCGGCTGCGCGGGCCTGACCGCCGCCATTTATACCGCCCGGGCGAATCTCAATCCCTTGGTTATTGAAGGATCGCAACCGGGAGGTCAGTTGACCACGACTTCGGAAGTTGAAAATTTCCCGGGGTTCTCCAAAGGAGTTGACGGGTACGGGCTCACCGATGAAATGCGCAAGCAAGCCAAACGCTTCGGCGCGCGCTTTACCCAAGGTTTGATAAAAGAAGCCGATTTCTCCGGTCATCCCAGGATTTTAAAGACCGACAGTGAAACCTACCGGGCCCGAACGGTGATCATTGCCACAGGAGCCTCCCCTCGGTTACTCGGTCTGGAATCGGAGAAAAAACTTTATGGAGGTGGTGGAGTCACTACCTGCGCAACCTGCGACGGAGCCTTTTATCGGGATATGGATGTCGCCGTGGTGGGCGGCGGGGATTCCGCTTGTGAGGAGGCTCTCTTCCTCACCCGGTTTTGCTCCAAGGTGTACCTTATCCACCGCCGCGATGAACTGCGGGCCTCGCAAATCATGCAGGATCGGGTTCTGGCCGAGCCCAAGATCGAAATGGTCTGGAACAGTTTGGTAGATGACATCCTTGGTGCCGATGAAGGCGCCGTCAGTGGGATCCGGATTATTGATCGGGTCAAAGAAGAAAAGCGGGAAATTCCCGTTAAAGGGGTTTTTATCGCCATCGGGCATATCCCCAACACCAAACCCTTCGCCAACGCCTTGCCAGTCGATGAAAATGGGTACCTCCTTCCCGAAGGCAACAGCCAGATCAAAACCAAGCTCGAAGGGGTTTATGCTGCCGGTGACTGTGTCGACCATGTTTACCGCCAGGCCATCACCGCCGCCGGCATGGGTTGCCAGGCCGCCATCGAAGCCGAACGCTGGCTCGCCGAAAAATCCTTTTAGCCTACCCTGCGGAACGATAAATCCGAGAGTCGGCAAAGAACGGATTTTAGGATCCTGACCCTTTGTTATTTACATAAAACCTCTGATCTCGGTGGACCCCTCAGCGATGAGCTTTCTGGCGGTTGGCCCACTCCTCGGCGGAAAGGACGAGAGGCTCCATGGGGTGGGAGGGAAATTGGATCTTTTCCGGGAAAGAGAAGCCCCGCAAGAAATCCTCTGCGGGGAGCATTTTACCGCCCGGTCGTTGCAATTGCAGAACGTTAAGAACGCCCTCGGCACAAGCGATGCGGACCAATTTCCCGGAAGGATCGGGCAGAAGGCGGCCAGGGCCGAAAGTCTCTTCGTCAGATTTCCCGGACCCGGCACTGGCCCGGCCGATTTTCAATTTACTCTCACCCACCTCCAAAAAGGCCCCGGGCCAGGGATTCAAGGCATTGATGCGGCGGGCCAAAGCTTGGGCCGAACCATGAAAATCGAGATACCCGTCATCCTTGCGGAGCTTGCGGGTATAGGAAGCCTCGGCATCGTTTTGGAAAATACGGGGAATCTCTTCTCCGCGACAAAAAAGAGGCAAAACTTGCGCCAGCAGGCCCGGTGATGCCTGCCCAATTTTTTCCTCCAGATCGGCCCCGGAATCGGTTTCGGTCACCGGCACCTTTTCCTGGGCGACTATATCCCCGGCATCCATTTGGCGAACCACTTCCATGAAAGTAACGCCGGATTCGGTTTCGCCCCCGGCAATCGCCCCCACCGCCGGAGAGGCCCCGCGATAGGCGGGAAGAAGAGAAGCGTGTAAATTCCAGATCCCACGGGGAGCCAGTTCGCGGATGTTTTTTTTCAGCAAGTGACCGTAGGCCATCACCAGCAAAAGATCCGGTTTTTCCGCCGCCAAGGTGGCCACCAAATCGTCATCGGGCTTTTCCGGTTTCCAACACGATAGCCCCTGTTCCTCCGCCCAGGCGGCGGCAGGATTGGGCTTGGTCTTTCGCCCTCTTCCAGTCGGCCGGTCCGGTTGGGAAACCAAACCCACCAGCTTAACCGGCAGGTCATCAGGAGGCTGGTGTAAAAAGCGCAAAGAAGGCAGGGCAATAGGGTCAGCTGCCAGAAATATGATCCGCAGGGGATGGCCCATCAGATATCAGTCGTTTAGCGGCAGGGTTTTTAGCCACTGGGAAACCGCCGGAAACAGTCCCTCGAGGTAGTCTTTTTCCTCCAGTGGTGAAGGCAAGCCGGGAATCAACGTCCAAAACTCGTCATGAGAAATGGTTTCCTGCGGCTCGAGAGAGACGAGCGGGCTGAGGGTCTCCAATTCGATCAGCGCATCATTGCAGAAGGTTTCGAAGCAACATCCCAGATCAGGGTACGTCTCCCCCGCCTTGGGGGGAACCGCATATTTCACAAAAGTGTCTCCGTTCAACCAGTAGGCAGACCAGCCCGGATAGTTGGTGAAACCCAGTTTTTGGGGAGTTTGGGCAACGGAGGTATCAATCGCCAGGTAGCTGGAGCGGAATTTCCAGCAAGGAGCCGACAGGTCGGTGTAGGTCCAGGGAACCATCGCCATGTTGGGCAAAAGATCGCGTGGGTGTTCCCCTTTGGGAAAAAAAGGAACAACGCCGACCCCTCCCCGTTGAAGCATGGTGAGGGGCCAGGCCGCGCAGGGGACAGGCCACATACCATGATTGGTCAGCGAATGCTTGATCTGCAGAGTATCTTTCCCGAGCACTTCCACGCCCAGGCTTTTTTCCATCCCGGTTTTTTCCTCGAGCGGCCCTTGGAGGCGAAAGCCACGGGCTCCGTGATCCACGCTGACGGCGGTGTTATCCGGTTGGTAGGTACGCACCTCGTGTTCCGGGGAATGCCAGAGACGATGCCCACCCCGAAGTTGGTGGTCCTCCTCGTTTTTACCCCCTTGTTGGCCGGGAAATTGATAAAACAGGTTCTCCCCGTCGGGACGGCGGAATTCCATAAATCGTGGGCCGATTTCCAACGGAGCCGTCAAAACAAAACGGTCCGTCCGAAGCTGGAACGATTTCCAGCCATCAAAAGAGGTTTCTGAAAGAGTAAGGTCAGGCATAAGGAAGCCAGCTTACCGCCCTCTTTCCCCGAAGAAAAGAAAAACCACCCGAATTCCGTCAACACTCTAGGGACGCACCCCTGAAAATACGTTCCGGTCAATAATCAAGAGCCAGACCCGTAAATTTTATTGTCAATAGTCTAGGGACAGACCCGTAAAAATACGTTTCCGGATTGCTTTGCCAGCGTGGGTTACGCAGGATGGGCACTATGAGCAAAAAACCATCGGTGGCGATTATCGGGGCGGGGCTTACAGGATTGTCGGCAGGGTATTTTTTGCAAAAAGAGGGGGTGGAAGCGCAGATTTTCGAGGCCTCGGGGCGAATGGGTGGGGCCATAACGACCCAGCGTGAGGGAGACTACTTATTTGAACAGGGGCCTTCGACGCTCTTGCGCGGCAGCCCGGTGTTGGAAACACTTTTGCGTGAGCTCGACTTGGCCAAGGATCTCACGCCTCCCAATCCGAAGGCTAAAAAGCGTTTTGTGGTGCGCGGGGGGAAGCCTGTCGCGCTTCCCGGAGGCCCACTGGCCTTTCCTTTTTCCCCCTGGCTTTCCTGGAAGGGGAAGCTACGCCTTCTCACTGAACCGTTCCGCAAGCGCGGGGCAGCGACAAAAAGCGAAACCGTTGCAAACTTTGCGCAACGACGCTTGGGTCGGGAAGTTCTGGATTACGGGGTGAACCCCTTTGTCGGGGGCATTTACGCCGGGGATCCGAAGAAACTGGCGGTCGCGCTGGCATTCCCTACCCTTGTCGAGGCGGAGGAGAAGGGCGGGTCGCTGTTCCGGGGGTTTTTGAAGTTGGCCAAGGAGAAGAAAAAAGCCCGGGGCGGGGCTCCCCGCCCTCCCAAAGGAACAGTCTCCTTTGCCAGCGGCCTGGAAAAACTCCCCCAGGCGTTAGCCAAGGCCCTCCATCGACAACCCCTTCTGAACAGCCCGCTGCAAAAAGCCGAACCCACGGAAGACGGACACTGGCGGCTGACCTTTGCCGGGGGGGAACAAAAAGTCTTCGAGCAAATTCTCCTCACAACCTGGTCCGATGAGCTGGCCGCGGCCCTCCCCGCTCCCCCCGACCGTGAGAGTTGGCCACACATCGACTATGCTCCGGTTCAAGTCATTACCCTGACCTATCCAAGAGAAGCGGTAGAGCACGCTCTTGATGGATTCGGAGTGCTGGTTCCGGAGATCGAAAACCTCCCCTTTCTCGGAGTCATTTTTGCCTCTTCTCTTTTTTCCGAAAGGGCTCCTTCCGGGGAGGTTTTGCTGAATCTCTTTGTCGGAGGGAAACGGCATCCGGAAAAAGCCTCCTTCAACGAGGCGCAAGTCCGCCGGGAAATCCTACCGGCGGTAGCAAAGTTGCTTTCGATCACGGAGCAGCCAAAGTTTTATGCCGCACGCCACTGGCCCCAAGCGATTCCCCAGTATACGCTCGACCACCAATCATTTCTTTTGGCCCGTCACGGCGCAGAAAAAAACTGGCCGGGGTTTTTTCTTGCGGGAAATATGGTCGATGGCATTTCGATGCCCCAATGTTTGGAAAGCGGCCATCAGGCGGCGCAAAAAATCCGATCATCCCTGAAAACCCCGACCAAATCCTAACCCACCAATTTCCCCATGCATTGCCACGACTACTTTACTCTCCCCGAAGATCTTCCCGGGGCCGAAAAATTTGACCTGAAAGCCGCCCCCTGGGAATGGCTTCCGGTAGTTAGCGAAGTTCTGAAATCTTTCCCGGAGTCGCCCTACCCGCCCTATCCATCGGAAAAGATTCCGCCGGGGTGTTTTATTGGTCCCGGGGTTCATCTTCACCCCTCCGTCAAACTGTCCCCCAATTGCACTTTGGAAGGTCCCGCGATCATTGGTCCCGAGACGGAGATTCGTCCGGGAGCGTGGATCCGCGGAAAAGCCATCATCGGACGGGGCGTGGTCACCGGCAACTCCACCGAAATCAAGAACGCCCTTTTGCTCGACGGGGCCCAAGTGCCGCATTTCAACTATGTAGGCGATTCCATTCTCGGACAAAAAGCCCATCTGGGCGCGGGGGTTATTCTGTCCAATCTGCGACTGGACCAAGCGATCGTGGACATCCGGGCAGACGGTCTCACCTATTCCACCAATCTCCGAAAGTGCGGTGCCTTCCTGGGTGACGAGGCGGAGATTGGCTGCAACGCAGTCCTGCAACCGGGAACAGTGATCGGACGCCGTTCCTTGGTTTTGCCCCTCACTTCCTTCAGCGGAGTATTACCCGCCCATACCATCGCCCGGCAAAACGCCCGCCAAAGCGTCCTTCCCCGCCGGGATTGAAAAGACCGACGGAAAGACGGCGCAGCAATTAAGAAGGAAAGGTGGCACTTCGCCCTTTGACCGGTTCGGCAAGCTCACGACAGGCACGCTCAATTGCCTTGGCTCTGCAGGAGGTGTTGGAAATAGCCCTGGGCATGCGAGAGTTCTTCGTAACTGCCTTGTTCGCGAATTTGGCCAGAGGACATGACAATGATGCGGTCGGCTTTTTTCACGGTACTGAGACGGTGGGCAATGGTAATAACCGTTCGGCCCCGGGAAAGATTGTCGAGAGCATCCTGAATTAGCCTTTCGCTCTCATAATCGAGAGCGGAAGTGGCCTCATCTAAAATCAAAATTCGCGGATCGCGCAAAATCGCCCGGGCAATGGACAGGCGTTGGCGCTGGCCTCCGGAAAGCATGGTACCACGTTCGCCGACTTCCGTCTCATATTGCTCGGGCAGTTTTTTGATAAATTCATCGGCATTGGCCAAACGGGCTGCCTCCTCGACTTCCTCCCGGGACGCATCGAAACGCGCAAACCGGATGTTGTCGAAGATAGAGCCCGACAACATGAGACTTTCCTGCATGACGATAGCGCAATGCCGACGGAGCCACCTCATGTTGATGTCTCGTTGGGGAATTCCATCGATCAGGATTTGACCCGATTTTGCTCCATAAAGGCCGAGGACCAAATTGGCGATAGTGCTTTTCCCGGAGCCGGAAGGACCAACCAAAGCTACATGCTCCCCCGCGCCGATATCGAGATTCACCTCACGGATAGCGGGCTCGCTGGTCTTGTCATAGGAAAACGAAACATTCTCGAAGGTAATCCGTCCCTCGAAGGGGTTGGGCTTGCGGGCACCTTTCCAGTCCTCCACATACTGACTCGTTAGCAGCTCCCGAAGAGAATAAAAAGCCTCTTTCCCTACAAAGTATTGCTGGCTGAAATTCAAGAACAATTGCACTGGCATGAGGATAATCGGGAGTCCCGCCATAAAGGCGAAAAGGGTCCCCAAGGTTAGCTGCCCATGAATCACCATATAGGCCCCGCCGGCCACCACCAGAAGGGAAAGCGCTTGGGTCGCCACAGTGGCAAAGGCGCCAAAGCTGTTATTGATCGAAATCTGATCGGTACGGGAACGAGCGTAGTTCAAGCTGGTTTCCTCAATGGTGCCGATGGCGTTGCGTTCCTGTCCATACCCACGAACCAGGCGAAGAGCAGAGATGTACTCGCTCGCCGTCCCGGTCAATCGTTCCCGGGCCATCCTCATGGCCCGGTTCTTGGCCTGGATTCGCAGGAAGAAATACCGGCGACTGAAAAAATAAAGAGGCACGATGGCCAAAATAATAAGCGATAGCTGCCAGTTCAAAAAGGTCAGGAGGATTATGATGGAAAGGCTATAGAGAATGTTTGGGAGCAATTGATTCAGCATGGGCATGATCACTTGCTCCACATTCTGGGTATCAAAAGCGTATTTGGACAACAACCGTCCTGTTTTCTGCCTATCCAGGTACCCGAAATGAAGGAATTGGAGCTTGTGGAAGATACGAGAGCGTAATTCCAGAATCATTCGGGCCACCACCCGCGCGATGGCTCCGGCACCCTCGACGGTAAACACCCAATGCAGAAAAAGAAGCCCGATGAACATCAAACTGATACTGATGATCCCGGCGACATTGGCACTCTTGACGTGCTCATCAATGATGACCTGGAAGAAAAAGGGGAAAGGCGCGATAACGATGGTTCGGGCCAAGGCCAAAAACAATCCCGGCATGAGTGCGCGGCGATAACTCCACACAAATTGGAATAGGGTGTCGGCGGAAAATTGTTCCTGATTGTCTGGTTTGGATGTACACATTACGCAAAAAAAGGTTTCCGGATCGGCAGCTCCCGGAAACGGAAAAAAGGGTTATTCGAGGCTGCGGGTTTCGGTTCTTTGTCCGGACATAACTTGCCAGAGTGAACGGCTACCGAGAATTACCTCGACCGCCAAACTCGACCCATACACCAGTGGGTAAGGACTCTCCTCAATATCAATGTCGATTTCAAAAACCCGCTCGCCCCGGCCGTCCGTTTCCTCCCGGTGGGCTTCCCGGCCTACCCGCCGAACGGTCCCGTACACATAGCCTTCCAAAGGTGAATCAAATACCGCGGAATTCATCCGTACCGGCGTACCCGGAGCAATGAGGTCAATGTTTCGCTGCCCTAAATAGGCGCGAACGATTTTCGGACTGTCGGGGTTGATTACATAGGCGAGAGTTTGCCCTCGCTGCACCGCCTGATAAGGATTGCGAACCTGAACATTGCTGACAAAGCCATCCACGGGACTACGAACTTCACGTTCTTTAATCTGCTTTTGCAGAAGTTCTTCCTTCTGCTCCAGGAGAGCCAATTGTTGGGTGATCCCGGCAATTTGGCGATGGTAATTTTCTCTTTCAAGGGAAAGGAAACCCTCTTCGAGCAACTCACTCAGATAGGTCCATTCCATTTGCTCCATTTGATCACGCAGGAGCGCCAATTCCTCTTGTCGGACTTGCAGCGCCGAGATCGCTTGCCGCGTCTCCAACTCCGAATACCGCACCAAAAGGTTTTCCCGCTTGGCAATGATCTCCTGAAGAATCGCCAACTTCTCTGCCGAAGTCTGTAAATCAAGAAAACCGGGTGTCTTTCCAACTTGATGGAGAGCAAATTGCATCGCCATTTTATCCGCCTTCAATTGCTCCCTCTGCTCCTGGAGCCGTAGCCGCTCCTTTTGCAGATCATCATCGCGCATTTGCCATAAAAGCTGTCCCTGGGAAACCACATCTCCTTCCCCCACCGAAACCTTGGTGACCCATGCATCAACGGGCGATTGGATTTCCCACTCCTCTTCGGCAATGACGATCCCCTCTCCCGGGACCGAGAATTCCGAGCGAAGGAGAAAGATACCGGCCAGGAAAACAACCAACCCTAAAAAAGCAAAAAGCCACCGTCCCCAGTGGAATTTCTTGCCGCCAGTTAAGGCGATGACGCTTTCTACATTAGTCAAATCATTCATTACCGAAAAACCCCCTGAAGCATCCAATTCGCGGAAGACCAGGGGGGAAGAAAAACAAAAAAAGAAGTATTTAGTCTAAGGCTAAGACCCCCGAAAACTCAAAAGTATCCTTTGTTTTTTTGTTTTTTGCGAAAATCAAAGGGACAAGTCTTACAATATTTTACGCATTTAGCCATTCGTTACATTCTTGCCACAATTTCGCCACTTGTTCTTACTATTTTCGCAATGATCCTGAAACACAAGTGGTGCGGTCCCTTCGGGACCTCTTTGGGAAATCCTTTTGCCGAACAGCGAAACAACCCGCTACCAGAGCTTTACCATGAGTCGGAATAACCTGCTGTTCCTGCTAAAGGTCGCCTCGATCTTCGTATGCCTCTACCTGTTCGTCGTTGGGGTCGGCGGCATGGGTGAGGCCTTCAAGCTTTTTGGAAAAGACTTTGCAAACCGTGTGTTGACGGCGACCAGTAATCCCTTAACGGCCCTCTTCATCGGAATCCTAGCAACCTCTCTGGTGCAAAGTTCCTCGACCTCAACTTCGATTATCGTAGGGATGGTAGCCGGAGGAGCGTTGTCATTGGAGGGTGCGGTTTTCATGATCATGGGGGCCAATATCGGAACCTCCATCACCAGCATGCTGGTGGCCCTCGGTCATGCCAACCGACCGGAAGAGTTTCGGAGGGCCTTTTCGGCCTCCACGGTACACTCCGCCTTCAACCTGTGTGCGGCCACCGTTCTTTTCCCACTGGAACTTGCCACGGGGTACCTGCGGCATACCGCCAAAATCTGCGGAGACCTCTTTGAGGGTGTGGGCGGAATGCGTTTGAGCAATCCGCTGAAAGCCGCCACTGAACCGACCATCGACTTTCTCGCCTGGATTGTTCAGGGACAGCCCATTTTGCTACTCGTCCTGACCATCATCCTGACCTACGGCATGTTGCTGTGCATCGTGAAATTGCTGCGCAGCCTGGTGCTGCGCAAACTGGAAGCCTTTTTCGACAAGCATCTTTTCCGCAACTGGCGGCGAGCGATGTTTTTTGGGCTTTTCTTTACCTTTGCAGTGCAGACCAGCTCTGTCCCAACCGCCCTGGTGGTACCTCTGGCGGCTGCCGGGATTCTACGATTGGCACAAGTGTACCCCTACTGTCTCGGCTCCAACATGGGCACTACCATGACCGCGATGTTGGCGGCCTTGGCCACCGGCAATAGTGTGGCCATTGTGGCGGCCTTCAGTCATTTGCTCTTCAATGTGACCGGAATTCTCGTTATTTGGTCGATTCCCCCTTTGCGCCGTATTCCGATGCGTATAGCCGAATTTTGCGGGAATACCGCTTTTCACAAAAGATGGTTTCCCTTTGCCGTTGTCGCTGGACTCTATTTTATCATTCCCTTTCTGGGCATTCTAATCCTCCCCTAGCTTCCAACCCCTCATTTAACATCAACTATGTGGCGAAATTTCCTCCAATACTTTCAACGCGATAATCTTCTGACCCAAGCCCTCAATGAATCTCACCGGATGCTACGCCTGGACCTGGAGATGTACCAAGCCTCGGTCCATTCTCTGCGGGAACATGAGCAAGGCGGCTTCGATATCGATGTTCTGCAAAAGGACAAGGAAATCAATCGGTTCGAGCGGGAGGTCCGACAAAAGGTATTGACTCATTTAACCGTCAGCGGGGCCTCCGACCTGCAATCCGGCCTGGTCCTGGTGAGCATCATTATCGATATCGAACGAATTGGTGACTACGCTAAAAACATCTACGATTTGGCCGAGTACCATACGGCCCGTCTTGATGCCGGTTCTTTGGAGGAGCGTCTGGGCACGGTGGAAAAAAAGACCACGGAGATTTTTTCGTCGACCGTGAAGGCCTTTCAGGATCACGACGTCGACCTGGCCCGCGAAGTGATGCATTGGTACAAGGACTCCCTGTCCAAGGAATGTGAAGAAATCATTCGCCATATCATTGAGGGGAAAGCGCCGGACCTGAACGCCCCCACCGCCACTGCGGTTTCCCTGTATGCCCGCTACCTGAAAAGAATCGGCGGTCATTCCCGGAATATTGTGACCAGCGTAGTCAACCCCTTTCACCGGATTGGTTACAAGGAGAAAAAGTTGAGAGACCTGTGACCGAAAGCTTACGTAAGCGGTCAAAGGAAGCGTTCCTAAAATAAAAATTCCAACCTTCCTGTCGGCGACGGCATCGCGCAAAGAGGCCCTTACATTCAATACGATTCAGGTTTACTGGCACATAGTTGAGTTTAGATTGCCTGGATTTTCATCCACGCCTATCTTCGGATCATCCCTTTGAGATTCATATTTCAGACAATTGAGATGTTTTTTACGATTTCCACCTGAAACAATTATTCAGGAACCCGGAGGACGATACGACCAAGGAGCGGCCCCTTGACCTTCCGGCGGGAAGAACCATGATTAGGGCTATGCTCTCCTGGTTTGGTCCAGAAAAATTTCCTCTCTACTTAGCCCCCATGGCTGGTTTTACCGACATGGTCTTCCGCGGGCTGTGCAAAGAGCGGGGCGCGGATGTCATGATCACCGAGTTTGTTATGGCCGACGGATTGTTGCGGGAGAGAGAAAGAGTCTGGCGAACCATTGATTTCGTCGAGGAACAGCGCCCCATGGGGGTACAAATCTTCGGATCCTCCCCGCAAACCATGGCCGAGGCCGGAAAGCAAGTCATGGATCGTCTGCAGCCCGATTTTCTGGATCTCAACTTTGGTTGCCCGGCCGACAAGGTCACCTGCCAGGATGCCGGCAGCTCACTTTTGCGGGATCTGCCCAAACTCGGGCGCGTCGCCAAGGCGGTGGTGGACGCCCTGCCCGGACAGCCGGTTACGGCGAAGATGAGAATCGGCTGGGACGAAAGCTCCATCGTGGCCGTGGAAGCCGCCCGCATCCTTGAGGAGGCGGGCATCCGAGCTATCGCGGTACATGGCCGGACCAAGGTACAAGGGTATAGTGGCGAGCCCAACTGGCCAGTCATTGCCGAAGTGGCGGAAACCGTAAAAATACCGGTCATCGGCAACGGAAACATCACTGATGCCCGGGAAGTGACGCGGATACGACGCGAAACGAAATGCGCAGGCCTCATGATCGGCCGGGCCGCCCTCGGCTATCCATGGATTTTCGATGAAATCAAAGCAGCGCTGCGCGACGGGGCCACGCCCCCGCCACCGACCTTGGAGGAACGTTGGGCGATTCTTTTTGATTATGCCACCCGATTGCAGGAACAACTGTGTCCCTACCCGCCCGAAAGAAAAGACGATATCGGGTGGATGCGGGCCAAAATCCTCTCCCTCACCAAAAACCTTCCCGGGGGCAAAAAGATGCGCGGGGCACTTTCCCGAATAAAATCGTTGAAAGAACTTGAAGCCCTCCGCGACGAAACCCTGCAAATGGCCTCTCTCCGAAACGAACGGCCTCAGCCGCTGAGCCAAAGCCCATAAGCCACAGCGCCTGAACCTATAGTTTTCTTCCCCAATTTGCCCCCTGCGTGCCTTCAAAAAAACACTAAAACTGAAACTAATAATGTTGTCGCGCTCGAATCCTGCTTTATGAGTGGTACCAGTAGAACTATGAAAACTTCCCGTAAAAGCGTAAAAAAAGCCGTGCGTCAGAATCTTGCTGCCGGAGGAAACAAAGCCGGCAACACCGTTGCCGAGATCAAGGGGAATATTCTCCGTCATCTGCACTGTACGCAGGCGCATGATATATCCACCGCCACTAAGCGCGATTGGTGGGTGGCCACTTCGCTGGCGGTACGTGATTGTCTCTTGGAAGACATGATCGCCACCATGCAGACCCATAATGATAAGGACACTCGCCGGGTTTATTACCTTTCGCTCGAATACCTGATGGGCCGGCTGCTCGAAAACAACATCGCCAACGCTGACCTCACCGAGCAGGTCCACCAGGCCTTGGGCGAACTAGGCATCGATCCGGTGGAAGTTTTTGAACAGGAACTGGACACCGGTTTGGGCAACGGAGGTTTGGGCCGTTTGGCCGCTTGTTTCCTCGACTCCCTGGCGACCCTCGACCTACCTGCGGTCGGTTACGGCATTTATTACGAATTTGGCCTCTTCAAACAAGAGTTTCTCAATGGCCGCCAAATCGAAAAGCCCGACGACTGGCTGCGTTTCGGCGACCCCTGGGATGTCATGCGACCCGAGCACGCTCAGGAAGTTCGTCTCTACGGACGGGTGGAGCACCGCTACGATGAATGTGGTGATATGCGCCCCTGTTGGGTCGATACCAGCACCATCCTCGGTGTCCCCCACGACATTCCGATTGCCGGTTATGGCACTAAGACCGTCAATTTTCTACGACTTTGGGATTCCAAAGCCTCGGAAGAATTCGACTTCGATACCTTCAACGAAGGTGGGTATGTCGAAGCCATGCGGGAAAAAGCGATGGGAGAAAGTATTTCCAAGGTTCTTTATCCCAACGACAAAACCGAGAACGGGAAAGAGCTGCGGCTCGTCCAGCAATACTTTTTCGTTTCCTGTTCCCTACATGACATCATTCGCCGGTATCATAAAAAGCATAACAACTGGGACGCTTTTGCCGAAAAAGTTTTTATTCAGCTCAACGATACTCACCCGGCGGTGGCAGTTCCCGAACTAATGCGAATTTTCCTTGATGAGGAAAAGATGGGTTGGGAAAAAGCCTGGAAGCTGGTGAATTCGGTATTCGGATACACCAACCACACCCTCCTCCCCGAAGCACTCGAAAAATGGAGCGTCCCCCTTTTCGAAAAAGTATTACCCCGGCATATGGAGATCATTTTCGAAATCAACCGACGGCATATGGAGGAAGTGGAAGCCCGCTGGCCCGGCGATGATCAGAAAAAAGCCAACCTGTCCCTGATCGAAGAAGGCTCGCCCAAGATGGTTCGCATGGCCTACATGGCGGTTATCGCCAGCAGCGCCGTTAACGGCGTTGCCGCTCTGCATACCCGGCTATTAAAAGAAGATCTTTTCCGTGAATTCGATGAGATGTTCCCCGGGCGTTTGCAAAACAAGACCAATGGCATCACGCCCCGACGCTGGCTGAAAGTTTGCAATCCCCGTCTCTCCGATTTGATTTCCGAAAAAATCGGCGATTCCTGGCCCAAAAACCTGAACGAACTGCGGGGCTTGGAAGAATTTGCCGGTGACCGCGATTTCCAAAAAGCGTTCATGGACATCAAGCGCCTGAACAAAGTTGATCTTGCCGAGGTGATCAAGGACAAGTGCGGAGTTGAAGTAAACCCCGATGCCATGTTCGATGTGCAGATCAAACGCTTGCACGAGTACAAGCGCCAGCACCTCAATCTCCTTCACATCCTGACTTGGTACCGACGCATCCTGCATCATCAGGAAGAGGACATGAGTCCACGCGTATTTCTCTTCGCTGCGAAAGCCGCGCCCGGATACGATTTGGCCAAGTCCATTATCCACGCCATCAATGCGGTTGGGCACACCATCAACAACGACCCCCGGGTGAAAGACCGGATCAAGGTGGTCTTCCTGCCCAACTACAGCGTCAGCATGGCCGAGAAGATCGTCCCCGCCGCCGACCTTTCCGAACAAATTTCCACCGCTGGCAAGGAAGCCTCCGGAACCGGAAACATGAAGCTCGCCCTAAACGGCGCCCTTACCGTTGGCACCCTGGACGGCGCCAATGTCGAAATCCGCGAGGAAGTTGGTGAGGAAAACATCTTCATTTTCGGCAAACAAGTCGAAGAAGTGGACGCGATCCGGAAGCAAGGCTACAATCCCTGGGACATTTACCATCAGGACGGCGAGCTGAAAGCCGTGCTCGACTGGCTGGCCTCCGGACATTTCACTCAGGACGAGCCCGATGCCCTGAAACCGGTGGTCCACAGTCTCCTGGACGGCGGTGATCCCTTTCTCGTATTGGCTGACTATCGGGCCTACCTCGACATCCAAAAGGACATCGATGCCACCTGGAAAGATCAACCGTTGTGGGCCGAAAAAGCCATTTTGAATACCGCCCGGGTAGGAAAGTTCTCCAGTGACCGGACCATTTCACAATACGCCAAGGAAATCTGGAACCTGAAGCCTCTCCCGGTCAAAGGATAAGGGTATCGCTATGGAGTCCTCTCCTCGCTATTTATTCGTCTATGGTGTTCTCCGTAAAGGCGGGAATAGCCCGATGGCGGAAGAACTCGAACGCTCCGCGAACTATGCGAGGCCGGCCACCTTGGCCGGGCGGTTGTTTCGCATCGACTGGTATCCGGCCCTGATTTCCGATCCCCACCCCGAAAAGAACTACCCGGTTCGGGGAGACCTGTATGAATTGCCGGAAAACCAGAAGGAGTTTTTCCGCGCCTTCGACGCCTACGAGTCCTACGATCCCGAAGACCCTGACCGCTCCGAATACATCAGGGAACGTTGCCAGGTTCAGTCGCTCAACGAAGGCCAACCAGTGGAGGCCTGGGTGTACCTTTACCAGAGCCCCCTCACCGACAAACCCGAAGTCACCGCCGGCGACTGGCTCGCCGAACTCCAAAGGCAAGCGGGCAAGATCCAAACAAAAAACCGTGGCTGGTGAGAGCCTTGTGCTTTGTCAATTGTCGGTTTTGCGAAGGGCCGCCCAGGTAGACCTGGGCTCTGGCCAAAGGTTGGCCGCAGGCCATCGGAATAGCGTTCCCCTCGAACCCCCTTCACCGTCCCCACCGCGACGGCATCGCGCAAGCGCGAGCCCTACAAACGTTACTGTAGGGCCTTCGCTTGCGAAGTGCCGCCCGGGTAGACCTACGCTCTGGCCAAAGGTTGGCGCAGGCCATCGGAATAAGCGTTCCCCTCGAAACCCCTTCACCGTCCCCACCGCGACGGCATCGCGCAAGCGCGAGCCCTACGAAATCTCCATCTGCGGGATGAACGTTTGGGCGCAGTTGATCGATAATTTTCTTGATTTGCCTATTTTTTCCTAGGAAATCTTATTTATGGACAAGCATTCCGATCCCATTCAACTCCCGATTCGGAAAACAACCCATCTTCAAAGAGGGCGAACGTCGACCCAAGGAGCCAAATACTTTATAACAATTAACACGAAAAACCGTAAAAGCGGCCTCTGCCAAAAACGTTTAGCTGAGACTCTTATACAAGTACTGCGTGGACAGCACTCGCGGGGCGATTTTGAAATGATAGCGGGAACCATAATGCCTGAGCACATCCACTTGCTTATTCGACTGGGATCCCGCTTGACCCTTTCCGCTACAATTGGGAAATTCAAATCCCAAACCAAGCAAATCCTCGCGGATAGCCTTCTTGTCTGGCAAAAGAATTTCTTTGATCACAAGCTTCGGGCTGACCATATATCCGAAGGCTTTGCCAAATATATCTTTCTAAATCCTTATCGAAGGGGTCTCCTTACATCAAAAGAGATCTGGCCATGGTGGTTCTGCAATAAAAACTATCGCCCGGAATTTTTCGCCCTTTTACTCGACGGACAATATCCGCATCCGAAATGGATTGAAGAGGATGTGGACTTAGAGAGTCTTTTTGGTTCCGATAAAGAAGACTAAAGACATTTCCGAAGGGCCTTCGCTTGCGAAGTGCCGCCCGGGAGAAACAAATCCCTATAGCGGAATAAAGGATAAACCAGAGTTTGCCCTGACCAGAACGGTATGGTAAAAAACCTCCTTTCCTTGAGGCAGGACCAAGGCCAAGGATAACCAAAATTTGTAGTTAGATCATGTTACCCAACACACAAATAGCCATCATCGGTCTCGGATATGTCGGATTGCCCCTTGCGCTGCGCTTTGTCCAAAGTGGGACGCGGGTTATCGGGCTGGATAAGGACCCGAAGAAAATCGATCTCTTGCAACAAGGCCGTTCCTACATAGGTCATCTCGAATCCTCCGAAATCCGGAACGCCCAAGCCGATGATCGCTTCATCGCCTCGGATGATTTCAGTCTCGTAACCGACTGTGAAGCGATCCTCCTCTGTGTTCCGACCCCCTTGAACCAGTACCGCGAACCTGATTTGCAGTATGTTCTCAACTCCGCCACCGAGATTGCCCCCTATTTGGCCCCCATTGGAGATAAGAAAAAACTCGTCGTGCTGGAGAGCACCACCTATCCCGGAACCACCGACGGCATCCTCCGCGAAACCCTTGAGCAAGCTTCCGGCCTGACTGCGGGCACCGATTTTCATTTGGCCTTTTCGCCCGAACGGGAAGACCCCGGCCGCAAAGACCATTCCGTCAAGACCATCCCCAAGCTCATTGGTGGCTTAACCCCGGCCTGCCGGGATCGCTGCGATGAGCTCTATAAAATAGCCATCGACCAAACCTTCCTGGTCCCCAATTGCCGGATCGCCGAAGCGGCAAAGCTCACCGAAAATATTTTTCGCTCGGTCAATATCGCCCTGGTCAACGAGCTCAAACTGGTTTACGAGAAAATGGACGTCAATATTTGGGAGGTTATCGAAGCGGCTTCCAGCAAACCTTTTGGCTACATGCCCTTCTACCCTGGCCCCGGTTTGGGGGGACATTGTATTCCGATCGACCCCTTTTATCTCACGTGGAAAGCCCGTGAATACGACATTCACACCAAGTTCATTGAACTGGCCGGGGAAATCAATACCAGCATGCCCGACTACGTCGTGGGTAAAGTCAGCCAAGCCCTCAATGCCCATAAGAAATCCGTCAACGGCTCCCGCATTCTTGTACTCGGTCTGGCCTACAAACCCAATGTGGACGATGACCGCGAATCACCAAGTTATGTTTTGATCGAGAAGCTCGAAGCTCTCGGCGCCGAGGTATTTTACAACGATCCTTTTATTCCGGAAATAAAACCAACCCGCGAGCACCAGCATTTGACGGGACGCCTCTCGGTTCCCATTGAGGACAACTATGATTGCCTGTTGGTAGCCACCCACCACGAAGCCTATAAAGACTTCGACTTCAGTCCTTATAAATCCCCTGTCGTGGATACCCGAAATTGTTTGAAGCATCGACCCAAAGCCTATTATTTGGCTTAGTTTTACCGAATGGAGCCCCTTAAAAAACTATTACCTTATTTTCGTTACCTAAAACCGGTATGGGGGCGTTTCACGCTCGGCATTCTATTTGGAATCCTGTTTTCCCTTTCCAGCGGCTTGGGTCTTCCCGTTATGGCGGAGACGATTTTTCCCATCCTGTTTGGCAATATCGATCAATCTCCGCCCTGGCTTGCGAATCTGGTCGAGCAATGGTTCGGGGATAATATCGAAGGCGGCTTCCTTATCCTTTGCTGCCTCCTGATTCCCTTCACCATGGGCCTCCGGGCCGTGGGGGCGTTCGGCAATGGCTACTATATGACCTATGCTGGCGTTCACGTCATTCAATCCTTGCAGAGAGATCTCTTTGCCAAAATGCAAGTTCTGCCTCTGGCTTTTTTCCACCGCAACAAAACCGGTGAATTGATGGCCGCCCTTACAGTTTATCCGCAGCAAATAAAAACCATCGTGGTGGATACCAGCAACGATCTGATTAAACAACCCCTAACCCTCGTTGCCGCAGTAGGCTATCTTACCTATAAATCCCTCACCAGCGAAAGTTTCTTTGTCGCCATCATCGGCGTTTTGAGCATTCCTCTCATCGTCTTTCCCATCCGCCAAATTGGCAAATACCTGGCCAAGCGATCCCGCCAATTGGTCAAGGAGACGGAATCCTTGCAGTCTTCAGCCATCGAGACCATTCAATCGCCCATGGAGATTCGGGCCTACAATCTTGAAGTACAACAAAAGGAGCAGTTTCAAAACAAACTACGCCGTATCTTTTTTCTCACTCTGAAAAGTGTACGGAGCAAACTGATGATCTCCCCCAGCATCGAGTTCGTCGCCTCCGCTGGGTTGGCCCTTTCGCTTTTCCTGGGTGTTCAGGCAGGCATTAGCCAGGGAGAATTCATGGCGTTGGGCGTGGCCCTTTACATGGCTTACAATCCCCTCAAGCGATTGGGGAGCATTTACGGATCTCTGCGGGCGTTGGAAGCACCCTTGACACGAATAGAGGATGTTCTCAAAGCGACACAGTCCATTCCAGAAAGTGCCTCTACCGAGCCTCTCCCCCAACCAATCAAAGGCGAGATCGAATTCCGCCATGTTTCCTTCACCTACGACGAGGACATTCCTGTTTTGAAAGACGTTTCCGCCCATATCCGAGCGGGCGAAACCGTTGCCCTCGTTGGCCCCAGCGGGGCCGGGAAGTCAACTTTCATCAACCTCATTCCCCGTTTCTACGATCCCACCGAAGGTCAAATCCTCCTTGACGGAACCGACCTCAGAAATCTGCGTCTCCGCGACCTCCGAGCAATCATTGCCTATGTCCCCCAAAGTCCGGTGCTTTTCAATACCTCAGTAAAGGAAAACATCAAGGCCGGTGATCCCCAAGCCACCGACGAAGCCATCTACCGTGCCGCCCGCCACGCCCGGGCCGATCAGTTTATCAATGAACTCCCCCAGAAATACGATACCGTTTTGACCGAACGCGGGAACTCTTTGTCGGGCGGACAAAGGCAACGCATTGCCATCGCCCGCGCCTTCCTTAAGAATGCCCCCATTCTGATCCTCGACGAGGCCACCTCCGCTCTGGATAACAAAATCGATGCCGAGATTCAGGAAGCCTTGGAAGAACTTTCCAAAGGACGGACGACCTTGGTCATCGCCCACCGCATCAATTCCCTGCATCACATAGAGAGACGCCTCTACTTTGAAGAGGGTCGTATTCTCGGCGACGGGGACCACGAGACTCTCCTGAACGGGCCCAGTGGTTACCGTAAGTTAATTCGATAGACCTTGTGGCAAGTGCCAGAGAAACTACGATTTCACCCATTGTGAAAAAACTTTCCCAATTCCTTACCTATGGCTTGGCCAGAATGTTCCTGACCTCCCTAAAGTGGCTCCCCATTACTTGGACCCTATTTTTAGGGGAAAGGATTGGGCTCATTTGCTATCGCCTCATGCCCAATCGCCGAAAGATTGTTCGAAGAAATTTGCGCATCGCCAAGGAGCATCTAAGCGAACCAATGGACGCTCTCGAGCGGCAGACCCGGGAAGTCTTTCTTCGCAGCGGAGCGAATCTCCTCACGGGATTTTGTTTTTCGAGGCTGCCTTGGCATAAAGTGGAAAAATACATTTCCATCAAAGGCATTTCTCTTCTGAATGAAAAAGTAAAGAAAGGCCAGGGAGTCATCGTCTTGATGGCCCATATGGGACCCTGGGAAGCCTTGGCCCACCTCCCGGAAATTTTTCGCAAGAAGGGGATCTCATGCGAACTGGCAGCGATGTTCCGCCCACTTAACAACAAGCCGCTCAACCGCTGGGTAAAAAAAGAAAGGGAAGCTTCCGGAACCAGGATGTTCAGCCGGGATGACGGCTTTTCCCTTCCCTTAAAACACCTCCGCAACGGTGGCATGCTCGGAATCCTCGCCGATCAAAAAATGAAGCAAGGGCCCAAGGTTGATTTTTTTGGTCAACCCGCTTTCACCAATCCCTTGCCCGGCCTTTTCCAACGGAGAACTGGAGCGGCTCTGGTTTCCCTCTCCTTTACCCGCACCGGAAAGCAACAATGGCTTCTGGAATTTCACCATGTAGAGCCTTTGTCAAAAGACTCAACTCCCTCGCGCGAAGCCATGTGCCAAGCCACCAATCGGGCCCTCGAAAAAGCCATTTCTGAAAGCCTGACGGACGAGTTTTGGTTTCAACGTAGGTTTTAACTATGCCATTTTTCGGTAAGTCACTTCTTTACCCATGTACCTTCCAAACCTTTTCTTTCCCGGGTTATCGGGTAAAGAACCAACGAAAATGGGAAAACAGGTCTCTTGGATTTCGAAAGCGCATCGTCTTACGTCCATAGAGTGCTCGACCTGAAGGCTTGGCCTGCGGATTATACGAGCGACATACATGGTCATGGATGAGTCGTAATAAGTTATATTCTTCGAGGATTAATCGCTTGGCTTCAAGGATGGCGGGGCGGTGCCTCTGGTAGGCTGCAGGATTATTAGTGAGCTCTTCGATCCGGTCGAGAGCTTCTTCCCGCTGGTGGATGTCGATGGACACAAAGGACTCGGAGGGGAAATAGTCAGTCATATTCGGACAGCCAAAATAGATGGGGAGACATTCTGACAATATGGGGTCAGAAAACTTTTCAGTCCAATGGTGTTTGCCAACCCAGTTTTCGATGGCGAGGTGAAAGCGGAAAGAATCCAGGGCATCATATTTGTTCGTTAAAGGTTTAAATCCATGACCAAAGCGCTGGAGCTCAGACAGCTTTCCACAAAGCCATTCAGTAAACTCCAGTCTTTGTTGATGAAGGGTGTGTCTTTGCTGTTTACTGGAACATACCGTTGAAATAAGCCTCGGTTTTTCCGCAAAAGACAGTGACTGCAACTCTAAACAGGAGTGGCCATTAAACCATAGATTGCCCGTCTGCGAATACATCCTATTCGGATGAGGGAGAGAACATTCCGGGTGAGTAGTTAGGACGCTATGAAACTGATGACAAAACGCATTGCCGTAGCGTGTAATAGTAGGTGGTTCGGTAGTGACAAGGAGCGTATGTTCATCGGCACAGGCAAGCGTTTCGGCGGGACCCTTGATTTTGCGGGAAACATCATCAATGACGACGAGAAAATCGTAATCGCGGGCTTCCCGATCAAATAGAAATAGGCAGTCTCCCCAACGGTCATCCTCGCTTGGCAAATGATTTTGCCAGGGGCAACTGTCTTGACCCTTAGCGATTATTTTAACGCGAATATTGGCTGCTCCTTGGCTCATCATATATTAGTTATACACAGGTACATAAGCATTACCAATACTCACCCACCCATGGTGCCGGGCAAGTTTGATAGGGAATCTTTTTGCCAAGATAGCCAACGATGGCCTTTTCCGGATTATCGGTGCAGCAAAAGAAACGAAACGTCCGCTCCAGATTCCGTTCAACGCTCCGATAAAGTTTATTGGCATAGTCGGAGGGGTAACGGTTTCCCCATTTAAGGCAGAGTATATTTACAGGCTCGGACATTGGGATTGGATTGGGTGGTTATATAAAAAACATGCCTTTAAGGCCTAACAGGTAAGTGAAGAGTTGTGAATCACCGAATTGGAGGTCCAGGAAAGATGAATCCTTTTTCAAGACTCACGTGCGACAATTTCCTCGTAGCTGGCCACCGTATTTACCAGCATTTTCTCCAGAGTGAAGGGATTTTCCGGGTTCGGCCGGGGCGGTTGCGGGACCCAGCCTTGCAGGGTTTTCTGCAAAGCGGCGAGGTCGCCGAAAGGGATCAGCCCCCGGGGGAACAGGTGCCGTAGAATTTCCCCGACCCCACCATGGTCGTAGCCGATCACCGCCTTCCCGAGGCAGAGCGCCTCGAGGGTGGTGCGGCCAAAGGATTCCGGTTTCTGACTTAGGGACAAGACCACATCGGAAAGGGCCAGCACTTCTTTCATATCGCTGCGGTGACCGGCAAAGGTCAACCGGTCGGAGATCCCCTGCTTTTGGGCAAGATCTTTCAGCTCCGCCAGGTAGGCTTCTTTTTTGGAGTCGGCACCGCCGGCGATGACCGCGTGAATCGGTTGGTCCTTCGGCAAGGCCGCGATCATTTGAATCAGGTCTTCATGCCCTTTCAGGCGAGTGATTCGCCCCGGAAGGGTGAGGAGGAATTTTTCCCTGGTCTCAGGAAAATCCCGATACCACTGTTCCATCCAATCCTCTGAAGGACGGTAGCCAAAAGGGTATGCAGAGGGATCGACCCCGCGGTGGATAACGGTCAGTTTTTCCGGAGAAACCTTGGGGTAGTTTTGCAGGACGTAGTCTTTCACGCTATCGGAAACACAGATGACCTTCTCGCCAAAAGTCATTATGGCGGAGTATTGATTCACCGAATAAAACCCGTGCACCGTGGTGACCAAACGCGGTCGGGTCCCGGGGTCCATTTTGCGCCAGGCCAACCAAGCCAGCCAGGCCGGAAGGCGGGAGCGCAGGTGCAAAATATCAGGGCTTTCCTGCTCCAAAAGCTTTCGCAAGACCCTCACCTGCCGCAGCGACCAAAGCCGTTTCTTATGCACCGGCAAGGCGATATGCCGACTCCCCCCCTCCTCCAGCTCGGGCACCATGCGCCCGCCGTTCGAGATGACCAGAGATTCATGCCCTTCTTCCACCAAAAACCGCCCCAGCTCCAAGGTGCCGCGTTCCACCCCGCCTCCATTGAGTTCCGGTAAGATTTGAATGACTTTCATAGGTGTGGTGATCGGAGGTAGATGAAAAAAATGGCAATTTGTGTCGCAGCCTAAAACCCGGAGCGCACAAGCGCAAGCCCTACCAATAGTACCGTAGGCCTCTCTTTCAACTTCGCAAGGTGCTCTCACCAAAACAAACCTATACGGCCCGCCTTCAGTTTATGCCTCCACCCACGGCAGAAGGCTATACTCCTTGACTTCTTGAGATCAGCGCAATTGAATACAGCATAATGTCAGTTGCCGAAAACAGTGAGGAATTGAGCCCAATTGATCCTCGTGTGGTGCGGGGGTTGAACAAGGTGTTCACTGACTCATCCAAGCTGGGGTTTGAGTTGTTTGTTTTTGGTTCAGTGGCAGAGACCTATCCATGGGCGCGCAAGGGGGCGGACTTGGACTTGGGTATTATGGCAAAAAACACCATGAGACCCGAGCTCAAACGGGATCAGATGCGTCAGATCTCTCGCAGACTGGCAGATTTACCTACGATTCGACCTGTCGATCTGATCGATTTCGATACGGTTGATCCCGATTTCAAAGCAATTGCTTTGCGGTCCCAACTTCATTTTCCTCTCGTTGAGTATGGAACCCGCGATAAGAAAAGCTCTTGAGGATTTCGACCACATCCTCGCTCAATTTGAGGAGGCGATGGGAATTCCCGCGAGTCAGCGAAACTCCCGTGATCGCGATAGTGCAATCTTGCGTTTCGAGCTGTCTTATGAAGTCTGTTGGAAGCTCTTACAGCGTTTAGTGCGCGCCGAAGGTTATGAGTCAAACGGACCTCGTAGTGCTTTAGAAAAGGCATTTGCCCTTGGATGGATTCAGGATGAAGCCATTTGGTATGACATTATCAAAGATCGAAATACGGCCGTGCATGTGTATCGGGAGGATTGGGCACAAGCCCTTTTTGACCGCCTTCCTGCGTATTTGATTGCCTTTCGCCACTTGCGTGCCGCATTGCCAGTTTAGGGAATTTGTATTTCCATGATTCGGAAACGGTCTTTGCCAGCTTGAAAACTTGGCTTTATCCAATCTTATTCCGGCTTTCCTTCGGCAACGATTCCGCTTGTTAGAAAATCCGATTCGATCTCTTTGTCAGTCGCAAAAAAGTCGTCGATGGGCCCAACCAAATCAGCAAGAAGCCCCAGCTCGATTCTTTTCTGTTTTAACCGCTTTTGGGGAAGCGGCCTGATTTCCGCAAAGGGTTTGTTGCGGTCAACAAGAATGACCATTTCAACGGGAGGTTCCTTCCACTCCTCTGCGTTACCGGAAAAACCGGTCAACCATGGCGTCGGCGATACGTCCGGTTTCGTGGAAGGGTTTGTTGGCCTTGCTTCCGAAGCCGTTGGTTTGCCAATCGGCAAAGGAAACGACCCGGCCCTCGCGGCGAAGGTCCTCCACGCTGTGGATCACGCGGGCTTTTTTATTAAGCCGGGGCATGGGGAGGATGCCGACTCTCGCGCCAGCGGTCAGGGCTTCGTAGATCATCGACATGCTGTCTTCGGTCACCCAAACCTCCCGGCTTTGCAAAAGCTTCTCCGGCAACCAGCCTGGACCAGTCTGCTCGTGCGGGAAAAACTCCACGGCCTTTTCGGTCAGCACTCGATTTTCACAAAATTCCGCAGGCGTCCGCCGGGAATTGGTGACCAACCATGGCTCTGCCGTTTCCTCCGGTAAGAGATCCTGCAGGCAATGCTCCAGTTTCTCCTCATCCCAACCATGGTGACGGGAAGGCCCTCCGATGAGAATCATCCCGGGAATGGACTTGTTCGGCAACGTCTCCGGAATCCGGTTGAGCGCCCCAAAGGTTCGCCAAACCCGACCGCCCCGGTCGGCGATACCCCCGTCATGCCGGGGAATGACCGCCACATCAAAAAACCGCAAGGGCAAGGAGGGGCGCATGATGACCACCGTAGGAACCTTGTGCCGCCACCGCTGCCAGGCCATGGGAATATGGGTTCGGTGGCCCGCGCCGATCACCAAGGGAAATTCGAGGCTCTTCAGGTGTTCGCCCAAAGTCCTAATTCCTTGCCCCCAAGACAACCCTTGCAAAGAGACCTTTTCCCAGGGAACCCCCACCCTCCGCTGTAGGGCCTCCGCCAATCCCACGGACTGGTTCTCGTGCCCGGGGCGCCCGTCAGAAACAACAACAATCTGGGATGGCTTTTTCAACACCCCTTAAAAAAGCCGAATTTCCCGTGTTTTGGCAAAGCCTTTTCTGTTTGTTCTTAGGTCGATTTCGAAATACGGAAAAAGAGACTGTACAACAGCGGGCAGAGAATCAGCGTAAACAAGGTTGCCAGGGCCAAACCAAAAATGATCACTACAGCCATCGGACGCCACATTTCTCCTCCTTGAACCGCCAGGGGAATCAGGCAAAGAACAGTGGTCGTAGCACTCATCAGAATCGGCCGGACCCTTTGCCCGGCCCCGGAAAAAAGGGCTTCCTGCAGGTCGTCTAACCGCGCTCGTTCGGATTCGATGGTATCGATCATCACAATGGCGTTATTCACGATAATCCCCAATAAGCTGATCATCCCCAGCAGGGCCATAAACCCAAAGGGCGAACCGGTCAGCCAGAGCCCCAGAGTGATCCCAATCATCATCGGCGGAAGGGTCAGAATAATTATCGCCGCCCGGCGAAAGGAATTGAACTGAAAGATCAAAGCCAAAACCAACAAGGCCATGGCCAGGGGCATCACCGCCAGGATCGCCCGCTGGGCCTTGGCGCTCTCCTCATCCTCTCCCCCGATTTCCACCTCATACCCCAACGGCCAATCCTCCCCGGCTTGCAACTCCGCAAGGATCGGGAGAATTTCCTCCAACACGTCGCTGGGATAGCGCCCTTCCACGTCGGCCTCAAGGGTCATGGTGCGTTTTTGATCGCGCCGCCGGATATTGCTGGCCTGCCATTCCATACGGGTCTCCGCAACTTGCTCCAGCGGTACATTGACCCCGGTTTGAAAGGAATAAAGCTCGGCCCCGCCAAGGCGCTCGGGGTTGCGCCAAAGCTCTCCCGAAGAACGGACCAAAATGGGAATGACCCGGTCCCCTTCACGAAATTGGCTGGCCGGAAAGCCCTGCAAATGGGAACGCAACGAGAGTGCCACATCGCGACTGGTCAGCCCGGCCCGCTGCACGCGGTCCTGATCCACATCAATGACCAGCTTTTTGGTCCACTCCCCCCAATCGTCACGGATATTCTGAATCCCGGAAATCCCCTGAATCTCCTCTTCCACCCAATTCCGCAACCGATACAATTCTTCCATCTCCGCACCCCGAAAGCGCAGTTGAATGGGAGCCCCCACCGGTGGCCCCTGCTCCAACCGCGACACCCGTCCCCGGGTGTCGGGAAATTCATCCCGCAAAACAGCCCGCAGCTCACGCATCAACGGATCAACCTGCGCCAGTTTTTCGGTTTCCAAAAGGAAGAAGGCATAGTTGGGAAAATTTTGCTCAGGCTCCAGGGCCAAATACCAGCGCGGCCCACCGGTGCCGACAAAAACCCCCAGACGACGAACCTCTTCCTTATCCAAAAGGATCTCTTCCAATTCTTTGGCCGCCTCCCCGGTCGCCTCAATATCGGTCCCATAGGGCTGCCAGAAATCGACCACCAGAATCTCCCGTTCATTCGGCGGGAAGAAGATCGTCGGCACCCGGAAAAAGGCCAGGGTAGCCAAACCCACCAAAAGAAAAACCCCCGCCAGAATCGGCCACCGAAAGCGCAAGGATTGCCTCAGCAAAAATTGATAGGCCCGCCCACCCGCAAGGGTCGGCGGATTGGCTTGTTTATCCTGCTGCTTTTCCCTGGCCGAAGGATCCTTTCCTTCTTCTGTCGCCGTATTCGTTTCGCTCGTACGGGCCTTCAACAAGTAGTACCCGAGAAAAGGCACCAACGTGAGCGATAAAAACCACGAAGCCACCAAGGTCAGCGTAACCACCACGAACAAGGAAAAGGTGTACTCAGCAACAATTGACCGGGCCAGGGCGATCGGTAAAAAGGCACAAACGGTGGTAAAGGAGGCCACCAATAAGGGCGAGGCGACCTGCCCCACCACGTCGCTGATCGCTTCCTCCCGCTTCATCCCCTCTTCCATTCGCCGGAGGATTTTCTCACTTACCACCACCGCGTTATCGACCAACAGGCCCAAGGCGATAATCAGCGAGGCGATAGAGACCTGTTGCAAATCAATCCCGAACAAAGGCATTAGAGCCAAACAGGCCAACATGGCGGTGGGAACCAACAAGCCAACGATCAACCCCAGGCGCCAGCCGGCGGCCAAGAACATCACGACCAGGACAAAAAGGAAGGCCTGCAAAAGACTGGACATAAAGTCATTGATCGCCCGCTGCACGAATTTTGGCTGATAGGTAACGAAATCCCATTCCATTCCCCACGGCAATGTCTGTTCCACGCCCGCCATCGTTTTTTGTATCCGGTTTCCCAAGTCAACAATGTTGCCCCCATCCACCATACTGACCGCGATAAAGATAGCCTCCTCGCCATTGAAGCGGGTCATGGGGCCGGGAGGGTCCTCATAGCTGCGGGTGATTTGCGCCAGATCTTCGAGGAAAATTGATTCCGGCATCTCCGGAAGCCGGAAACTCGCCCGCCGAATATCGGTCAGGGAGGTAAATTCTCCGGTGGATTCCAGCAGAATCCGCTCGGGGCCAGCGACCACCGACCCCGTGGGTTGCAGCGTATTCTGCGCATCCAGGAGGGTTGCCAGTTGGTAGGGGCTGAAGCCAAACTCCGCCAACCGCGGGCTATAAACATCGACAAAAATCCGCTCCTCCTGCACCCCATGCAGCTCGACCTTGGCGACCCCGGGCACGGTGCGCAAGCTCTCGCGCACCCGGTCGGCCTCATCCTCCAACTCCCGTGGGCGGAACCCTTCTCCCCGCAAGGCGATGATGATGCCAAAAACATCCCCAAAATCATCAATCACCTTTGGCGGCATTACCCCCTCCGGCAAATCGGGCTGCAAGTCATCCATCTGGTTGCGCAAACGATTCCAGATCGGCTGCATTTCAAAATACCTTTCATACACCGACACCGTGACAATGGACATCCCGGCCAGAGACTGGGACTTCACCTCTTCGACTTCGCCAATTTGCCGAATCGCCTCCTCCACTGGATCGGTCACCAACTCTTCCACCCGCACCGGAGCGGCCCCGGGAAACGCGGTCAGAACAACCGCATTACGAATCGTAAAATCCGGATCCTCCAGCCGCGGCAGATTCCAAAAAGACCACCCCCCGGCAAAAGCGATCAACAGAAAAAACAGGGTCGCGGTACGGTTGTTCCGCAAGACCCAGCGGGTAAGTCCCTGCATCATCGGAGATCTCCCTCCTCCACTTCGCGCACCTCTACTTCGAGCCCCTCTTCCATAAAGCGAACCCCGCGCACCACCAAGTGATCTCCAGGTTCCAACCCTCCACGGACTTCCAGCCCGCCGTCACGCAGGGTGCCCGTTTCCACTTCCCGCCGGCTCACCCGTCCCTCCTCATTGACCACCCACGCATAGGGAGTTTCGGTCCCGGTCTGGGATATGGCGATAGGCGGAACAAACAAAACATTCTCCGCCTCCAGCGGCAAAAGGAACTCCACCCTGCCCGCCATACCGGGGCGCAGGCCATTGTCTCGCTCGGCCAATTCCACCGTTACCGGCCAAGTGGCCATACGGGTCGGCTCCACCGCCACCTCCACCACTGTAGCAGCAAAGGACCGCTCGGGAAAGCGGTCGAAGAAGACCTCCGCCTCCCCACCCCGCTCGATCCGGGCGATCACCCGTTCACTCACTCCGGTTTCCACCCGGAGTCGCTCCAACGAACTCATCGTCGCCACCAAGGTGCCCGCCTGCACAGATTGGAATTGCTCGACCGGCACCCGGCTAACGGTCCCCTCCCGCGGAGCCCTAAGAGTGGTATGGGACAATTGTTGCTGCGCCAATTCAAGGGATTTTTCCGCGGCACTTTTCTCTCCTTCAGCCGAATCGAAAAGGGCCCGATCCCGATCCAGCACACTGCGGCTGACATTATCGGCCTCGAAGAGCGCCCGGGTTCGCTGGTAATCCGCTTCCGCCCGAACCAACTGCGCTTCTGCCCGGGCCAGGTTCGATTCCATGCGCTGCACCTCCAATTCATAATCGGTCGGATCCAACCGGGCCACCAGATCCCCCTCCTCCAAAACTTTCCCGGGGAAGACCGCCAATTCCTCAATTTCGCCACTCACCCGAAAACTCAAACGAACCTCCTGGGGGCTTTTGGCCTGCCCCGAGAAATGCACTCTTTCGGTGTCGGCCCAGTCCGGAACCGACCACACAAACACCGGCCTCGCTCCCACTGCCTCAGGCTCTTCACTGCCACAACCCAAGAGGAAAAAGGGAACGCTCACCAAGGCCCCGAACCCGAGTAAATGACTTCTGCTTTTTTGCCAAAATTCTTTCATAAAAATGTTTCGCTAAGGGTTATGGTCTTCCAGAAATTGCTTCAGGGCCGCCACCCATTGCTCATTTTTTTTCTCGTCGAGAAAAGCGAACCAACCCATTGAACGTTGTAAGGCCAGACTGTCTCCAAGATACTGATACCAGGCCAACTCCGCCCGACGACGGGTTTCCAGCGCCTGATTCTGAGCCTCCAGCAAATCAACCACCGGGACCACCCCCCGGGCGTAGCGCTCTTGCACAATTTCCAAAGTCTCCTCAGCCTTTTCCGCCGCCTGCCGGGCAAAGGAGACGCTCGGCCAGGAGCCCTCCAACGAACGCACGGCGGACTCCGTTCGCAAGGCCAGCTTTCGCCGAATCCGCTCCATTTCCCGTTCCAGCGCCCGTCCCCCGGCCCGCAGTCGCTGAACCTCACTGACCCGCCGCCCCCCTTCGAAAAGCGGCAGACTCGCAGTCACCTGCACCCCCCATTGGTCGTCCGGAAAAACGCCGGCATCCAGCGGGCGATCCTCATAAAACTCATACTCCCAACGCCCTCCGGCGGAAATTTCAGGGACCAGCCCAGCCCGTCGGCGCTCGTCTTGCTGACGATCCAATACCCGTCTCTCTCCTTCCAGCGCAGCCAATTCGGGACTCTCCCGCAGGGTGGTCAAAGACGCAAATTGACGAAACAACCATACCGAACGGGTCGTCACTAAAAGCTCGTCCATTTCCGCATCAAAAAAATAATAGCCTTCTCCCTGTTCAGGAATTTCCTGCAATTCCCAAAGCTTGTCGGAGTCCTTTGACAGAAATTCGTTCAACGCCGCCTTCGCCCGATAAAAATCCGCCCGGGCTTGGAAGGTTGCGGCCCGTTGCTGGACCTCCCGCGCTTCCCAACGCAGAATTTCCTCCGGTCCCGAAACCCCGACCCGATCCCGTGTTCGAGCCAGTTCCAAATTCCGTCGGGTCACCTGTAGATTATCCAGCTCCACCCGCCATAAGGCCCGGGCGGCCAAAGCCTCCAAATACCGTTGACCGGTTTCCTCCAACCGATCCAGGCGATTGACCTCGGTTTGCGCACGGGTAATGGCGACCCCTTCCCGGGCATTGAGGAAGGCGGTCCTCACGGCATCGCTGAAAAGCACCATCCGCACCTCGGCTCCACTGGTGGCAGTGCGCCGCGGCAAAATCCCCAGGCTTCGTTGGGCCCGGGTACGATCCACCTGCTCATAGTCCACAAAGCCTTCCACTTGGGGGAAAAAACGCGACCGGGCTTCCGCCACCCGCCACCGCGCCTCTGTTTCCCGCGCCTCATCCCGGCCCGCTTCGGGGGCCTCGCGTTCGGCCCGCCTCATCGCCTCTTCCCACGACAAGGGCTCTCCCATGGCCAAACGTTCCTCGGTGAAATCGGCTTGCAAAAGAAGGCCCAGGGGTGGTGCCCATTCGATTTTTCGGGCCGTTGCCGTGTTGACCAGCAATCTCTCTTCGATTCTTAGAAATACCGTCATTTCCTCTACTTTAGACCCTCGTTTGGCCTCTTCCAGATGGAGGGATAGACGGCGGGCCAAGCGTCCCTTGGCATCCGGATTCAGCGAAGCCAGAATCCCCTTTTCCACCTCGGCATGTCCCAGCGCACTGAAAGTGATGGCCCGGCGGTCGATCAGACCTTCCCGCAAAAGTTCGTTTTCCTCTTCGGTAAATCGCGGCAAAAGGGTCAGGTAAACCACTGCCCCCTCGGGGATTTTTTCGAGCAGCGGTCCCGCCTGGTCTTCAGCCGATAATAGGATCAACTCCAATCCCTGCCCGGCGGCCAGCTCCCGGGCTTTTTCCGCCGCCTCCGGAAACGCCCGCTTATAGTGGCCGTCAACGAGCGCGTACAAGCGCTCAAAATCAGCCATTTCCTGCAACACCTCAAAGTCCCTGAGCAGCCCGCCGGGCATAACCACCCAATTGAAATTTTCCTTGCGCGAGGTGCCATCCGCTCGCACCGGCAATTCGAAAACCTCCGCCCGGTGTGCAAAAGCACTGATCACCGGCTTTGCTAAAGGAAAATCCTCCGCCGCCGCGACCATCGTCACTAAAACCCCATCCGCCAAAACCAAATCAATCTCCTCAGCGGCCATCAATTCCTCCAAACGCTCCCGCGCGACCCCGGGATTCCAGTCCGCATGACCTCCGTCAACCAACTCAACGGACAAGTTCGCGGCCTCTATTTCCTCCCTCAAAGTTTCCACCAAAACACTCTCCCGCGCCAAGGGGCCATCCTGCAAGACCGCCACCCGGAAATCCCCCGCCGCTTGAGCGACCGAGAACAGCGGGAGTAAGAAACACCCCAATAAAACTACCCGAAGGTCATCCATTACTCTATTCAAGCTGAAATCCATTTTTCGGGCAAGAAAAACACGGTGCCTGCGCCAACCTTTGGCAGGAGCGAGAGTTTTCACGGGCGGCACTCCCCAAGTGGAGGCCCTACAAAAGCTACCTTCCTCAACGGAAATTGGGTGGGGCCTCAGGCTGTTTTCACAAAATGCACAAACCGCCAGGATGGCTGTTCTACCCCTCTTTTCCTGGCTGCTTATTAGCGTCTCATCTTCCTGTAGGGCTTGCGCTTGCGCAATGCCGTCGCGGGGAAAACAAGCGGAGGATCTCAACAAGGACCGCCCTTTCCGATGGCCTGCGCCAACCTTTGGCAGGAGGCGAGAGTTTTCACGGGCGGCACTCCACAAGTGGAGGCCCTACAAAAGCTACCTTCCTCAACGGAAATTGGTGGATCCTCAGGCTGTTTTCAGATGCCACGCGGGCTCAGCCAGTCCTCAACTTCCTCCCCCTATTCTCCTTGCCCTTCATAGAGCCGGTGCTTGTCGCCAAACCATCATTCACAATGCAAACCAACCCCCCTACTTGTCCAACCAACAGGGACCACTTCACCCGACCCATTTTTTATTTTCATTCAAACAATTCATAGTTTTCAAAATTCGTATTTAAATCTTTCTGCCACTTCACTTTTTTCTTTCAGATGAAGATAATAAGGTCTCTCTTTTTCCATGTGTTTATAAGCTTGCCATTCCAATTCGCAAAGAAAGTTTTTCCGAATCTCGATTGTAAAGCGAAAAATAAGATTGCAAGCGAGTTAATGTTGGCTCTCGAAAAGATCTCTGCGTATACCGCCTTTTTGCCAGTTCCCAATGAAAATATCGGCGATTTCTATAAAATTCTCAAAATGAGGATAATATTCCCAACCGAACCGACCCAAAGGACAAACGCCCGCCAAGAACCCGCACCCCAACCTGACCACTCGAGCTCGGAGAGACCCTCGCCCTCCCCACTCGTCAGCGAAGTGCTTCCTTAAGATAGGGGTAGGGATGCCGAGTTTCTTCGGCACCCCTCCCTCCGAACCGGACGTGCGGATCTCCCGCATCCGGCTCTCCAGTCAGCAAGTTTCTCCTTTGTGGAGACTGATAGCTTCTTCTTTGGCTTCCTTTAGGCT
>JAFIGF010000216.1 GCA_020831535.1 Opitutales bacterium | reverse complement strand
AGCCTAAAGGAAGCCAAAGAAGCAGCTATCAGTCTCCACAAAGGAGCAACTTGCTGACTGGAGAGCCGGATGCGGGAGATCCGCACGTCCGGTTCGGAGGGAGGGGTGCCGAAGAAACTCGGCATCCCTACCCCTATCTTATGATTGTCCACCTCCCCAAGATCAGGCGGAAGTCTTGGTGGTTTCGGTGTTCTGAAATCGTTGCCGGGCAAGGGCCTGGCGCCATACCAGCCGTGGGCGCAGCCCAAGGAACCAATCTGTTATTCGATTTGTATGGAAAATTCCGCCGAAGCAAAATCTTCCCATATTTTGGAGTAATTAGTTGATTGCGGGTCTGCGAAGGACATGTAGTAACTTCCTCTTAACATGACTCTTCCAGGTTCAGTGAAATCAAACCACTTGGTAAGATCCACATGAATGTCTACCTTCTCTTGTGGGTCAAGGTGCACAGGCCTCATTATTCCACCCAGATTCATGGGATTACCAATATCGGGCAACATGCGGCCACTCTGTTCTCCCGAAAAGGCAAACTGATTGTCGCGAGGTCCACGTTGTCTGCCCCCTTGCCAAAACATGAAGGGGGTATTACCGATATTTTTGATTTCAAGTGTTACCAAAACGGGCCCATCTTGCGAAAAGGATTCCTTGGCGGGGACAAATGTAACCTCCATTTTATGGTTTGGATGTCGACGTTCTGTCGTATCTTCTGCATGCAGAGGAAATGCTGTAAAAGCAAAAAGGAGGAGGGCTAAGAATGTTTTTTTCATCATTTCATCTGCATGACTATGTGACTACCTCTTTGACGAGCTGTTTAAAATCCATTTCGCTCTAAAATCGCTACAACCTCCTGTCCCGACAAGATGGGAAGCTTAGGCAACTTCTACCTCCAGCGCGGAGATGTAGGATTCTTGACCAACTCGATCTTCGATCTCTTCCGGAGAGGCACACTCAAAGAACAATTCGACCGCTTCTTTAAGGTTGGCTTTAGCCTCTTCTATTGTATCGCCTTGACTGGCAACGTCGATTTCGGGGCAGAGTGCAATAAACCCATCGTCTTCTTTTCGGATAATAGCTGTGAGCGATTTTTGCATAAGATAAGGATAGGTTAAGATAACCTGCAAATCAACCTTCTTCTCGCGAACGTCGAGGCCAGGAGCCGGTACCGTAAGCCGGGGTTGGCACCGTCTGGTTCTGGTATTCTCTCGCCAAGGCACGAAGGCACAAAGCTATTGCCATCTCCGCTGCGCTCCGTCGATTTCAGTCATACCTTTGTGCCTTGGCGCCTTAGTGAGAGCCTTCTTTTGACTGGTTTTCTTCGCTACGGCCAAACCACTTCGTGGGTTCTCATCCCACCCATAACATTCCCTTAAACGTTTGGCCGTTTACTTCTTAATTGCTACGCTGTCTTCGACCTTAACTTTTAACTCTTACTTTTATATGGCGTGGAGGGTGGGATTCGAACCCACGACCTGCGGTTTAGAAGACCGCTGCTCTATCCAACTGAGCTACCCCCACGTGGATAGGGAGAATCTTAGGGGTTTGGGCGGTTTTGCCAAGGATGGAATGAGGGGAGGGTGGGATTTTTGTTTTGAGACTTGCCGTTGGAGGGGGAATTCGCCATGGAATGGGTATGAATTCTGCCATTTCGAAACCTTGGTCTTTGCCTCTTTGGGGGGGCGTGCTCTTGCTGCTTTCTCTCTTTTTATGGACTGGTTGCCAGTCGCGGGAACCGGGGACAGGTTCAAAGCACTTTCCAGAGCGCGTTTCGGATTGGTCGATTGTCGAGGAGGACGGGGTTTTTTATGCGGAGGCCCAACAATGGGAAGGGACTCGCTTTCTTTTGCAGGAAGCGGAGAATCCGGCCTTGGCGGGATTGCAATTTGCCCCGACGCGAACTGATTTTATCATTCTCTTTTACACCCCGGAGCCCCGAGCGGAGGCGGCAGAGATTCGTGGGGTGGTCATCAATCTGAGAAACCGGAACGAAGTCGCCAATGAAACTTGGCAATACATCAACCGGGCTTCGAGCATTCCCCAGCCACGCTGGTCCTGGGGGGCGAGACGATTGATTGTCGAACATCCCGGCATGGCGGCGACCCAAACGTACAATCTCTAATCTCAGGTGCCCCGGGTGTTGCCGTAGAGGTCGACATGAAGCCGGGGGCCGAGGCGGAAGCCTTTTTCCTTGCAGATCCCGCTCAGCCATTGGTTTCGTTGATGAAGGGTTTGGGGGTCGGTGCCTTCGGGCATGAGGATGACCCGCGCGGGGTCGGCGATGGCCAGTTCGGCAAGAAGGGCCTCCACTTCGGCTAAATCGTCGGGGGATTGGATGACGAACTTTAATTGCCAGGGGTACTTTGTGAGCCATGCTGCGATGACTTCCGGCTGAAGGCGAAGGTCTTCATGTTTGCGTATCCAGGTGGGGGTGATTTCTCCCTGGCGCGGGGTGCTGTTGGAAAGCTTGGGGCTGAGGCTGGCAAGGTCGCAGGGGATACCCTCGGGGGGAAGGGTCGCGGCGGTTTCGATGGTCACATGGTACCCTTCTTCCGACAGGCGGCGAGCCAATTCGGGGAGGTCCCGCGCGACCATCGGTTCACCTCCGGTGAGGACGACATATTTGCTGGGAAAAGCTTTGATGCGCGTGAGGATTTCTTCCAGCGAAACCTCATTCTTTTCCGGGGTCCAGGAGGCGTAGGGAGTATCACACCAGCGGCAGCGCAGATTACAGCCGGAGGTGCGAACAAAGACCGAGGGCACTCCGGCCAAAAGCCCTTCGCCTTGCAGGGAATAAAAAATCTCGCTGAGGTTCATGAGGAGGAGCCGTCGGGAGCCGCCGGCAGGGGGGGCGTGGCCAGATAGTCGGTGGGGTCGGGAACGCCGGCCAGAAGAAAGGCTTCCCGTCGTTCGACGCAGGTGCCACAGGTGCCGCAGTGCGTGTCACCGCCCTTGTAACAGGACCAGGTGTAGCGGAAGTCGAGGTCCAGTTCCTGTCCCCGCCGGGCGATCCAGGCTTTGTCGTGATGAACAAAGGGCCGGAGGATTTGCACTTTTGCGTAGGTGCCGCTTTCGACGGCCCGGTGCATGGCCTCCATGAAGGTTTCCCGGCAATCGGGATAAATCGCATGGTCGCCACTATGGGCGGCGATGACCAGGCCTTCCGCCTCCTGGCTTTCGGCAAAACCGGCGGCGATGGCGAGCATGATGCCATTGCGAAAGGGCACCACCGTTTGGCGCATGTTGTCCTCGGCGTAATGCCCGTCCGGGATGGTGCCCCCGGATTGCAACAAATGGGAGGAAAAGGTCTGGTTGATAAAGGGCAGTTCGATGACCCGGTGCGGGATGCCCAGAAGGTCGGCATGGTACGCCGCCATTGGAATTTCCCGCGCATTGTGCTTGGAACCGTAATCGAAGCTGAGCACGGTGAGAACTTCGTGGCGGGAATGGGCCTCGTACAGAGCGACCACGGAATCCATTCCGCCACTACAAAGAACCACCGTTTTCATCTTACTCCTTTTTCGAGGCTTCCTCGAGAATCTGGTAGATGCGGTCCACCATGGGGCGCGGGTCGTCGAGAAGACCGGCGGCGATCATGGCGTTGTCGAAGATCTGCTCGGCCACTTTGGCGGCGAGTCCTTCATTGGCGTTCCGCAATTCCGATAGATTGAGAATGAGCGGGTGCCGGGGATTCAGCTGGAGGTTGACCTTGGGGGTCAGGTCGCCTTCCTGTCCCATGGCTTTCATCATCCGGCGCATCGAGGCGGACATCATTTTATCGGTGTTCAAAACGAGAGCCGGACTGTCCACCAGGCGGTTGCTGCCGGAGACCTCGGCCACGCGGTCACCCAGTTTATCGCGGAACCACTGCGCGAGGGATTTGACCTCCGCTTCTTCCAGGCTCCGGGCTTCCGGATCGGTGGAAACGTCGCCGAGATCCAGGTCGTCGCGGTCGGCGGAGACCAGTTTTTTCTCCTGGTACTCCTGCAGGTTGTTCATGACGAACTCGTCCACGCTTTCATAGAGGAAGAGGACTTCCAGGTTGCGGGCCTTGAAGGCTTCCAGGTAAGGGCCGTTTTCAATGGCCTTCCGGTTGGGACCGACGAGGTAGTAAATCTCTTTCTGCTCTTCCTTGGCCCGGTCAATGTATTCCGCCAGAGTGGTGCGTTGGCCGGGTTCGGTGAGGCTCGATTCAAAACGCAGCAGAGGAACGATTTGGTCCTTGTGGGTGAAATCCGTCGCGGCCCCTTCTTTGAGGAAAAAGCCGAAGCGGGTAAAGAACTCCTCGTAGTCTTCGACATTTTTACGGGATTCCTCTTCCAGGTACTTGAGCATGCGTTTGGTCAGTAAACGGCCGATCTTCTGGATGAGGGCACTGTCCTGCATCGTTTCGCGGGAGATGTTGAGGGGGAGATCCTCACTGTCCACCACCCCTTTGAGAAAACGTAGCCACTCGGGCAGGAGGCCCTTGGGGTGCGGATCGATGAGGATTTTGCGACAGTACAGGGCCACGCCGGGCTCCTGACGCTCCATGCCCATGCGCTCCATGTTATCCCCGGGGACAAAAAGGAGACTGTTCAGGGCGATGGGGGCATCGGCGCTGAAGTGGAGACGGTAGCGGGGCTCATCAAAAGCATTGCAGGCGAATTTATAAAACTCCTTGTACTCGTCCTCGGAGATTTCGTTTTTGCTGCGCAGCCAAAGAGCTTGAACGGTGTTGACCTTTTCCCCGTTCAAATTGACAGGGAAGGGGACGAAGGAGGAATATTTGCGGAGGATGTCTTTGATTCGTGCGTCTTTGGCAAATTCCTTGGCTTCATCCATCAATTCAATGACGATTTTCGTGCCGCGGCGCTGGCCTTCGGCCTCTTCGATGGAGTATTCACCCTTGCCCTCACTGGTCCAGCAATAGCCCGTGGCCTCGGGGTGCCAGGAGCGGGTATAGACCTTGACCTGCTTGGCCACCATGAAGGCACTGTAGAAGCCGACGCCGAATTGGCCGATCAGGTTTTCGTTGTTTTGCCCCGACTCCTTGATGGCCTGGAGAAAAGCCTTGGAGCCTGAATGGGCGATGGTGCCGAGATTTTCCACCAGTTCCTCACGGGTCATGCCGATGCCAAAATCCTGAATGGTAAAGGTGCCGCCGTTTTCGTCGGTGGTGATATTGACCTCCAGAGGCAAACGGTCATCGTGAATATTCTTTTCGGTGATTTGCAGGTGGCGAAGCTTCTCCAGTGCGTCGGAGGCATTGGAGGTCAATTCCCGGACAAAAATTTCCTTATCCGTGTAAAGCGAGTGGATGACGATATCCAGGAGTTGTTGGACTTCGGCTTGGAAGCTGTGTTTTTCAGGTTGGGTTGCGGTACTCATAATAGATGAAATCTTAGGTTTACTTTAGGAAATTCAGGAAAACGTTCTATTTTGAAGAGTTTTTGGAGGGATTGCAAAAAAAGAAATTCGGGAAGAGGGAGGGGGAGGGAAATTAAGAATTAAGAGTTAAGAAGTAAGAAGAAAATGTCGAGTCCTGAAGAAAAGTTGACAGTTTAGTTTCGTATTTTGGTTTTGGGTTATAGGCAAGAAGTTGGCCTTGCCAAAGGTATTTGGATGAGTTGAATGGGATGTACAGAAGGAGAGGATAGGGCCCTGCAGGGATGCA
>JAFIGF010000214.1 GCA_020831535.1 Opitutales bacterium | reverse complement strand
TCTCCTTCTGTACATCCCATTCAACTCATCCAAATACCTTTGGCAAGGCCAACTTCTTGCCTATAACCCAAAACCAAAATACGAAACTAAACTGTCAACTTTTCTTCAGGACTCGACATCAACTTCTTAACTCTTAACTTTTCCTTCTTAATTCATCTACCCCACCTCATACCGATAGCCTACCCCGTGGACGGTCAGAAGGAATTTGGGTTGATGGGGTTTCGGCTCTATCTTTTTTCGCAATTGTACGATATGTTGGTCGAGGGTGCGGGTGGTGCCGTAATACTCGATCCCCCATACGGTATTCAATAAATAGTTACGGTCCAAAACCTGCCCGGGATTGGCGGCAAAGGTCTCCAACAGTTTGACCTCCCTTGCCGTAAGACTCTGCTCCTGCTTGCCCCGACGATACATATAGCGCCCCAGATCCACCTCGCCTCCGGCAAAACCAAGAACCCCTTGCAAGGGTTTTCGCGGTTGACTGGCTTCCTGATCACAGCGCCGCATAAGCGCTTCAATCCGGGCCAAAAGAACTTTACCCGAAAAGGGCTTGGTCACGTAATCATCGCCCCCCAACCGCAAACCCACCACCTGATCGACTTCCTCCCCTTTCGCGGTCAGAAACAAAACCGGAATATGGGGGTTGGTTTTGCGGATTTCCTGACAAACCACAAACCCGTTTTTCTCCGGCATCATCACATCGAGCAAAACCAGGGCATAGTGCCCCTGTCCCCAGGAGTCCATAGCTTCCCGCCCGTTCTGGGCCGCCACCACCTCATAGCCCTCCCCCTCCAGTAGATCAATCAGACCCTCCCGCAGGGAAAGATCATCCTCGGCGATTAAAAGGCGTTTTTTCATTTTGTGAATAGTGAAGGACAAAAACCGAACCACCCCCGGGGCGATCCTCGTAAAACAATTCGGCGCCAATCCGTTGCGCCATTTCCCGGGCAATGCTCAGGCCGATCCCCAGTCCCCCTTGAGCCTGTTCCAAGCTGTCATCACCCCGGGTAAACCGGTCAAACATCCGGTCCTGAAATTCTCTGGATATCCCCGGACCGCGGTCCGCGACGGTGATTCGCCAGGACTCCCCGTGCTCCATCGCGCGTAAGACAATCGAATCTCCGCTGGACGCATACTTGAAAGCGTTCTCCAACAAATTCTCCAGAATTTGCCGGAGAACCACGGGATCCGTCTTTACGGGAAGCGATTCGGCAGGCCCCTCGGTATGCAAAACCAAACCTGCCCCTTCCGCTTCGGGCCGCTTTTCTTCTGCAAACTCAGGCAACCATTTTTGCAAATCTAGAAGCGTCTCCTCCACCGACGACGTTTTCCCATTTTCGGCCCGGGTCAACTGCAAAAGGTTATTGACCAAGCGCTCCAGGCGTCCACTCTCCCGCTGCAAAACCCCAGCATAACGAGCCAACTGCTCCTCCGAACGCTGTTTTTGACCGAGCATTTCCGCGTACAGACGAATCGAACTCAGGGGGGTGCGGAGTTCGTGGGAAACGTTGGCGACAAAATTGGTTTTCCGCCGGGCCTCTCTCTCGGCCTGGGAGGATTGACGTTGCAAGAGGAGTCCACCCAAACCGATGGAAGCCATTACCCCCAGTAGGAGAAAACTGCCCAACCAACGAACCAGCGTCGGCGCATAACCGCTCTCCGGCGGCGAGGCCAGAAACCGAACCTGCCAGGAGGACAAATCCCCTCCGGGCGAGACGCCTCCCTGCAAGGAACCCTCAATCCCCAGCCGCTTTTCCCGAGGGGCTCCGGAAGAGGAAGCTAATGACCACTCCACCCCCTCCTCGGCTTTGGGCAAAAGTGCGCTCAGTTCATCCCGCAAAACCGCCAGATCGAGAGACAAAAGCTTCACCCCGGCCTCGCGGCCATCCTGCCACCAGCCGATGTATTGCCGCTGACCATCGTTCTCCGACCACATCCAACCACCTTCCCCCGACGCGACCAAGGATTCCCGTAAGGCTCTTCTCTGCCTGGGCTCTGCAAAGGACTCCGCCAGCGGGCCTTCCCATGATTCCCCATGCTCCTCCAAACCCAAGGCCACATCACCCGGATCGCTCAGGGCCGAAGGGGCGGGGGCCTTGCCTTCCTCTTCTGCTGCATACGGAAGCGATTGTTGACGGGAAAGGACATTGAGTTGCCGCCGAACCTCAACATTCGCCACTACATATTCGTCCCCTTCCACTTTTCGATAGCCCCGGGCGCGGGCTTCGGGCGCGGCAGGTTCCTCTCCGGCCTCTTCCCGGACCTGCTCTGCAGGCGAGTCATCCTCCGGCGGAACACTCTCCTCCCACGGCGTTTGTTCCGGCCTCCATCCTTGCCGGGTGCCTTCCGGCATGTCTTCTCCGACCGCCCAAAACCACGCATCCGCAACCAACGGATTCACCTCCGGAAGGGTCATCAGGCCATCCCGGTCGAGGGTCTGCAAATTCTCCTCAAACCCCTCGCGGACCTCTTCAAAGTTCAACCGGATGTTCGAGGCGGAATTGGCCGCCACCTGTTCGAGGGAACTGATTTTGGCCTGCCGCAAATTGGCCCGTTCCTCCTCCATGCGGTCCACCTCCCGGTGCAAAAAACCAAGTGAAACCACTCCCAGCAAAAGAGTCGGACCCAGCAAAAAAATCAAAAAGGGAATGGTTAAACGCATCGTCGATAAGGTCACCCGCAAGAGCCAACACCGAAAGCCGAAGTTCGCTGCCAGGACGGGGGTTGACGTTGGAGGAGAAAATTATTCATCACGGAGGGGCACCCCTGCTTCCGGCATCGCCGGCTTGGCGGGACGGGCCTGGGGATGGTTTGGGTTCGGGAAGGTTGCCGCGAAAGGAATCAGGTACAAAACCTCATAGTCGTTTTTTATTCTACTAAAAGTAAGCGAGTAGTGAGTTCGTTCGGAATCCATTCGAACTCCGGAGGAATCCCAACGGTCTTCGTTGTAATAGATTTTATAAGTGATGATCTCTCGTGAGCCATCAATATGGAGAGGGGTTTCATCGATGAGAATGACCGTTCTTTCCTTCGATAGCCTCTCCCGATCTTCCACCAATTCATCCAAGTGAATCTGGAAAGCACTCCCCGTAAATGGAGTAAGTTCCTCGTCTTCACCAAAACGGACCTGAAGCATTTGGTCCGTTCCCACTTTGTCCACATTCAAGACCAGCCCCGTTACGTCGCCAAAGGAATTAGGAATCCATACCCCCTTCCCTTCCTCCGCAGGGTTTTCCGGCAAAAGCAGAGGTGATCTCGCCTCTTTGATGTGCTCGGTGGCAAATCCGGGCAAGGCGGTACAAAGAAGAATGAGCGCAAGGTAGAGTTTCATAGGTAAGGTGTAGGTGTAATGTAACGCAAAAACTTTATTTTAGCACGGTCTTTTTCGGTCGCGCGGAGGAAGTGGTCGGCTTGCGTGTCTGGCTTGAAGCCCTCCGCGCAGGGATCCCGCCAAGCGCATATGCGTCAACCTAAGGACTTTGGATGGTTACCGTAATTGATCGGGCTTTCGCATGTTCTTGGGGAGGTGAATAATAATAAGGAGCAAGGACATTCCTGTCCTTGAGAATGGGAGCGATGGTGCCTATTCGAAAAACTCTCCCACCAATCAGGTCGCCTGATCGGCTCCCCAAGGACAGGAATGTCCTTGCTCCTTATAGAAGCGCTTCGCTACGAGAGTTGCGTAGGGATGATCGCAGCGGTTGCCCCCTCCGTAAGGGCTGAAACGCCCGCCCTATCGCTTAGGT
>JAFIGF010000211.1 GCA_020831535.1 Opitutales bacterium | reverse complement strand
TGTACCAGATACTCACTCGTTGCTTGAAAGTCTTCACAAACTCCGGCAGATTATGCATCCGCTTGTGCAAAGCCTCCCGCAACTCTTCCGCCTCCTTGCCCCCTTGTTCCAGCGTCCGCTGCACCTGTTCCACCGAATTGGGCGCATAAGCAATCGAACGGGGAGACTTCCGTAGGTGATTGTTCTCCCCGTGCAAATGCTCATACCGCTCCACCAACTCCTCATCGGTCAGCTCGACCCCCTCCGCACTGGGCACTTCCACCAGAATATGGAAGTGATTGGCCATCATGCAGTAGGTCAATACCTTGACCCCGGAAAAGGCCGCCACCCGGTGTAACATTTTGGCAATCGAGGCTTTCTCCTTCTCACCAAAAATCTTTTCTCCATTCACTGTCCGCGACATCACATGATAAACCGCCGGACAATCCGTAAAATGTAATCTGCGTCGTTGCATACCCCCATAAAACCAAAAACCCACCTACCGTCAATACTTAAGTTTCTAGAACGTAAATTCCAAAGGAGCTTATTCATCCTCTGGCATCTGGCAAATAGCGCTTGCGCCAGTCTTTGAGTTTTTTTTCGTAGGTTTTCACGTCATAGGTGCAGGTCAAGGGGGCGAAATGTTCGATGGGCTGGGAATATTTCCAATCGGGGTCGGAGGCTTTGGGTTTGGTGGAAATGAAAAATGTAACCCGATCCCCGGCCCGTAGTTTTTCCTCTTTTTTTAGCGCAGCCTCCAAAGAAGCCCGCCGGGGAGGTTTCCGGCCTTCGCTTTCCCGGGCACGAACATAGGCCACGGGGCTCTGGCTCAGGTTTTCCGATTTCGCGAGCTTCTCAATGGGGAAGTCACCTGCACAGACCGCGCCGTGCACCTGCTCCCAGGCTTTTTGGGGGTCAACCACCGATTCCGCCTCGGGGCCCCGCAGATGATACGCAATCAGGTTATTGGTCAGTTCCCGCAAGAAAGGTTCGGTTCCCCGTGAACGCAAAGCTGATCCGCGAACGATAATATTCTCCCCATCGTAAAGAGCGTAATTTTTGGCTTTGTAGCAAAACATGGACACATAGGATCCGTCACACTCCAATTGGATCCCTTCCGGCAAAAGGGCACTGGCTTTGGCCAGCAACTCACCTGGATTATCCCAATAGTCTGGGGCCTCCACATAGAGTCCGTCGGTATCAGCCTCCAGAACACGGCACCCCCATTGCGGAAACGCCTCAATCAATTTTTGCAATAACTCACGCCCCTGCCGGGTAATCTTCGCGGCCAATTTCACATCCCCGAAACGCGCATTGGCAAAGCCGAGGTAACCGTAAAAGGAGTTGATGATGATTTTATAAGCGGCCTGCCGGGCCGCATACTCTGTTTGGAGAAGAGGATCCTTTTCGTCCCGCGCCAATTTCTTATAACGTAAGCGGTATTCCCGCAATTTCCGAAGGGTGGGCAGAAAAACCCCGAGATGATCAGCTCTCGGATTTTGCCCCAGGGCGAGAAGTAGGCTCGGGTAAAGGGAAGCGACATCAAAGTGCAGAACCTTGCGGTATACCCCCTCCGCCGAACCGATCGTGTACCCGCCTTCAAAAGGAACCGATTCATTGGTAAAATCGGGTATCGCAGCGTCTGCCCGAAAGTATTTTTCCAGAAAAAGAAGATCGATCTTTTGACTGGTGCCACGAAGCAAAATCTCCTGCAAAGTCATCGGAAAGTTCTTGGTCTGGGCAAAGTACGTCGGCAGGAGTTGATTCGCGACGCCTTCGGTTTCCCGTAGGTCGTCTTTCAAATAAGCCCGAAAAGCCTCCCTGTCTTCCCGGAAAATCCGGTCAATCGCTCCACCCTCGATATAGGTTCGCCCCGCCCCGTCGGCTGGGGTTATGCCAAAATGGCGGGCGACGGTTTTCAACCCGTAAGCGGTGAGATCCCGGTTGGCGAGATCGTAGAGCTGCACTAATAGATAGGTGTCCACCACGGTCCTCCCGGGCAAATCACAACGAGGAAAACCCACCCAACGCTCGGCCACTTTGAGGCGGGAACTGCGAAACACAGCCTGCTGCCCAAAACGTCCCCAATCGCAGGGCAAGCCATGACGCTTGGCACGCTGGCGCAGATAATCCAGATCGAAACGATAAATATTATGCCCTTCAAGAGTATCCGGATCCTCCTTACGCAGGAAATCCGAGAAGTCTTGCAGAAGACGCTTTTCCGCCGCATCGGAATCTTCCTCCAATTCCAACAGTACATCCCGGCCACCCAGGCGCAGGCCAATCGCCAAAACCCGATCCCCTTTCCGCCGGGCATTGCTGAAGACACCTTCTTCCGAAGAGGCGGTTTCGATGTCGAGCTGGCAACGGTTTAAATCACCCAGCAACAGATCGGCAAACATCCGCCACCCGTTGCTCACCAAAGCGAGACTTTCCGCGTTACGCACTGGGCACAGCCCGGGGTAGCCCCGATGGGCGCTAAGGAATTCCTGGTACCCGGCAAAATGCGAGAACTCGATTCTCCGGGAGAAAACGCCCTCTCCCCGACCCGCTACCACCTTGCTCTCCGTCGGCAAGTCGAGGGCAGATTCATCATCCACCCACAAAAAGGGTGTGAACGACCCTTCCCTTGCACCGACTGAAGTCTGCGTCCACAACGTCCCGTTTTTCGGGTCAACCCATATTCCGGTAATTCCTTTCATCTCCAAAACATGAGGGATTTTCGGGAGCAGGCAAAATAAATTCCGCAGGGTCTCCCCACAACGCGATTCTCTTTCTTCTTAAAAAAGGACAAAATCGTCCCGGAAAAGATGCCGGACATCCTTGGTTAGGGTGAAAGCGATCACCGCCGGAAAACCGTGCCGGGCATACAGCCAACAGGCCAGAATCGAAAATGGAACGGTGGTAATCAAAGCCACGGGCCAAAACTCTCCCATGTCATAAGCCTGCAAACGATAGATCGAGGCGATGAAACGGAGAAACACCACCACCAGCAATGCCACGACCCAACGACGGGAAACCCTAGCAAACACGGCCATCGCGGCTGCCGTAAAAAACAAGGTCATAAACCCGATATTCCACAAAACCAGACGAACCCATTCGTTCCAGTTCCGGGGATAGGCCAGGTATTCCAGACTCGGTTCCGGCGAGCGCGCCAAAAGCGGGCGCCAGAACGTGTCCATTCCCATGAAAAGCAAAGCCATGAGTGAGCCTAACCCAAAAGCAAGAAGCATCGGCCACCAGTGCAGGGCGTGCCCCGGGAAAGGTCCGGCCAACCCACCCTTGCGGCCCCAGGCAAAAACCGCACCAGCCGCCAGCATACTAACCGCCCAAGCGAATAAAACCAAATACCACACCCCTGCCTCGAAAGGGCCCTGGGCAATTCGGGGGGCGGCTAAAAGTGCCACCACGGTGGCCACCGGCAGCGATTGCCAAAGAACCTTCTCCTGTAGAAAGTCCCGCACTTTACAACCTAGCCTTTCAGACGGAATCCTTCATTCTCCACCAACTCCCGCAAGCGCTCATCGGGCTCCCCCTGTAACACCAGGGACCGCCCTTCCCTCTGGCCGCCACGTCCCAGGGACTTTTTCAAGACTTGCAACAAGGCCTCCAAACGTGGCCCGATGGAATGATCGGGAGCTTCCAACACGGTAACCGTTTTCCCTCCACGCCCTTTCTTTTCCCGGCGCAAGACCAGGGGGAATTTTTTCTGTTTCTTTTCCTTCCCGGCCTTCTTTTCCGGAGCAGCATCCTGCTGCGGACCTTCCGGCAGATCACCCAGGGACAAACCGGCAAAAGCATTTTGGCCAAGACTTTCGCCGCCTTCCGTTTCGATGCGCTTTGTTTTACTCATTTTGCGATAAGGGTTGGGGAGAGGCTTCCGTTGAGGAAAGGTCTTCACAGCAGGAATTTTCCTTTTCTTTGGAGGCCTTGGCGGACTGGTCCGAAGCGGCCTCGTCCGACGGCTGTGCGGCACAGCAGGAAGCCTCTCCAGCAGCGTCAAGAGAACTATCCAGGGTCTGGCCAGGGGCGGTCCCACAGCACCCAAACCCTGACAGGTCGGGCAAAAACCCCGCCAAGACCGCCGGGGTTTCCACGTTAAACCGGGCATACACATTCTCTCCCACCCACTCCTGCAAACCGGGTGTCCCGCGGATCATTGACATCACTCCAAACAACACCACCGTCACCCCCATCGCGCGGATCAACCAGACCCGCCGGTCCAGATTAAAAAACAAACGTGAGCGGGCCAGAAGATATAGGCCAGGCATGGTCGCCATGCCGAAAACAAAGGCTCCGCCCAAACTGGCTTCCAGGGATTGCAGGGTGGCCAGGTAAAGGATGACCCCATACGACAACCCGCAGGGGATGAATCCATTCATCCATCCGAGGAGAAAAACCGATCCACCGCTGCGCTTGGAAAACAATGCCAGCATCAGGGAACACCCTTTGCCGCCCGACAACCAGGAAGGCATTTTTATCCCACGGGTCAATGAGCGCCCGGAGAGCTGGGTCCACCCAAACAGGACCATGATGATCCCCGCCACCCAGGCCAGAACATACTGTAGCGAGGAAAACCAACTGGCCCCCTGAAAAGCAGCTCCCAAAAGAAACAACAGCAAAGCCAAAAACATGTAGGTGGAAGCTTTGCCGAGTTGATAGAGCGTATGCCGGTACAGCAAGGCGGTGGGATTTTTGGCCCCCTCTCCCGCCATCAGGGCAAAGCCACCGCACATCCCCACGCAATGACCGGTACCCAGCAGGCCGATCAGCATTATACCAAAATACTCGAGGGGACTCATAGACCAAACACCTTACCCTTTTTGCCTTCCCGGGACAAGCTTCAACGCCAATCAGTAAGCAACATGGCCTCTCCCTTGGCGAATTTCAGGAAACGGCGAAGGAAGGACGAAGCTTGTGCACCTTTTGCCGGAGGAATTCCCCCAAAGGCAAAAGATTTAAGGCCGGCAGGGCACTGGCATGTTTGCCCAAAGCTTTCTCACCTTTGGTAATCTCCTCATCCACCGCTTGCGCGACGGTTTCGAAAATCCCCTTTTCCTGCATGGCCTCACGCCAGTCGCCGAGAACCTTTACTCCGCCCTTACGGGCCTCGGCAAGAAGACGTTGGCGTTCCTCCGCAGGATGCTGTTGCAGATAAAGGAGAACCGGAAGGGTGATTTTTCCACTGGCCCAGTCGGTTCCCAGGGTTTTCCCGACCTTGGCTTCCTGACCAAAAAAATCGGCCAGATCATCATAGATCTGGTAACCGATCCCCAGATGATTTCCGTATTCGGAAACCGCTTTGACCGTCTCCTCGGAATGCCCCTGCAAAAAGGCACCCAAATGACAGGCCACGCGGAAAAGCTCGGCAGTTTTCATTTGAATGAGCCGGTAATAGGTCTCTTTGCTGATCAGCTCGAAATCCTTGCGGGCGGACTGGGCAATCTCGCCGGAACATACCGTCCGGGTTGCCCGACTGACCAAACGACAAACGGTCGTATCCGGAAACTGCGCGGAAAGATGAACCGCATGGGCAAAAAGTGCATCCCCGAGCAAAACTGCGGTTTGCGCACCGTATTTATGACTAATCGTCGGCAGCCCGTGACGCAGATCAGCTTCATCCAAAATATCGTCATGCACCAAAGTCGCCAGATGGACCATCTCCAGAACCGCAGCCGCCCGGATTTGGGAGGAATCCGGCTTTTCCGAATCCCCGCACAGAAATAACAGAATCGGGCGGATCCGCTTGCCGCTTCGTTGCAAACAAAATTCCACCAACTCCTGAACCTCAGGTTCGAAGGCGGCAATCTGTTCGCGCAAAAAACCGTCCAGAGCATTGAGATGGGGAGCCATCCCTTTGGTGATCAGGGCAAGGCCGTCATTGTCGTGCGGCTCAGGGATCTCATCGTTGGCAATCATTGGTAAATAAATTTCACACTATGCGGGAAAACACCCTACTGTCAAAGACCAGTATCGTTTGTGCAACTGAATAATAATGGGGAAGGATTTGTTGGTTTAGAAAAGTTAATACTCCTCAATGTTCGGTCCCTTCGCGGCTTGCCACCCCACCCGGACTATTGAAACGGGGCCACAGTCCCGGAAGGGGACAGGGCTGGCTTGACTCTTTGGCCCGCATCCGAAAAATTACCTGTATGGCAGAAAAACCCTCCTCCCCTCGTATCGGCACTCGCGCGGTCCACGCTGGTCAAGAACCGGATCCGACCACCCAATCTCGGGCAGTTCCCCTCTACCAAACCACCAGTTACCTGTTTCGGGATACTGAACACGCGGCCAACCTTTTTGGCCTAAAAGAACTCGGCAACATCTATACCCGGATTATGAATCCGACGACCGATGTCTTTGAAAAACGAGTGGCCGCGCTCGAAGGGGGTGTCGGCGGGCTTGGATTCAGCAGCGGACAGGCCGCCATCACCAATGCCATTCTCAATATTTGCGGAGCCGGGGATCACATGGTTTCGGTTTCGCAACTGTATGGCGGCACCTATAATCTTTTTCACTACACCCTGCCCAAAATGGGCATTGAGGTTTCCTTTGTCGATGCCGACGACCCCGAGGCCTTCCAGCGGGCCATCAAGCCAAACACCAAACTCCTCTACGGCGAAACCCTGGGAAATCCCCAGCTAAACATATTCCCCATCGAGGAAGTCGCGAAAATTGCCCATGACGCAGGGTTGCCCTTGATGATCGACAACACGGCCCTCTCCCCGATTCTTTGCCGGCCTCTCGAATGGGGTGCGGACATCGTGGTCCACAGCGCCACCAAATACATCGGCGGGCACGGAACCTCCATCGGCGGAATTGTCATCGACGGCGGCACCTTTGACTGGGGGAACGGCAATTTCCCCGGATTCACCGAACCGGATGACAGCTATCATGGCTTGGTGTATTGGGATGCTTTCAAGGAGTTCGCTCCTTTTGGCGGAGCCAATGTTGCCTACATCCTGAAGCTCCGCTTGCAGTTTCTGCGCGATATCGGAGCCTGTGTTTCCCCCTTCAATTCATTCCTCTTTCTACAAGGTCTGGAAACCTTGCACCTGCGTATGGAGCGGCATTGCGAGAATGCCCTCAAAGTCGCCCGCATGCTGGAACAGCACGATAAAGTCAACTGGGTCACCTATCCCGGCCTGCCCTCCAGTCCCTACCACGAAAATTCCTGCAAGTATCTCGGCAAGCACCATGGGGCGCTCATCGGGTTCGGCATCAAAGGGGGACTGGAAGCGGGGCGCCGTTTTATCGAAAGCCTGCAGCTTTTCAGCCATTTGGCCAATATCGGAGACGCCAAATCACTGGCGATTCACCCCGCCACCACCACCCATTCCCAGTTGACGCCAGATCAGCAAAAAGCTTCCGGCGTCAGCGAGGACTATGTTCGCCTATCCGTGGGAATCGAGGATTATGCGGATATCGAAGAGGATATTCTCGCCGCCCTCGAGAAAGCCTGACCCGCTTGCCGACCCCACACTTAAAAACCCTTGTCCCGCTTCCTTCCAGATCCCTTTCCCGCTCAACCCATCGCTCTGTTGGCGGGCAAGGGCCAATACCCCGAATTGCTCCTCGAAAGAATTCGCCAAGCCGGACACGAACCTTGGATTCTGGGCTACGAGGACGAAACGAGCCCCGAGCTTTTGGCCCGGGTTCCGGAAAACCGGCGGGCGACCATCAAAGTCGGTCAATTGGGCAAAATGTTGAAAATCCTCTCCCGCTGGCCCACCAAACAAGCCATTATGGCCGGACAGATCACCCCACGCCGACTGTTTCGCGGTCTGCACCCCGACTTAAAGGCCGTGGCGATCCTGGCTCGCCTCAAAGAGCGCAATGCGGAAACCATTTTCGGGGCGATTGCCGAGGAGATGGAGGCCATCGATCGCCACCTGCTGGATGCCCGCGCGTTTATGGACGAGGATCTCGCCGAACATGGAGTCATGAACAAGGGACGTTACCAACCTCCGGAAACCGTCTTGCAGCATGGAATCCATATCGCCCGGGAAATCGCCCGCCTCGATATCGGGCAGGGAGTGGTGGTGCGTAAAGGAACCGTTCTTGCCGTCGAGGCCTTTGAGGGCACCGACCGGATGCTCGCCCGCGCAGGCACTTTTCCGAAAGGAGAGTCCCTCTTTGTCAAAACCCAAAAACCTCAGCAGGATACCCGCTTTGATGTCCCCGTTTTTGGTCTAAAAACCCTCGAGGTCATGGAGGAGAACGGTCTTCACGCCGCCGCGCTGGAAGCGGGCAAATGCCTCATTCTGGACAAATCTGCAGTTCTGCGGGAGGCCGCCCGCCGGAAAATCACCCTCCTGGGTTATTAACACTGCTTTACCGATCGCCTTCAGAAATCTTCCGGGGAAACCATGTATGAGGAAACGGTCCGACCTTCGGACAAACCCCGTTCATCGTATTCTCTTTCCGAATACCTTTCACGGCACTGCTTGCGATAATCCCGGGGCGAAAGGCCGTAATGAGCACGAAACTGACGATTAAACTGTGAAATCGAGCGAAAACCCGCCACCTCTACCAAACTGGTGATACGCTCATCGGAATCACGCAGAAGTTCCCGTACCTTTTGCAAACGTACCTCGTTCACATATTCCTTAAAGCGCAAGCCCGTCTTGCTGTGAAAAAGCCGGGAAAAATGACTCGGGCTTAACCCTACCTCCCGGGCCACCTCCTCAAGCACCGGATCTTCGGCAAAGTGGTGACGAATATACTCACAGGCCCGGCGAATGCTGGCTGGCAAATCCTGCCCCTGCACAAACAATTCCAGGGACAACTCCTTGATCAAATACCCCGCCGCCATTTGCAAAAGACGCAAAAGACTCTGCCGCTTTTCCGGAGAAAGAACCGGTGATTGTTCCAAAAGCGCCCGAATTTCGCCAGGAGCAAGCCGAATGCCCCGCCGCTCCAAAAGGTGCCGGCAGTGATTCATCTCCACCAAATGATGCTCCGTCTCCATAAACCCACCCGAGGCCAGAAAGCCCAAGGGGCCAGCCGAGGAATTTACCGGAACCGCACAGACATGACATCCGGCCACACACTCCCCGTCCCATTCGCCTTTCCTGGTTTCCTCCCGTAAAATATGCAATGACTCGTGACACCCCCGCTGCCCCTTCTTCGTTTGATTGAGACGACGGCAAAAGGCAGATTGGTCATAGCAGGGTGGAATGTCCCCCGGCTGCTCCCTTTCAGCGTAAAAACGAATGGCGAGCCCCGTGACCACCTGGAGATCCTGGCACAACGCGTGCAACACCTTGGACGCCGCAATCCGGCGCACCAAAACCTCTCGGATGGCATACGGCATAAACCGGTAAAAACACGATTGTTTCCCTTTTGCAACAAAATAGCGCTTTTTCAGTGCACAAAATATGCGCGGTTTTTGCAAATTGAGGAATAGTTTCTTCTTTTCAAATTTGCTATAAAGTAGGCTCCTAGGACTCCCCAAAGGGTCCTTTCCTCCTAAACCTTAAAGGAACAAAACCTATGCCTAAAGACACCATCCCCTACAAACTCCCGCCGGAAACCCGGGAGCTACTGGAAGCCGCCCCCAATGTGACGATTGCCCAATCCGTCGAACACCTCATCGAGTTGGCCACCCGCGACGCCGTCAATGGCTGGCATGAGGTTGCCTACGATGTTCCCGGCAAGGGAAATGTTGTGGAAGCCAAAGTCTGCGCCGTAAAAAACGGAATCGCCGCCAATTACCTGGAACCCTATATGCGCCGCCGCGACCCGGACTGCATGGTCATCGGGGATGAGCGCCGCACCGACAAACCTACCTACAAGGCACGTTTTGGCACTGACTTTGGACCGGTCCGGGATGAAACCTTTGCCTGGATGAAAACCCAGAATCTGGCCGTATTCCCCTTCCAGGCAGGGATGCCCGGCAAAGGAGTTGATGCCTTCGTGGTCGCGCCGGACAATGCCGGCTTCTTCGCCCTCGGATTGGCTCTACTGCAAGGCTTGATCGAGCCCCAGAACGTACCCGAGGGCTTTTCGCCGAAGTCGGTGATCTATGTTGCTCCGCCTTTCCGGCATACCCATTTTGAAGGCAAGCAAGTGGTTGTGCACAACCGGACTCCGGATAATCACGAACTCTTCAGCTACAACCTCTATCCGGGACCAAGTGCCAAGAAAGGCATCTACGGAGTTCTGCTCAACCTGGGCGAAGACGAGAAATGGGTCACCATGCACGGTTCCACCGTCCAAGTTGTCACCCCCTACGGCAATAAAGTTGTTATTTCCCACGAAGGGGCCAGTGGCGGCGGCAAGAGCGAAATGCTCGAACAAGCCCACCGCGAGGAAGACGGCCGCCTGCTCCTGGGCAAAAACATCGTCAGCGGTGAAAAACGCACCCTCACCCTGCCGAGCAGTTGTGAATTGCGTCCGGTCACCGATGACATGGCCCTCTGCCACCCCTCCCTTGACAAGGGACAAGGAAAACTCACCCTCATGGACGCCGAGGACGCCTGGTTCGTCCGGGTCAACCACATCGAAAAATACGGCACTGACCCACACCTTGAGGAGATGACCATTCATCCGAAGGAAAAAATTCTTTTCCTCAACATCGATGCCAACCCCGGTTCGACCGCGTTGATCTGGGAGCACATCATGGATGAGCCGGGCTCGCCCTGCCCCAATCCGCGGGTCGTCATTCCACGGAACATCATCCCGGGCATTGTCCAAAAAGCCGTCGATGTTGATATCCGAAGCTTTGGGGTACGTTGCCCCCCTTGCACCCGCGAAAAACCTTCGTACGGAATCATGGGCCTCTTCCACCTGCTGCCTCCCTCACTCGCCTGGCTCTGGCGTCTAACCGCTCCCCGAGGCCACGCCAATCCCAGCATCGTGGACACCGAAGGCATGTCCTCCGAGGGCGTCGGCTCCTACTGGCCGTTTGCCACCGGCCGCAAAGTGGACCAAGCCAATCTGCTCCTGGATCAGATCATCAACACTCCGGCGGTGAAATACATCCTGGTTCCCAACCAACACATTGGGGCCTGGAAAGTCAGCTTCATGCCACAGTGGATTACCCGGGAGTTCATCACCCGTCGCGGTGGCGCCCGCTTCGACAAGTCCCAGATGAAAGGTGCTCGTTGCCCGCTCCTCGGGTACCTGCCTTCCTCTATCCTCATCGAAGGACGGACCATCGGTAGCTGGTTCTTCGAAGTCGACAAACAACCGGAAGTCGGAGAAGCCGCCTATGATATCGGGGCGGAAATCCTGACCGAGTTCTTCCACAAGGAACTGCGCGACTTCCTCCACCAAGACCTCAGTCCCACCGGAAGAGACATCATTGAATGCTGCCTCGACGGCGGAACCCTGGAGGATTACAATAAATTCATCCCCCACGAGGTTTTGAGCGACGAGGATTAATCCTCCCCACCCTCTACGTGAAAGCCGCTTCCTTCGGGAAGCGGCTTTTTTTGTTCACCCTTGCGGAGATGGAACACACAGGAAGGAGGCGAGAAATGGCCCGGGGCACCCACACCGTCTGAATAAAGCGGTCTCTCGGGCTTAATGGGACCTGCTTGCAATCTCTCCATTGAGAAAGATGCTCAACCTTCCCTGCCCCCTTCCAGAGCCCGACTGCAAAAAAAACCCGGAGCCCAACACAAGGCTCCGGGTTACACAAATAACCACCAACTAAAATTTAACTATAGGAAGCTTGCACGCCTTTGAGATTGCGCTTGGCCACCCAAGGCATCAAACCACGCAGGCGTTTTCCAGTCTTCTCAATCTGATGCTTTTCACCCTCTTTCAGGAGAGCCTTGTAGTTCTTCAGGCCACCTTCGTATTCCTTGGTCCATTCACGGGCAAATTTACCATCCTGAATTTCCTTGAGGATTTTGTGCATCGATTTCTTGGTCTGCTGGGTAATAACCCGGGGACCGCGAGTGATGTCACCATACTTGGCGGTCTCGGAGATGGAAAAACGCATTCCGGCAATGCCGCTTTCGTTCATCAAATCCACGATCAACTTCAACTCGTGCAAACACTCAAAATACGCCATTTCCGGCTGATAGCCGGCTTCCACCAGGGTTTCAAAACCAGCCTGTACAAGGGCTGTACAACCCCCGCAAAGAACCGCTTGTTCACCAAACAAGTCGGTTTCGGTTTCTTCCTTGAAAGTGGTTTGCAAAACGCCCGCACGGGTTCCCCCAACGCCTTTTGCCCAAGCAAGAGCCAGTTTTTTGGCTTTTTTGGTATAGTCTTGCTCGATGGCAATCAAAGCGGGAACACCCTTCCCTTCCTGGTACTGACTGCGGACCACATGGCCAGGGCCCTTGGGTGCCACCATGATGACATCCACATTCGAGGGCGGCTTAATCAGTCCGAAATGAATCGCAAAGCCATGGCTAAAAAGAAGCGCTTTCCCTTCGGTCAAATTGGGTTCAACGTCCTTTTCATAAACCGCTTTTTGCTTCATGTCCGGCACTCCGAGCATGATGACATCGGCAGCTTTCACTGCATCGGCGGTATCCATAACCTCAAAACCAAGTTTCTTGGCCACATCGCGCGATTTGCTCTTTGGGTACAGGCCAACAATCACATTGGCTCCGCTTTCCTTGAGATTCAGAGCATGGGCATGTCCCTGGGAACCAAAGCCGATAACGGCAAGGGTCTTGTTATTGAAGGAAGCCATCGTGGCGTCTTTGTCTGTGTATACTTTGGCAGGCATAAGTTTTTTTAAGGTAGAGGGTTGTAAAATAAATTGAGATCCGTGAAGTCAGCGAACCATCGCCAGTTTTCCAGTTCGCGCCATTTCGATCACTCCAAAAGGCTCCACCAAGCGAAGGAAGGCATTGATCTTGCCCTCATCACCAGTGATTTCGATAACCACATCGGCCGAACTGACATTGATAATCCTCGCCCGGAAAATATCGCAAATCTGCATAACCTCCGAACGGTTGTTACCATCAGCACTGATTTTAAGCAAAACCAATTCCCGGTCGACCGCTTGACCTTCACGAAAGTCTTTAACCTCGATAACATTGACCAAGCGTTCCAATTGCCGAATCAGTTGATCCAAAGTCGAATCATTCCCTTTTACTACTACCGTCAGTCGGGACAGGGTTTCCACGTGAGTGGGCGCGACGTTCAGCGTGTCGATATTAAAACCTCGACCGCTGAAAAGGCCCGCAATGCGGGCCAAAACGCCGAATTTATTTTCGACTAAAACGGAAATTGTATGCCTCATAAGACCAGTAGGAATTTTCAAAAATGGTGGACGGCGAGGGATTCGAACCCCCGACCCCCTCGGTGTAAACGAGATGCTCTAACCAGCTGAGCTAGCCGTCCGGTAAAACCATCACCTTAAAAAGGTTTTCTCCCGCAAAGCAAGGAGGAAAATGCAAAGAAATTTACCTTTTCATTTTTCGGCGGGAATTCTACCCTTTTCCTATGTCTGAAAACGAACCCAACAAACCGCCTCTATTTCAGGCATGGCAAAAGAAAGTTCTCGCGGCAACAGTGACCGTTCTCTGCCTGATCACTCTGGCCCTCGCCATCTCGGGCTTGATTGTGCTGTTGGGAAAATTCCTAAGCGCCTTCTCCGCCGTCCTCTGGCCCTTGGCCGCCGCAGGCATTCTGGCCCTGATCCTTCGCCCCTTGGCCCGCCAACTGGAGAAACACACAAAAATCAGTCCCGTCATGGCGGTGGTGACGATCTACGGCGCCGCCGCCGTCCTGGTGGCTGGCGGGGCCGCTCTGCTCGTGCCGCTGCTCTTCCAACAAGTCAATGACTTGATTCGACTAACCCCGGAACTGCTGGAAGGAAGTCGGGCTTTTCTGGAAACCCACCTCGGCAAGCCGTTCCGCGAATTCTGGGAAACCCATGAGCTCGATTTCCAAGCGATCTCCGAGGAATTCGCCGGAATGATCCAGTCCTCCCTCCCCTTTCTCACCGGCATCGGTCAACAGGTTTTTGCCTTTCTCTCGTTTCTCACAGGTTTAGCCATTATCCCGATTTATTTGTTCTTTTTCCTAAAATCCGACCATGAACCAACCGCTGATTTGGAAACCCAGTTGGATTTTTTACCGGAGAAATTTCGCCAGGATTTGGTCTTCCTGGTCCGGGAATTCATCGAAATTGTCGTCTCCTTTTTTCGGGGACAATTGATCATCGCGCTGATCATGGGCATCCTACTCTCCGTAGGCTTTACGATCTTCGGACTGCGTTTCAGCCTCTTGCTCGGACTCCTTCTGGGACTTTTTAACATCATTCCCTACCTGGGAACCATCCTGGGATTTGCAATCACCATTCCCCTGGCCTTCCTGCAACCGGAAGGCGGATGGCCTTTGGCAATTTCCGTGGTCGGCGTCTTTGTCGCCGTCCAGGCTTTTGAAAGCTGGTTCCTCACCCCACGCATTATGGGCGAACGAACCGGCTTGCACCCGGTCGCCATCATGATCGCCATTTTCTTTTGGGGCACCGCCTTGGGAGGACTACTCGGCATGATTCTGGCTATTCCCTTGACTGCTTTCCTCGTTGTTTTCTGGAGACTGCTTCGACAAAAATATCTCCCCCGACCGACCTGAACGCCTATGATCTATACCATAACGCCAAACATCCTCTGGGAAGAAACGTTTTACCTTTCCTCGCCTTGGCAGGAAGGAAAAACCCACCGGGCCGAAAAACGCTCGGCACAAGTCGGCGGAAAAGGTCTCAACGTGGCCCGCATGTTGCAACGATTAGAGGCCCCGCACGAGGCCCTGGCCTTTACCGGCGGAGAATACCGGGAACCCATCGAAAATTGGCTCCGCCGGCAAAAGTTTCGTTCCCGCTGCTTCGAGCACCCCCAAACCTATGCCCGCCCCGGAGTAGTCGTTCGCAGCCGGAAAAAGGAGGAAACCACCTTTTTCGGACCCAATTCCTCGGTCCACCCCGAATCCATAAAAGAAGCCTCCACCTATCTGACGAACCTGCCGGAAAGCGCCACCATTGCCCTCTGCGGAAGCGTCCCGAACTGGGACAAATGCGACTGGGATCCCTTGCGTGAATGCTTTGCGAAAACCTCCGGGCAACATCTCTGGGCCATCGATACCTATGGACCCGCCTTAGCCTGGTTTGCCGGACAAAAGGTGGACCTCATCAAGGTGAATGCCGACGAGTGGCAGGCCATCGAGAAAAGCGGAACTTCCTGCCAGAGCAAGTCAGTCATCGTAACCGACGGCTCCCGCAGCCTCTCCGGATGGAACGCCGATGGCCCTCGTTGGACCTTTGCCCCCCCGAAAATTTCCAAACAAATCTCGCCCACCGGTTCGGGAGATGTCTTCCTGGCAGCCCTCTTGCATTTCTGGCAACCAGCCCAAGGTAATCTCGAAACCGCCGCGCGTGAAGCCGCCCGCTACGGAGCTGCCAATGCCGCCCACCCCGACGTAGCGGAATTCCCCCTCAACGATCTCCCGCCCTCCCCTTAAAGCCCTCTCCTTCGCGCTTGACCCGCAAAACTTTCTTCACAACATTACCTTCCTTATGGCCGGTGTTGGTAAACTACTTAAACAGGCGCAGAAAATGCAGCGCCAAATTGATGAACTGCAAGCACAGCTTGCCGAAAAAGAATTGGAATTCTCCAGTGGCGGAGGAGCCGTGAAGATCAAGATCATGGCCGATGGCGTCTTTAAGGAAATTTCTCTGGACGATGAATTTCTGAAAGAGGATAAGGAGTTTGTCGAGGAAACTCTACTTGCCGCAGTACAAGAGGCTGCCCAAAACGCCAAAGAATACCACGGCGAGGAAATGCAAAAAGTCACTTCCGGCTTTAACATGCCGGGAATGTTCTGATTTTTTGTGAGCCCCGCCTTCGACGAACTCGTTCAACGCCTGAAAGCCCTTCCGGGCCTCGGCATTCGTTCCGCCGAGCGCATTGCGCTCCACCTCTTGGTACAAAAGCCAGAGGATGTTCTGCCTTTGCAAGAGGCCATCACCAAGGCAGCCGAAAAACTGCACCGCTGCCCCATCTGCGGCAATTTGGCCGAAGGTGACTGTTGCTCCATTTGCGCCGATTCAAATCGCGACCCCCACCTCCTTTGTGTCGTGGAAAATGTCCCCGACCTGTTAGCCATCGAACGCTCCTCAGCCTACCGGGGACGCTATCATGTGCTCCATGGCAAACTTTCGCCCCTCCACGATGTCGGTCCGGAGGAATTGAATCTCGGGAACTTTACCGCCAGACTGGAAGAGGAAAAAATCCGGGAAATCATTCTCGCCGTTTCCAACGATATCGAAGGCGAAGCCACCTGCCACTACCTGACCGAAAATCTCATCCCCCGCGAAGTCACCGTTTCCCGCATTGGCTTTGGTCTGCCCAGCGGAGCGGGGGTGGTTTTCGCCGACGCCACCACCCTCAAAAGCGCTCTCGAAGCCCGCCGCCCGATGTCGTAAAGCCAGCGACGAGAACTTAGTAGCGATCCATCACCACATAGAGTACCCACCAAAGGCCGAGATTATAGAGAACAAATCCAGACAAAAGAGCCACCCCGAAAATCGAATTCGCAGGCAGTAGTATCGCCGTGAGAATCAACCCCAGATTCCCCAAAACCACCAGCAAAAGAAAATCTCTACCCCGACGGGATAAGACCGGACCTAACTCAATCTCGCGCTCGAACCCTTGTTCTTTTTCCAAGTTCTCCGACAAAATCTCCTCAACTTCAATCGGGTTAAGAACCCGGTCGGCCTTTTGATTTTTCAGATCCCTCACTTCTTTTTCTTTGAGATGCAATTTGCGGGTTCCCTCCACCCCTTCACTTTGCCGAAGTTCTTCTTCAGTCGGTGGTCGCGGTGGTTTCCCGGCACCATGCCCTGAAACTTCCTCCGAATATTCAGAAGCCTTGGGCTTTACACGCATCTTTCTTTTTTCCGACATTCTCTTACTTTAATACCATATAAGCTGAAAGAAAAGCCTGCCGAGGATTTTCGCTTCAGCCACTTTGAAGTCCATGTAGATTGGCCATCGAAATCCCGCTAAGCATGGACCCGGTAATTCCCAGAAAGCCCTGGTCAGTCCCCGCCAGAACGAGATTTCGGTAAGGTGTCCTTCCATCCCGGATTTTCTCCGGAGCCCCGTAAACCGCCCCCCCCAGATGCCCGGTATATTTGGTAATCGTACGAGGCGTGAACATATCCGTGCCCACTTGATGTTTTTCTATCTCGGCATCTTCCACCGGAGGCAAAAACCGCCGGGCTGAACGGACCATCTCCTCGAACCATCGCGCTTTTTCCGCCCGGTAGGTCTCTTCCGGCAAACCTACCCAACGATCATAATTAGCCAAACAGGTGATACGCAGAAAGCCTTCCGCCAAGGTCTTCTCGTCAGGGTATTGATAATTATTGGGGACACAAATGACCCCACTACGGGGATCCACATAGTCATCGGGCTGTTCGTACGCAAACTTCTCCTGGTCACTAAAAAATACGATCGTTTCATCCCACCCCCAGTCCACCGGCTGCTTGTCGAACACCGAAATGGTCTCAACAAAGGAAAGCCGCGGAGTCTTTTCCTCAGCCTGCCGAACGAACGGAGCTTCGTTCTCCACCAAAGCCGCCGTTTCCACGCTGCCAATCGTCGACAGAATACAATCCGCGCGAATGACCCGCCCATTGTCCAGCAAAACTTCCTTAATCTCTCCCTCCCCGGCCCGGAGGGACTGCACCCCACAATTCATAATCCGCTCCACCGATAATTCGCGCAGGCGGCGCAATAATAGCTGGGTGATATGACGTACCCCCTCAAAAGGCCGGGCAAACCCCTCCAGAAAAAGAGCCTTGAACATAATCACGAACTGATAAAAATCCATGTCCCCCTCTTTCGCACTCCCGTAATACATCAAGGGACAAAGCAACATATCGATCAACAGCGGATCCTGCAGCTCCTCTGACAAAATTTTGCGGGCAGAAAGCTTCGGCCCCTGCAAATCCAGCTCATCAAAGGATTTTACCTTTTCAGTCAGGTTCCGAAACCGGTCAATCTCCTTCGGAAAAACTCGGGACACTTCGGATTCCAATAAGATGAAATCATTACTGAACCGCAAATCGTGCCCCGGGAAAGCCACCCGGGAAACCTTTTGCGGAGATAAATCCAAATCCGCATGACTGATTCGCAATTGCCGCAAAAGCTTGGTGAGAGGAGCCCGCTTCGTTCCCGCTGGCACATAATTCGTCACCGCATGCAGACCTACATCGTATTTTCTCCCATCCTGCTTGTAGAAACTATTCAGCCCACCAATGATGGCGTGCCTCTCCAACAGCAAAACTTTTTTTCCAAAATGCCCAAGGCGGATGGCCGCCGCCATTCCGGCCATGCCAGCTCCAATGATCAGGAAGTCATAATGATCTTCCCGGGGACGACGCGCCATGATGCTTTAGGAAAAAATCCGGGAATCCACCGAGCCTTGTTCAGACCGCATTCTTTTCGTTGAACTTCGGTGTCAGATACTCCGCACAGCTGTCCAACGAGGCCAACTTCTGGTAATCAGCCTCTGGCACCTCAATCCCATGTTGCTTCCGCAACTCCATGACGATGTCGAGAAAATCCATCGAATCCAGGTCAAGTTGGTCGCGGAGACGCACATCCGGCTTCAGATCGGAAGTGTCCTCGTCAGGAGCAATGTCATTGATGATGTCAATAACGACTTGTTTGCACTCTTCTTTGGTCATAAATGATAGTTACGATTAATCGGTAAATTTGCGAATGATTACGGCGGAATTAATGCCCAGCATCCCGAAGGAATTGTTCAGAATGATACGCACCCCATTATTTACCTCCCGGGGTTCGTTGGCCAACAAACCTTTCAAGCTACATTCCGGATCAATTTCGTCAAGGTTTATTGTCGGATGCACCGTGTTGTCCTCAAAAGAAGGCAAATTCCCTGCCAATTCCAACGCCCCCGCCGCACCCATGGTATGCCCGATGAAGCTTTTGGTGTTATTGACAAAAGTCGAGGGGCTGCGGTCGAAAACCGTCCGTACCGCCATACACTCCTGAACATCCCCCAGCTTGGTAGCGGTGGCATGCGTACTGACAATGTCCACATCCTCAGCATTCAACTGGGCTCTTTGCAAGGCCAGGTGCATACACTCGGCCTGGCGGGTATGGAAGGGCAAAACGAAGTCGTTGGCATCGGAATTCAAAGCATACCCGAGAACTTCGCCGTAAATCTTAGCCCCCCTCTTTTGCGCGTCTTCCAACCGTTCCAGGGTATAAACACAGCCTCCCTCGCTGACCACAATACCATTGCGGGATTGATCGAAGGGCCGGCAGGCTTGGGCTGGATCCGCATTTTGCGCCAAGGCCCCCTGGCTCTTAAAGGCCGCGAAAATCCCAAAAGTGTGCGGACTCTCACTCACCCCTCCGCAAAACGCCTGATCAACCTCCCCCAACCGCAACATTTGCGCCCCTTGGATTATGCCCGCATTCCCTGCCGCACAAGCTGCCCCAATGGTGTAATGAGGGCCGGTTATCCCCATATTTACCGTCACCTCACCGGCCGGATTATTGGCCACCGTGCGGGGATTGTGATGATGACTCCAGAACTTCGTATCGTAATTGAATTGGGAAATGTTATAAATCTCGTTTTCCGTTTCCACATTCCCATGCTCAGTGATCCCCAAATAGACCCCAATCCGGGCCGGGTTGAGCTTTTCCAACGCCAACCCTGAATCATTCAAGGCCTCCCGCGCACAATAAATCGCAATACTCCCCCCACGGGTCCCGACTCGAATCTCTTTGCGCTTTTGATAACGCGTGGCTTCAAAATCGCACATCCCCGCATGAACCGTTCCCATATAACGGGTCTCGATATTGCTGATCCCGGACTTCCCGGAAAGCAAGGATTGCCTGTATTCGGACAGGTTGTTCCCATTCGGAGAAGTCAGCCCCAGGCCAGTAATCACTATTCGACTATCGATCATGCGCGCAAAAGTAAAAAAAGACCGGTTTCCCAGTGACTTGTCAACGCCGTAAAAGCATTGGCTTCAAAGGAAAACCGGTTCAAATCCCGCAAACGGTTTCGCTCTAAGCCTTTGGGGCTATCATATCCATCGGATCCAAGGCTTTCTCAAGCTCCTCTTCCTTCATGAGGCCCTTTTCCAAAACGACTTCCCGGAGTGTCTTGTTTTCTGCAAAAGCCTGCTTGGCCACCGCCGCAGCCTGATCATACCCAATGTAAGGGTTTAATGCGGTGACCAGCATCAACGAGCGCTGCACCAAATCTTTACATTGCTCTTCATCGGCTTCCAGACCCTCCACGCAACGATCCGCAAAAGTCCGGGCCCCATTGGCCAAAACCGTGATCGACTCATGCAAGCAATGTCCCATCAGAGGAAGGGTCACATTCAACTCGAAATGCCCATCGCGACCAGAGATCGCGACCGATTGCGATAGCCCCATCACATAAATTCCCGCCTGCACCAGCATTTCACTCATCACCGGATTCACTTTTCCGGGCATAATCGAAGAACCGGGCTGCGTGGACGGCAACCGGATTTCCCCCAACCCGGAACGAGGCCCCGAACCCAGCAAGCGGATATCATTGGCCACCTTGGTCAAGCTGGCCGCAATGGTTGAAAGAATCCCCGCCACCTCCACGCAATCATCCCTCCCCGCTTGCGCCTCAAAATGATTTTCCGCCTCCCGAAAAGGAATCCCCGTTTTCTCCGCCAGCGACGCACAGACCAACGAGGGAAATTTCGGATGACAATTGATTCCCGTGCCCACCGCAGTTCCGCCGATGGCTAATTCCTGCATGAGCTCTATCGCCCTCTTGGTACGGGAGACCGCCTTACCGACTTGGGCCGCATAACCGGAAAATTCCTGCCCCAACGTCAACGGCGTCGCGTCCATTAAATGCGTGCGCCCGATTTTAACAATCTTCTCCCATGCCGCGGATTTTTCCCGCAAGGCCTTTTCCAAATGCTCCAGGGCAGGCAACAATACTTCCTGCAAAGCCACCGCCACACTGACATGCAAAGTTGTCGGTACAATGTCGTTCGAGGATTGGCCCATATTACAGTCATCGTTCGGATGCACCGGCTTCCGCGAGCCAATCGCCTCCCCCGCCAACTGACTTGCCCGGTTGGCGATAACTTCGTTAATATTCATATTCGAGGAGGTACCCGAACCAGTTTGAAACACATCCACCGGAAAATGCTCCAAATGTTGACCTTCAACCACCTCGGAAGCCGCTTGCACAATCAAGCGGGCTTTTTCCTCGGAAAGTTTGCCCAGTTCTTGATTGGCTTCCGCACAGGCCGCCTTGACCAACCCCAACCCACGGATAAACCCTTCCGGCATGGTCCGCCCACTAATCGGAAAATTCAAAACGGCTCGTTGCGTACTGGCTCCGAAAAGAGCGCTTTCCGGAACCTCCATTTCTCCCATGGAGTCTTTCTCTATGCGATGTTTGCTCATAATAATAAAATTGAATCGTAAATAATCACAGAATCAGAAAATCTTAAACAAACCAAGAACGAACGGCCCATGGCCGGAAAATTTTACTGCAATGAGGGCTCTTCTTCTGCCTCGGCCTCACTATCCTCCACATCCGCACCGCCGGGAGTGTCGGCCTCTTCTTCCTCGCTAACCGATTCCTCCAAAAGCCTTTCCTCCTCCAACGCACCCGTGCCTTCCGGCAAAATCTCGCGCTCGGGAATCTCGATCGCCGGCCTTTCCGCCGTCCGTAAAGTCATCTCCAAAGTCTCATCCCCACGCTGAATAACAATTTCTACAAAACTCCCCACCGAGTTGAAAAATATGGCCCGACGCACGTCTCCCAACGCACGGATCTGATAACCGTCGATTTCTTTGATAACATCCCCTTTTTCCAACGCAATGCGATGACCAGGCCCCCCGGGAATGACTTCCGTAACCCGCACCTTGGTCCCCTCATGACGAGTGGAGAACTCCTCCAAATCCAGTCCTATCCAACTGTACGAGACGTTTCCATCCGCTGCCAATTGGTCCCTCACCCGCATCAACGCCTCCACCGGCAAAAGATAAGAAGACCGGATTTCCGGCAGGGACGCAACGATCATGCCCACCAAGCGACCATCCAAACTGAAAACCGGCGAACCGCCTTCCCCCGGATAGGCAGGTATGCTGACACGATGGTAATAGGTCGGAAAAATCCTTTGCCCAAACTGGCCGTCATTCCCCGATAACACTCCCAATACCGGACCAGGCTTCAAATCAAGCGGTTGGGTAATTCCCACCACCATCGTCCCTACCGGAGGCTCCCGATTGAACGATGAAAGTGTCACCGTCGCAAAATCCTCAGGAAGTCGCAAGGCCCGCAATAAACTCAAATTGGTCTCCGGATCATTTCCCAGAATTTCCGCCGCGTACGAAATCCCCTCATGCTCATACCAAACCCGGTCCGCTCCATAAGCCACACTGGCATTGGTCAAAATATGCCCATCCCCACTGACAAAAAAGCCTGACCCCACCCGCAGAGCCGCCTCTTCATCATCTTCATCATCGTGATTACCAAAAGATGCATTCACCCGCACCACCGCAGATCCATAATCCTCACTGATCTGCACCACTCTCCGCTGCACGCTCAGAAAATCTTCCGAACCTACTGCCTGTGATAGTGGCAAAGAGGTTAGGAAGACAAGATAAATGATCGCCGGGATCACCCGGCCAGGGGTAAGTCCAAATTGGGGCATCCGGCGTCTCCTAGAAACTCATTTGACCCCCAGTTGGCGCGGAACTTGCCGCAGAAGTATCCCGGGAATAGGAAACCAACGCAACCTGATGACGAGCCACCGAAGGATCTTTTTCCAAAACATCTTGCGTCAACTCCGTGCGAAACCCCCTGGCTTGGGCATTGGGAAGGTTTTTAGCCAGATTATCCGCAACGAAGGAAATAGGCCCTTGTTGCGTAACCTCCGGCGAAAATTCGCCAGGACTAAATTCTCCAAATACAAAATTCAATGGCTCTCCCGTAAGAGGATCCTCAAGCACCATATTTTCCAAGGTTTGTTGCGGCTGTTCTTCTGGTGAGGAAACCCCTGCCAAAGCTTGAGTGTGAGAATCATCCAATGGCGTAAAGAAAAATAAATAAGAGACCATTGCCAATAAAACCGGAGCGGCCGTTGCCGGAACAACCCACGCTCGATGCTCGCCCCAAACCTTCCCAAACAAACTGGACCAAGACGGCTTAACCAAGGCCTGAAGTCGCTTTTCTTCAAATTCGCGCTCAAACTTATGCCAAAACTCCGGCTTAGGCTGTTCATGACGCTTGAGTCGCAACAAAGCGGATAATTTATCGCTGTCTGAACACTGGTTTATATTATTCGCCATATTTTAAAATATTGGATTACAGGTATTTTTGCAAAATTGATTGAAGTTGCTGTTTCGCGTAGTGCAACCGGGAACGCACTGTCCCCTCGGTGGTTTTGGTGATCTCGGCGATCTCCTGATGGCTCAGGCCCTCGATTTCAAACAAAACAACTACCGTACGATGTTTTAGAGAGAGGGACTGTAGTGCTTCGTTCAATTTTTCTTGTAACTCGTTGAGCAAAGCCCCTTTATCTTGCGTCGATGGTTGCGAAATCCGCTCCAGAACCTCCGCTTCAGTCGCCTTTTCATCCATCTGCTCAAAACTAAAGAATTGGCGAACCTTTCGCTTTTTCAGATAGGCTAACGCCGTATTAACGGCAATTCGGTAAAGCCACGTATAAAAGGCGCTTTTTCCTTTGAATTTATGAATATTCTGAAAGGCCTTGATAAAGGATTCCTGCGTTAAATCAGCAGCATCCTCCCGGTTGGAAGTCAAATTGTACAATACCCCGAAAAGCCTTTCCCGGTATTTCCGCGTCAACCGGTCAAAAGCCGCAACCTCCCCTTCCCGCACCTTGGCAATCAAAACCAAGTCCTCATCCTCGCGCACCACACCATCCACCACATCCGTAGCGGATGTTTCCGTAACTGCGCGAGAAAAACTCATAACCACACTATGCCTCGCCTTCCCCGAGAAGCCAAGCAAAAATTCATTAACACCCATCACCTTTTATTTAAGGGACATACCCTATAAATTGGCCATTTTAAAAAACCTTAAACAGCTACAAATCAACTTTTTAAGAAGATAAACACCCTCTCGCCAGAGGTGTCGTCAAGTCCTATGGACTCTTCTCCAGAATCCGAAAGAGGGCCTTCGCCGTCCCTTCCCAAGTAGGCAAATCCCTCTTTTCGACCTCCAGCGAAAGGCGCTCCCAAAAGCTCCCCTCCTGCCAAATCCCAAGAAGCCCCTCGCCCAACACATCCGCCGAGTGACAATCCAATAAATGACACCCGCCCCCAGCAGCACTTTCCTGCAAGGAAGGCAGGTTATTGGCAATCACCGGAACCCCCATCCAAAGCGACTCCAACAACGGCAGACCACACCCCTCTGCCAAAGAAGGCAATAAGGCACATCGACTTTCCGTGTATAAATCAACCAATTCCTCATCGGTTACCTCACCATGATAGGTGATCGGAAAACCTGACTTAACCAATTTCTTGATTCGCTGACGAATTTCCGCCCCTCCATAATCCGCCACCGCCCCCACAACCGCCAATTCACCGTCAAACGATTGCTTCCACAAAAATGAAAAGACCTCCAGCGCCAACATCTGGTTCTTCCGGGGCTCCAGGGTCCCCAGCAATAAAACTTGCTTGCGCTCTGCCCAATTCGGCAAATGACTCGGCAAAACCCTCGCCCGATTGGCAAAATCGGCCCCCAAGTGCAAGCTGTGCATTTCTGGAGGTTTTCCGATTCGCAGCCAGTCCCAATATTCAGCCAAATCCACCGCCGAAGCCTCGGAAACCGTGAGAATCGTGGAAAACCTCGCCAGTAGCTTCATGTATTGAGGGTGTCTCGCCACGGAAGCGGAGCCACTGATATCCGGATGCCGCAAGGGAATTGCATCATGGAAGATCGCTACCGTCCGGGCTGGCGTCTGCCGCACAAACTCACCAAAACCGGGCCTCTCATTTTCATCAAACAGCTCAGGGGTCAAAAAAACATCCTTTGCCGACATCTCCACCGTGGACTTGTCGGCAAGGCGGCGAACTTCGGTCCTCCGACTATCCCAATACACTTCCGCTACATTTTCTCCGGCCAACCGGGCTAGCTCGTGGCGGAGTTTTTCACTTACCCGACTTAGCCCGCAGGAAAGACGAATTTTGGAAACCTTGGTACAATCGAAGAAAATCATGAACCGCCCTTCCTACTCCTTTCCCTCCGAAAAATCAACCCGACACTTTTTCCCTGAAATCCGGAAAATTTCCTCACCCCGCCATGCGACCTTTGAAAACCTACCTAGGCACACCTAGAAAAGCGTGTAGGCCACAGTCAAACCAGCGGTTACGATGGAAACCATACTCATCAGCTTAATCAAAATATTCAAGCTAGGCCCCGAGGTATCCTTGAATGGATCTCCGATGGTGTCGCCAATGACCGTCGCCTTGTGCGCCTCGGAACCCTTCCCCCCATGATGCCCCTCCTCAATGTATTTCTTGGCGTTATCCCAGGCACCTCCGGCGTTCGCCATGAAAATTGCGAGAATAAAACCAGTCGATAAAGTGCCAACCAACAAGCCAACCACTCCAGCTACCCCAAACAAAAACCCCACCAAGACGGGTACCACCACCGCACAAAGAGAGGGGAGAAGCATCTCCCTTTGCGCCCCCTTGGTCGAAATTTCCACGCAACGGGCATAGTCAGGCTCCACTTCACCCTGCATAATCCCGGCATTTTCCCGAAATTGCCGCCGGACCTCCTCAACCATTTTGCCAGCCGCCCGCCCCACGGCATTCATGGTCAGTCCACAAAAAACAAAGGCCATCATGGATCCAATAAAAACCCCCACCAGTACTTTCGGATTCATTAAATGAACCTGAAAAAACTCCATGAATTGCAACAAATCCAATTCCCGAACCGCCGCGACCGAAGTCACTTCAACGCTGTTCGGAAACACAAACGTTGCCGTTTGCTCAACGACCCGGTCGATCGACATTTTGATCGCCTGAATATACGAGGCGAGCAAAGCCAAGGCCGTCAAAGCGGCCGAACCAATCGCAAAGCCCTTGCCCGTGGCCGCCGTGGTATTTCCCAGTGAATCGAGAGCATCCGTCCGCTCCCGCACCTGCGGCCCGAGTTCAGACATCTCGGCATTGCCTCCGGCATTGTCGGCAATCGGACCATACGCATCTGTCGCCAACGTTAACCCCAAGGTCGACAACATCCCGACCGCCGCAATGCCAATCCCATACAGACCGTAAAGAATATTGTCCATCTCACCCCCTCCGGAAGCAAAGGTAAAAGCCAGAATCATCCCCAGACCTACGACGATAACCGGAATCGCCGTCGACATAAAGCCTACCCCCATGCCAGCAATAACCACCGTTGCAGGGCCCGTTTCACCTTGCTTGGAAATACCTCTGGTCGGCGCGTATTGCTGGGACGTGTAATACTCCGTCGATTTCCCAATGATCATCCCGGTCAGAAGTCCCGTTACAATCGCCCCCCAAATTCCAACCGCATTATCGATACCCAGCGCCCGCAATAGAAAAAAGGAAAGTACGACGATCAAAACCGCACTAATATTTACCCCCCGATGCAAGGCACTCATCAATTGATGGTGGCCTGCTCCCGCTTTCGCCTTCACAAAAAACACCCCAAGAATCGACAACAAGACCCCTAAACCGGCAATCAACATCGGGGCCAAAACCGCATTCAATTGCATACCGGCATCACCGGTTGCCGCAAACGCCGCCGCACCCAAAGCCGCCGTCGCAAGGATTGATCCAAAATACGACTCGTACAAATCGGCACCCATGCCCGCAACATCACCAACGTTGTCCCCGACATTGTCCGCAATGGTCGCCGGATTACGGGGATCGTCCTCAGGGATCCCCGCTTCCACCTTGCCCACCAAATCCGCACCCACATCCGCCGCCTTGGTATAAATACCACCACCCACCCGGGCAAACAACGCTTGCAGGGAAGCCCCCAAACCAAAGGTCAACATTGTCGTGGTAATGATGACCATCCGATACACCGGATCTTCTCCCCCCACAAAGAGGTTTAGGACAAGAAACCAAAACGAAATATCCAACAAGGCCAACCCTACCACCGTAAGCCCCATCACTGCACCGCTGCGGAACGCCACCCGCAAACCGTCATTCAACGAGCGACTGGCCGCTTGCGCTGTCCGCGCCGAAGCATAGGTCGCCGTCTTCATCCCAAAGAACCCTGCCAACCCCGAGAAAAATCCAGCTGTCAAAAAAGCAAAAGGTACCCACGGATTTTGCACCCCAAAACCATAAGACATAACCCCCAACAAAACCGCCAATGCGATAAAGAATATACCAACTACTTTGTATTGCTGGGACAGATACGCCATTGCCCCTTTACGAACGTGCCCGGCAATCCTTATCATGATCTCCGAACCCTCGTCCTCTTTCATCATCTGACGAAAAAAATAAAAGGCAAAAGCCAGCGCCAGAATCGCAGCTATCGGAGCAAAATAAAAAAATACAGGGATCATAAGAAACGTTCTACTCTCTACGGTTTACGCCAAAAATAAAATTATCCGACCGAACCGGATAACGCGGAACGCCACCAGAGATAATGCTCCGTTTCCAGCATTTTCCTGGAAGGCAATGGAAAAAACAAAACCTCCCCTCCACCAGCTACAAAAAATCCATTCCTGACGGTGCGATACAAAACATCCTCCACAAAACTCCGGTTAACCGTCTTGGTGACCTTTTGTGGGTCTTTTTTCAACTCCATCAGACAATCGCGTAAATGCTGCAAGTTCATGTAGGGTAGATTCTCAACCTCCATCGATTCAGGATCATTCGCCAGTTGCTCCAACTTCATATCCGCATAAACCAACTTCGGCAAATGCAACAACTCTCCCGTATCCGTTAACCGCTTACCAAAAGCACAGGGATCCAACCTACTCACCACTCGGGGAAGCACCGGACAAATCTCCTGATACAAATGCCAGGAACGGCGACCCTCACCGCTATACTCTTTCGGAGACAAAGCCAAAGAGCGGCCATCCGGAGTGGTCAGATAAAGCACTTTCAGCGCCTTTAGCGGAACTCTTTCCAAAACCCGATAAAGCGAAAGATACGTGGACTTTCGGGGGCGCCCATCGGAATGGAGCACACAGCGTTTCTCTGCTTCCCTCAAGGGGAGTTCTTCTCCTAGTTGCGCCACATCCAATTCAAAAAACATGGCCTGGCCTCTCGTTCTTTGTCGTGAACCGAGAGCATAGTATTTGCCAAACTCACCAGGGGGCAACATCGAGACCACCAAAGCCTCGGGGATCAAGGAAAGATAGTAATGCAAACCCATGAACATAGCCTACTCCTTTCCAAAAAAAAGTAAAAGCTCTAATTTGCGAACGCCCTGGAATTATTTTTTCTTCTCCCTTGAACCACTAAACCGCGCCTCTCCACCGACTCCCTCAACAGAGGAGAAACCACTCAAAACCAATTGTGGTCCGCTTTTCGTCGCGTCATTCTCAACCTTGACCCGAAAACACCCGCTTTCACTTTGGGAGATCTCATACCCGTACAACGCATACTCCGCCGGGAAAACCGTTACCTCAACAATCCCAGTCGAATCTGCCAAGGTCAAAAAACACATCGGCTTTCGGTTTTTCTCCAACAAATTCCGCCGCGCCACTATCAACCCCCGGATCTCCATCTCCCGGCCGATATTCCTCCGCAATTCACCAATTGCACTCTCCCCGGGCAGCGATCCATCGACCATCGGCAAAGGGTTCATTGACAACGGGAAGCCAAAGATTTCCTTTTCCCATCGCGCAAACAAGACCTGGTCAAGCGGAGGTTCATCACCTTCAGAAACCACAGTCCCCATAGTCTCCAAGCCAGGTAACATTCCCTCAGGGTGATTGATCTCCTCACGCCATTGTTGCACCACCCGCACCGCACGAAAGCGATTTGGATAAAATTCCCTTAAAGCTCCCCCCTTGGCTAGTAAAAGAGCGGTTGCCGCCGTCGGTTTAACTCTTCGGAAAAAATCCTTCCCGTCACGAAAAGGTTCCCGGGCCAACTCTTTTTGCCAATGCCACAAAAACTTTTCGGACAGCCCGGAAATCGCCGAGAACGGAACCTCTATCTCCCGACCACGGCAACGATACCGCGAGGCACTACGGTTTATCTCCGGCCCTAACAACCGATACCCCCTTTGCCAAAGCTCCGCGACATACGCCAACAGCCCATAGAACCCTCGTCGGTTTTCCAACACCGCCGCCAGAAAACACCCCGGATAGTGGTATTTCAACCACGCCCCTTGGTAAGCCTCCACCGCATAAGCCGCTCCATGCGCTTTATTAAACATATATCCGGAAAATTCTACCAACATTCGCCAAATCTGCTCCACCTCAGCCTCCGTTCGCCCCTTTACCTCCAGCGCTTGTTTTCGGAATTCATGCTCCAACTCCACGAGGTCAGAAGCTTTTTTTCGCACCAGCGTTCTGCGTAAGCGATCCGCTCGACCTAAATCCATCCCCGCCCACTCATGCGCCACCCGAATAATATGCTCCTCAAAAACCAACAACCCATACGTATCCCCAAGAATGGGCTCTAAATCAGGATGCGCATACACCGCCTCTTCCTGACCCAGATAACGCCTCGCGTATTTCTGCTTTTTATCTTCATTGGCCGCTCCCGGACGAATCACCGATACCGCAGCGACCAACGCATCTATATCGCCACAACGACAAAGCTGCAACAAACCCGTCATCGCCGGCGATTCAATGTGAAAAACCCCACGCGCCCCACCCGTTGCCATCATGCGGAAAATTTCCTCCTCGTCATAACGCAAATGCGCCAAACCTTTGCGCACCGCCGACCTTTTCCCCTCCCCCTTTTCATTTTCCTCCACGTTTTTAATGGTATCGCGCAATACGCTCAAACCCGCTTGTCCCAATAAATCGAGTTTCAGCAAGCCCATTTCTTCCACGGCCTCCATATCCATTCCCGCCATAGGCAAAAGCCGGGCCCTCCCCTCATCATCCTGCAAAACCTTCCGTGCTGGCAACAATGGCGTGAACTCATAAAGCGACCGGTCAGCCAAGACCAACCCGCAGGGATGCATCATGGAATGCCTCGGTACCCCATCCAACTCCCCCGCAATATGCAATATATCCCGGAACTCCTCGTTCTCCCTCAAAACCTTACTTTCCGCCCAAATATCCCGGTAACGTTCAAACCGCATCATTCCCCCATGCGGCATCAATCGCGTTAGAGCCCGAGCCTCCCGCTCCGGCAATCCCATCGTCTTAGCCACCTCCGCTACTGCCGCCCGAGCCTGAAAAGTACTACAACCACCAACCATGGCCACCCTCCCCTCTCCGTAACGCTCCAGGAGAGCGGAAATCACCTCGTCCCGCCGGTCCCAAGGCAAATCCAAATCAATATCCGGCAATTTGGACAGTCGCAGGCGCTCTTCATTCAAAAACCGCTCAAAATGCAATCCAAACCGAAAAGGGCAAACATTACTCACCCCCAAGGCATAACAAAGCAAACTTCCCGCCGCACTGCCCCGCGCCAACGTATCCACCCCACGCTCCCGACAAATTTCCAGAACCTCATGAAATAACAAAAAATACCCCGCATAACCTGTTCTCGCCACAACTTCCAACTCCCGCTGCAAACGCTTTTCCCGTATTTCCCGTGAGGGTTTATTCGGCCATCGGTACAAGGCACCATATCTTGACCTCATCCCTTCACGACAAAGGGTTTCGAGTCTTTGCACCTTTTCTTTCGAAACATCATATCCCTCCTCCCCGCTGGAAGGCAAAAACAACTGCCCCCAACGATATCGGAATCCTACCCCATCAACAAATTCACGTGTCATCCGCAAGACCTCAGGTCTCCGCTCCCACTTCCCCTGCCATTCCACCGCCGACGGAAGAGTTTCCCGTTTTACCACCGTTTCATCGCGCCTTCCCCGTAGCTCCAACTCCCCGATCATCCGCAAAACCGCCAATGTCTCTGGTCTCGATGCAGCCTCCCGGCGCGCCCCCGACATGACCACCCAACGCCACCCACAATTCTCATGCTGCGCGTAAAACAACTGCTGCTGCCGCCTCTGCGAAGGCGTCTTCCAGCCCAATTCCCACCAAAACTCCGAACGCCATCTGCTTTTCCAAGCGGCCATCCGCTTCGGCCAGAGAATCGGCATTCCCTCCGACCCCACCGGTCTCTCATCTTCTCCCCCCACCGGCACCGAAAGCCACACCCCATTCCGCAAGGTCTCCCAATCCCGCCAAAACAAAACCTCCGGAATATCCTTTCCCGAGTCCACCGCATACCCCGAAAGCACCCGACACAAAGCCGCATACCCCTCCTGCGAA
>JAFIGF010000207.1 GCA_020831535.1 Opitutales bacterium | reverse complement strand
GAGGAACATAACCGATTATCTTTTGCCACGCCCTTAAATTGCTGGTATCGAGCGATTGGTCATCGACATAGAGAGTTCCGGTATGGGGTGGATGAAGCAGTCCCAGAATGACATTGATCAGGGTTGTTTTTCCCGATCCTGTTTTGCCTTTCAGCCCTATGGTGCTTCGGTAGGGAATGGTTAAGGCAATGTTTTGTATCGCCGTTTGGTCTGTTCCCGGATATGCATAGCTGATGTTTTCCAGTCGAATTTCCTGCTGGAAGGTGATCTTATCCAACGGTCCTTCAGGCTTTGGTTTAGTCTTTATTTTGATTTCCATAATATCCTTATGGAGGGTCTCCAAAGCTGTTCCCGAAAAACGAAGGCTGGTCAGGTCTTTGAAAATTTGCTGAAAGACGGGCATCAGCCGGTAGCCTGCAAACGCAAATAAGCCGAGTACGGAAAGCCTATCCTGAAGATTGCCCTCGATCAGGTATAGGGCCAGGGTGATGGCGAGAATGCCGCCAAAGGCAATTGCTTCAAAAAGATAGCGAGGGGTTTTTCCTAAAACTTGTGACAGGGCCACGGCGCGTGCGAATTTTCTGGCTGGGAGAATAAAGCGTTGCCCCATAAGATCTTCCAGCCCTCGAAGTTTAATATGTTTGATTGCAGAAAAAGTTTCCTGCACCAATTTAAACCTTAGGGCGTTTGCTTTCGCGCGACGCTCGCCAATACGGCTTAGATACATGCGGATGACGACGTAAAAGGAACCATAAAGAGTACCAATCCCCAAGGCTACAAGTCCCGCTAAGAGAGGGTTAGCCAGAAGCAAAAGAGTAATGATCGCCAAGGCAACGACAACATTGGCCACAATCTGAACGGAGGGAACAATGGCTCCCTTCACCGCCAAATCGACCTCGCTGAGAATGTTTTTACTAAGATTTCCGCTATGGCGGTTCAAAAACCATTCGTAGGGTTGGTGCAGGTAGCCTTCGACCAGTCGACAGGCTATCGAATAGCTGCGCATATTGGAAAAACTTAAAAGCGCATACATCGTAAGGGCTTTGAAGGCGAGGGAGCTGATTAAAAAAAACAGAAAGACGACTCCCAAAAAGATAAGAAACATTTGAGGGTCAGAGAATCCGAAAAAGGCAAAGAGCCAGCTCAGATAGGGGGAATCCTGAACCGCCTCCGGATTCGAGAGGACCGCGATAAAGGGCATGATCGAGGCGATGCCGATCATGTCGAGAAGCGCCATGACCAGAATCATACCTAAAAGGATCAAAGCCCGGCGGCGTTCCACCGGGGTCAGGAGGTCATAAATCTGGCGGTAGGTGCGAAGCAAGGGAAGGGCGGTAGAGTTGGTTGGGTTAGCGAATTTGGAAGGGTTCGGAGGTTCGATAAAAGTCCTGTCAAATTGGAGGATGCGGGACGCGAAGGCAATCTTTGAAAGCGGGGATTGAGAACGAGCAACGGACGGATATGGCCACGACTAAATTTAGGATAATTGTTCGTCCCGAAGGAGTATGGCTTCACCTAGGGCCGATGAGAACGCTGGCGTTAAGGTAGTGCCCAGCTTTAGCAAGCATTGGGGGCAGTTGGGAATGAGGGCGCAAGTGGACGGCGGGCCTTTTGTTCACCCTACAGTTTCAGCGCGGGATCTCCGGGACGGAGCGCCTTGATAGGGGATCGCCGGTAGTCGGCAAGGTTGCGGGTGACGATGACTTGGGCTCCGAAAAGCAGGGCGGCGGAAGTCTGCATGGCATCTTCCAGGTCGGTAAAGCCGAGTTCCAGTGCACGCTTCATCTCCGCGGTCCCCGTTCCGGGGATTATGCAAAAATCGGTCAGTTCCTCAATGAAATCCCACGCGCCGTCCTTGCTAAGAGAATGGATGTTGGCCAACCCATGCCAGGAAACCGCACATTGGCCGGGATGCGCTTCCGCCCAGTCGAGCACGGCCGCGCTCGCCTCATAGTACTCTTCACGCCCCAGCAATACGTCCAGAAGGACATCCGTATCAAGAAAAAGACGCATGTTATTTCGTCAGCTGGTACTTGGCGTGAAGGCGCTTGGCGCGTTCGTCAGATGGACTGGCCAGCTGCAGTTTGCCTTTCCAGCGCTGGGAAAAAGGAGCCTGTGGTTTTGCGGGTTCCTTTTTCCCCGCGGCCTCCGTTAATAGCTTCTCGACCAATGCGGAAAGGCTGGTCCCTTGGCGTCGGGCCACCTCTTTGGCCCGATGGGAAACCTTGGGGTCCACCGTCAGCGTCACACGTGTTTTCATACGTATGCATATTACATAAGCGTATGCATATGTCAAGTGGGTTCTCTGGTTCCATAGTGGCAACGGCCTGGGTCATTTCAGCGGCCTCTGGGTTTTAGGAGAAAAGTGGTGGGGGATGGGCTTTTGTTGTTCGGCGGTGAGGTCGGGCAAGGCGGGGAGGGTGTTGGCGGAGCGGTTTTCGAGCCAGGCGGTGGCCCAGGATTGTAATTGGTGCCAACGGGTGTTTTCGATTTCCAGCGGGTGTTGGGCTATTTGCCGGAGGAGGCTGGTCCATTCGGTGAGAAGACGGTCAACATCGCCCTTGCCGGCGTGCTCGTTGGTCTGACTGCGGCGGGACTCCTTGTTTTCAATGATGGCTCGAACCGCTTCTCCGCCCCCGTCACCGTATTGCGGGGGTAAGCCGTATTCGAGGAAGCCGGGGATGGAGAAGCGGCGGTAGGCTTTTCGGCAAGCCACCGCCAGAGCCCCGAGTTCCCGGGGATTGGTCCCGCAAAACCTTTCTCCGGCATATAAATTGGCAAGGTCGAAGATGGCATTCTCCAAAGGGTATTTTTTATCTTCGATTACTGCCGCCACGGCCAGACCCTCGGGGCCGAGGAAGCCGGAGACAAGCGCTCCTCGGGGGGTGATGCGCAACGATTGGTCGAGCAAGCCGGTGCGCTGCCATTGCCAGAGGAGGGTGGGTTGTGGCGAGAGGTTGAGACAAGTTTCCCGATGGCAGCATTGTCGGCAGGCCCGAAAGGGTTTGCGGGTTCGCCGGACCAAGCGGGCCCGGGCGGTGTCGGTGTAGCGTTGACAGGGAAGTCCTGCCGCCAACTCGGGCGGGCTTTCTTCATTGCCGAGGGTGGGTGGGGATTCGGCAAAAAGTCTTTCGCGGAAAATCTTTTGCAAATCGACGGTTTCGATCATCGGTTGCGCCAGCTTCCGCAGCAAAAATGCCCAGGGGAGAGGCGCCGCCCGCCGGAGCTTGCTCTGGGCCCCCATGTGAAGGCGGGGGGATTTGCGGGAGGCCAAAAAATAGCCGCGTTCATCCAAGCCTCTTCGGCCCGCACGACCCGCCATTTGCAGGATTTCCGTACTGCCAAGGCGTTTTTCGAAACCGCCCTGAAAATAGGATTGGGCGGTGATGCAGACGCTACGAAGGGAAAAGTTGATGCCCGCGCTGAGCCCCAAGGTGGCCACCACGGCGCGAAGTTGCCCGTTCTTGGCCAGGGGTTCGATCACTCCAGCCCTTTGGGCATAGGACAAGCCGCTGTGATGGTAGGCCACACGGTTTTGCAGGAGGCGGGTCATCTTGGGACCGAGAACGCTTTCTTGGGCGGCGGTGAGGGTGAGGGGTTCGGGAAGGGGAAGCTCGCGCGCCAATTGGCGGGCCAGTCGCTCCGCTTCCTGGCGCCGGGGTGCGAAGAGCAAAACGGGTCCCAGTTGCTCCCGCAAAGCTCCGGCCACTCGTTTGGCCCAAAAGCCTTCGATGCCCTTGGGGGCATAACGGGCCAATTCGTCGGCATCCATTTCCTCCAGCGGTACGGGACGCTCCTTGGAGGAGACCAAGGCGGTGGGTTTCCCTAAACGGTTCAACCACGAGGCGACTTCCGGAGCGTTGCGGACGCTGCCGCTGAGAAGCAGGACCGGTAGGTGAGGGGGCAGGTGCATGAGGAATCCCTCGTAATGGTTTCCCCGCAGGGGATCGGCAATCCATTGGTATTCGTCGATGGCCACGAGCCGAAATCGCTCGGCGGCCAAGTCCATACTTTGGACCGCCTCCAGGGTCGCGACCACAATGGGTGCCCGGGGGCGGATGACCAAATCTCCGGTGATAATCCCGACCGACCAACCCCGTCGCGACCATTCGGCGAATTTATCGTTCGCGAGGGCTCTCGTGGGGGCGGTGAAAAGGGTCCGCTGATCGCCCCCGTGTCGTTCCACGAATTTTTCAAAAACGTACGTCTTGCCCGCTCCCGTGGGGGCATCGACGACCACGCTCTGGCCTTCCTCGAGGCAACGCAGGGCCTCGGCCTGCCATTGGTCGGGCAGTACCAGCTTTTGAAGTCCTTCAAGCGCCTGCATACGTGGCCGTACTATCGGCGCCAATCCCCTTGAGGGTCAAGACCGTTGGCGATAATCCGAAACAGCCCCAGGGGTGGGAGAGGTCAAGAATACTGGCCCGACCTCCGAATCGAACCCCCGGAATCATGTAATCGTAATCCCAATCGTAATCCCAATCGTAATCCCAATCCTAATCCTAATCCCAATCGAACCATACCAAAAAAAGATAACTACCTGAGGATCCGTACTTTTCCGTTTGGAGGAACTCTATCGGTAGGCGATGGTTCTCTATTTGACGGCGAAGCCGTCTTTGGAGTGCGGAAGCTTGCTGCCGCTTTACGTGAGCCAGCCTTGCTGGCGAACCGGATGGTGCGTTGACGCCGCCGCAGGTTGCAGTAGGAGCTTGCCGGATTCCACGGTTTTTGCGGTACGAGGTAGCCAACAGCTTCATTGTCGGTTTTACTCACCGCTCAAGGAATCCGAATTGCCCCTGGCAAGTCCCCTTTACTTTTCCTTTTCTTCCAGCCAGCAGGCCGAGGCCCGCTGACGGGAGCCGATGAGGTCGGGGCGCTCGGTTTTGCATTTGGCAAAACATTCGGGGCAGCGGGGGTGGAAGGAACAACCGCCCGGCAGTTGGGAGGGGTCGGCGGGTTCGCCTTGGACGGCAAAATTCATCGGGACATCCGGATCGGGATCGGGGACCGCCGAAAGCAGCATCTGCGTATAGGGATGGCGCGGATTGTTGAAGAGTTCATCGACCGGCCCAACCTCAATAATGCGCCCGGCATACATGACCGCGACGCGGTCGCAGAGGTGGCGGACCACGCTGAGGTCATGGGCCACGAATAGGGTGGTGAGGTCCATTTGCTCTTGCAGGTCCTTGAGCAAATTGATGATCTGTGCCTGCACCGAAACATCGAGTGCGGAGACCGCTTCGTCGGCGACGATAAATTTGGGTTCCAGAATGAGGGCCCGGGCGATACCGATCCGTTGCCGTTGGCCTCCGCTGAAGGCGTGGGGGTAACGGTTTCCGAATTCCGGGTTGAGACCTACCCGGGCGAGCATTTCCTTTACTTTGGCGCGCATCGTGCCGCGCTTGGCAAGCCCATGGATGAGCAGGGGTTCGCCGACGATCTCTTCCACTGTCATACGGGGGTTGAGGGAGGAGAAGGGAGCCTGGAAAATCATTTGCAGCTTCTGCCGATAGGGCTTCCAGTCCTTATGGGAAAGTTCATGCAGGTTGGTTTCCGGACCGTCAACTTCCTCGCGGAAGGTCATCTTGCCAGCGGTGGGGGCAAAGGCGCCCAGCAGGGTGCGGGAGAGGGTGGTTTTGCCGCTGCCGCTTTCCCCGACCAATCCGATGGTTTCTCCGCGGAAAATATCCAGATCGACTTGTTCAACGGCTTTCAAGTAGGCCTGCGGTGCACGCTGCCACCAGGCTTTTTTTCCAATGGGGAAATATTTGCAGACCCCCCGCAGAGTGAGAAGGGGGGAGGTGTCAGATGTTTTCTCCTCCGGGGATTTGCTCGCGGTGGTGGTTGCGGCTTTTTCCTCTTGCGCCTGGGCTGCGGCTACCGCGCGGTCATGGTCGATCGATTTCGGGCTGACCTTGGGAATGTCGGCGTGCCGCACACAGGCGATTTTACGGCCTTCGGCGGTGACTTCCGGTTCCGGTGGCCCACCGACGTCACAAAGACCCGGCTTGAAGTGCTCACAACGGGGGTGAAAGGGGCAACCGGAGGGGATATTGTAAAGGGAAGGAACCGAACCCTTGATGGTGGAGAGTCGCGAACCGCTGGCGCTGAGTCCCGGGAGGGAGCGGAGGAGGCCCTGGGTGTAGGG
>JAFIGF010000205.1 GCA_020831535.1 Opitutales bacterium | reverse complement strand
CACCACGCCTCGCGACGAAGCAGTTACCTTCCGCTTCACCTCCGTTCACCGGTTCAGAGGCGTTCAGACTTTCACTGACTGGATGATATGTTTTCATGATCACACGAGCAAGGACATTCCTGTCCTTGAGAATGGGAGCGATGGTGCCTATTCGAAAAACTCTCCCACCAATCAGGTCGCCTGATCGGCTCCCCAAGGACAGAAATGTCCTTGCTCCTTATAGAAGCGCTTCGCTACGAGAGTTGCGGAGGGATGATCGCAGCTAGAGGGTGCGGGCGGTTGCCCCCTCCGTAAGGGCTGAAACGCCCGCCCTATCGCTTAGGTTGACGCATATGCGCTCAGCGGGATTTCGCTGGGGCTCAACAGATAGCACAAGGCCCCCGTTCGCTTTTTTTTGGCCCAAGCGGGGGCCTTGCGCCTCTGCGCGAAGCCTTTTCACCTCAAGCGGAGGCCTTGTGCCTCTGCGCGAAGCGCTTCGGACCCCGGGAGCGCCAGCCCCCTCACCCCTTCCCCCGCACGGCCGCTTTTCCTGTCGCGCCGTAGCTTTAGCGAAGGCGGAAGCGGCTGCGCGGAACACTCCGACCGCTGGAATCCTCCCACCTCATATCCCGGCTCCGCAAAGGACCAAAGCAAACCCTCCCTTCCGCTCCTCCCGAAATTTGTCTTGTTCCGCTTCCCCTCTTTTCCGAAGATGAGCGGAATGTCCTCTGGATTCGTTACTGAAGTTCGTGAACTGATTGAAAGCCGGTCCTCCCGCCCCTCCTGGGATGAGTATTTTATGGCCACCGCCTTCCTGATCTCTGCCCGCTCCCCCTGTGAGCGCTTGCATGTCGGCTGCCTGCTGGTTTCCGGAGGCGACAAAAAGAACCGCATCGTCGCCGCCGGCTACAATGGCTTCCTCCCGGGCAGCCCCCACCTCTCCCGGGTTCGCGAGGGACACGAACAAGGCACCGTGCACGCCGAGCAAAACGCCATTTCGGATGCCGCCCGCCGCGGCAGCGAGGTGGGCGGGTGCACCGCCTACATCACCCATTTCCCCTGCCTGAATTGCGCTAAAATCCTCGCCAGCGCAGGAATCCGGTCGATCAAGTACCATATCGACTACCGCAACGACTCCTTGGTCCACGAAATCCTCTCGGAAGCGGGTATCGAAGTCACCCAACTCTGATTTTTTTCTTTCCCCCGTGACCTTTTCTCCCCCAAGGTAAAACCATGTGCGCGGCTAAAAAAACTCCCATGATGGAGCAATACGAGGAGGCGAAGAAAAACCTTCCTCCCAATACCCTCCTGCTCTTCCGCTTGGGCGACTTTTATGAGATGTTTCTCGAAGACGCCGAGGAAGGGGCACGCATTCTGGAAATCACTCTCACCCGGCGCAATGACATCCCCATGGCGGGCATCCCCTACCACGCCGCCGAAGCCTATATCAGCAAAATTCTCGCCGCCGGCATGAAAGTCGCCATCTGCGAACAGATGGAAACCCCCAAACCGGGCAAGCTGGTCAAACGCTCCCTCAGCCGCATCATCACCCCCGGAACGATCCTCGAAGCAGACCAACTGAAAAGCAGCGAGAACAATTACCTTTTGGCCCTCAGCCGCCACCGGGGCGAGTGGCTGGCCGCCTGGCTCGATGTCACCACCGGGGATTTTCAGATTACCCGCGAAAAAAAACTTCCCGACCTGCTCCCCCTTCTCAGCTCGCTCAACCCGAAAGAGGTGGTCGTCCCCGAAAAGGAACCCGAGCGCTGGCGCAAGGAAGCAAACCCGCATACCCCGCTGGAACAGCTTTTCCATTTCTTACAAACCAAGCCGGTTTCTACCCTGCCCTCCTACCACTTTGAAACCGATGCCGGAAACCGGGCCCTCAGCAAAGCCTTGCGGGTGAACAGCCTGGACGGTTTTGGCATCGCCCCCGACCACCCCGCCCTGGGGGCCGCCGGAGCCATCCTCGCCTATGCCTCCGAAAACCTCCGCGCCGAACCGGAAAACCTGCGCACCCTCAAGGAATACCACAGCCGCGAAACCCTCCTCCTCGACCCGGCCACAATCCGCAACCTGGAAATCTTCGCCTCCGCCCAAAATACCCGCGATGGCTCTCTGCTGAAAGCCCTCGACCGCACCGTCACCGCGCCCGGCGGCCGCCTTTTACAAAACTACCTCCGCGCGCCCCTGCTGGATACCGGGGAACTTCGCCGCCGCCACCAGGCCGTGGGCGAACTCCAGCAAAACCCCGAGGCCACCGCCTTGGTGCGGAAAGACCTCCAGCGGGTGCGGGACTTGCCCCGCGTTCTCGGACGATTGGAAAACGGTCTGCGCAACCCGCGGGAACTGGGCGCTATCCGCGAAACCCTTACCCAAATCCCCGCCCTGCAGGAAACCCTCGCCTCCCTCGGCACACCCGTTCTCGGCGAACTCCGCCACGCCCTCCACCCCTGCCCGGACCTCCGGAAACTTCTGGAAGAAGCCCTCGCCGAGGAATTGCCCACCCAGAAAAATGAAGGGGGCTTTGTTCGCCAGGGCTTCGATGCCGAACTCGACCGCCTACAGGATCTCACCCGCAACAACAAAACCTGGCTCACCACCCTCGAAACCGAAGAACAGGCCCGCACTGGCATCAAAAACCTGAAAGTCCGCTTCAACAACGCCTTCGGGTATTTTATCGAGGTCACCAAAAGCAACCTGCATCTGGTCCCGGACGACTACATTCGCAAACAAACCATGGTCAATCGGGAACGTTTCGTCACCGAGGGCCTCAAGGAAAAGGAAAAAGAAATTCTCCACGCCGAGGAACGCGCCAACAGCCGCGAGGAGGAAATTTTCGCGGATCTCGTGGAAGCCGTCCTCAAAGAGGAAAAAGCTCTCCGCGAAACCGCCGGCGCCCTGGCCGAACTGGACCTCTTTGCGGGCTGGGCGGATCTCGCCCGGGACTGGCAATACACCTGCCCCGAACTCACCGATGACGACGGCCTGGAAATCACCGAGGGACGCCATCCGGTCGTCGAACAAACCATCCGCGAACACCCCGAAGGACTCGCCGGCAATGCCTCCTTCGTCCCCAACGACACCCTCCTCGAATCCTCCGGCGAACAGATTTGTCTCCTCACCGGACCGAATATGGCCGGAAAATCGACCTACATCCGCCAGGTCGCCCTTATCGTTTTGATGGCCCAGATCGGCTGCTGGGTCCCCGCCAAAACATGCCGCCTGGCCCCCGTTGACCGGATTTTCTCCCGGGTCGGCGCCAGCGATGAATTGGCCCGGGGCAACTCCACCTTCATGGTGGAAATGAACGAAACCGCCAACATCCTCAACAACGCCACCGCCCGCAGCCTGGTCATTCTCGACGAAATCGGTCGCGGCACCAGCACCTACGACGGTCTCAGCATCGCCTGGGCGGTTATCGAACACCTCCACGAAGACCCCCGGGAAGGTCCCCGCACCCTCTTCGCCACCCACTACCATGAACTGACCCAACTCGCGCAAAACCTCCACCGGCTGCGCAACTATTCCATTCAGGTCAAAGAATGGAACGAGGAAATCATTTTCGTGCGCAAAGTCATCCCCGGTCCCGCCGACCGCAGCTACGGCATTCAAGTCGCCCGCCTCGCGGGACTCCCCCCAAAAGTCATCTCCCGGGCCAGTGAGATCCTCGAAAAGCTCGAAAGCGAAGACCCCGAAATCATCCTCTCCGCCCCCGCCCCCAAAACCCGTCCCAAACGCAAAATCCACATCAAGGAAGACGACGACAAACAACTAAAACTCTTTTCCTAAATCACCCCGGCGGGGTCGACGTCGAGGATTTGCCGGATGTCATCGGGCCAATCAAAGTCGGCCCGGAGCTTTTGCAGGTCGCCGATGACGGGGGAAACGGAGGGACAAAAATACCAGCCCTGAAAGCGGTATTGGTCCTTCATCTTCTCCAAAGCCGCCGGGGCCGGGCCGCGGATTTCCAGACGATCCCCCAGCTCCTGCTCGACTTTTCGCATCCATTGCTCGGCAAAAAATTCGACCTTCTCAGGGTTTCGTCCCTGAAACAAATGGTGAATCAAATGACGAAACGGCGGGTAGCCAAACATTTTCCGCTGCTCTATCTCGTTTTCCAAAAACCCCTCGAAATCACCCTGACGCGCATATTCGATGGGGCTCGACTGTGGCGTGAAAGTCTGCACCACCACTTCCCCCGCGCGGTCTCCCCGGCCCGCTCTCCCGGAAACTTGAACCAACAACTGAAAGGTCCTCTCCTGCGCCCGGAAATCGGGCAGGTGTAAAGCGATATCGGCATCCACTAACCCGACCAGGGTCACGTTGGGGAAGTCCAGTCCCTTGGCGATCATTTGCGTTCCGACCAGCACATCGATCCGCCCCCGGCGAAAATCTCCCAGGATCTCCCGGAAAAGGTTTTTCTTGGCCATCGTATCGGCATCCATGCGAAACACCTTTGCCTTGGGAAGGATCTTTCGCACGGCCTCCTCCACCCGCTGGGTCCCGAAACCTTTTTGGCGGATCTTTTCCGAACGACAGGCCGGACATTTGTGCGGAACGGTCTCCACATAGCCGCATAAATGACACTTCATCAGCTCATCGAACTTATGGTAGGTCACTGGAACACTGCAATGCGGACACATACAGACATGCCCGCAATCGGGACATAAAATGCTTTTACTGAAACCGCGGCGATTGATGAAAAGAATCGACTGCTCCTGCCGCTCATAACGGTCAATCAACTTATCCACCAAAGGTCGGGACAGCCCCATATTCCCCCGCTTGCTGAGAATCTCCCGTTTCATATCCACAATTTGCATACGCGGCAATTTGCGGTCATCGATTCGTTTGGTCAGTTTCTCGAGATGATATTTGCCGCGGCGGGCATTGAGAATCGATTCCACCGAAGGGGTCGCGGAACCGAGAAGGCAAACCGCATTTTCCAAACGGGCCCGATAAACGGCCGTATCCCTTCCATGATACCGGGGCGTCTCGGCCTGTTTATAGGCGGCCTCGTGTTCTTCATCGACAACGATCAGCCCCACCTTCTGCAAAGGCGCGAAGATCGCCGAACGGGCCCCCACCACAATGCGGGCTTCGTTGCTGTTTAGTTTCCGCCACGCGTCCAGACGCTCCCCCGCCGAAAGCATACTGTGCCAAACCGCTGTCTGAACTCCACATTCCTGCTCCATCCGCCGACGCAAGCGCCCCACCGTCTGGGACGTCAAGGCGAGTTCCGGCACCAGATAGATCACCGTCCTCCCCATGTCCAGCGCGCGCCGAATCAGGTGCAGGTACACCTCGGTTTTGCCGGACCCGGTAACCCCGTGCAACAAGTGGGTCGCATACTCTTCCTTGGCGAGGGAGGCAGCGACATTGTCCACTGCCGTGGTCTGTTCATCATTCAAATCATGCCCGCTGGCCACCACTTCCTGATCCGCCAGATCATCCTCGTAGGCATCCCGGTCGGCCACCCGTTCCTCTTCCCGCAAAAGCTCCTTTTCGAGGAGGCCCTTGATGACCGAATCGGTGATGCTCAAACGCTGTTTGACCAGACTTTTGCGCGGGGCAAAGACCTGCTCACGCACAAAGGCCAGGGTCGCCCACTGCCGTGGCGCTTTTTTTTTCAAAGCAGCCAATGCCCCTTCCGCCAAAACCTTCTTGCCCGGAGCCAGAAACTTGACCGTTTGCACCGACATTCCCTGCCGCACCGGTTTGGGAATCATCGTTTCCAAAACGCTTTCCATCGGCGCGGCGTAATAATCTCTCACCCACTCCGCCAAGCGCAGTAAGGTGGGGGTGAAGACGGGCTGGTCCTGCACCACCTGGGTCACCAGTTTGAGGTCCTTCAAAGGCCACGGCCCCTCGCCCGGCATACGGGCCACCACGCCGAGACAACTGCGTCTTCCCAACGGCACCCGCACCAGCGAACCGGGCCGCACCTTCTCCTGTAAATGCTCCGGAAGACGATAATCCAGCTCCCGACGAATCCCCGTCAAAGGCCAAATGCCCACCGTCTCTGCCGGATTGTTTTTCATCCCCTCACCCAAGCCCAAGCCCTCTTGAACAGCAAGGTCATTCCTCGGGGGAAAATAAAGAGGTGGTCCGCTTTCGCCCTCCCGGCGGGGTGCGACACTATTTCTAACTTGAGCGGTAGACCATGTCTTTGTCTCGTCCTGGTATAGGTTGACACCCGAACCATGAAAGCGATAGAAAAACCGAACCGGAATATACGTTACAGCGAGGCCTTCAAACGGCAAGTTGTCGATCAAGTGGCAAGTGGTCATTTTGTCAGTGCCTATGAGGCC
>JAFIGF010000204.1 GCA_020831535.1 Opitutales bacterium | reverse complement strand
CGCATACGCAATAGAGCGGGGCGTCCTGCGCAGGTGATTGTTCTCCCCATGCAAATGCCCATAACGTTCCACCAACTCCTCATCGGTCAACTCTACCCCCTCCGCACTGGGCACCTCCACCAGGATATGGAAGTGATTGGCCATCATACAGTAGGTCAATATTTTGACCCCTGAAAAGGCCGCCACCCGGTGTAACATTTTGGCGAGAACGGCTTTCTCCTTCTCCCCAAAAATCTTTTCTCCATTCACTGTCCGCGACATCACATGATAAACCGCCGGACAGTCCGTAAAATGTAACCGTTTTCGTTGCATACCCCCAGAAAACCAAAAACCCACCCACCGGTCAATAACTAAGTTTATTAAACTTAAAAATCATCGAGGCTTATCTTTCGCCAAAAACATAGCGGTAGCCAATCCCTACGTGATTGGATCCACCTTTTTGCAAAAGACGGCCCCCGGAGTTGTGGTGGATGAAGAATCTCATCTGGTGTTGTCGGTGATTGGGGTGGGCCAGGGAAATCTCGATGGGCCAGTAAAACCGCAGGTGGGAACGGCTGCGGCCAGGATGTCGCTCTTTTTCGGCGAGATAGATTTTCTCCAGATAGGATAGGCCAACGCCCGTTTCAAAATTGGTATAGACAAATTCATTCCAAGGGAAATCCTTCCACCGCAGGGTTGTTCCGAGATGCCATTCGTGAAAGGGAGAGCGGTTGTTTTCATTGGCGAGTCCCGTAATCGCAACGACTTCGAGTTGGGGAAAGAAGGACTGTTCCCGAATCGTAATTTCGGGCTCGGCAAGGGTGTAGGATGCTCCCAAGAGGTAAAGCATGCCGCCAGCGTCCCCTCGGGTCCGGTGAAAGGATCCCAGAAACAGTTCGTCGATGGTGCTGGAAGTAATTACCGCCGCGCCCGAGCTAAATGTCCAGCGGTTTGCTTCAGTCAGATCATCCCAGGTTTCGGGCAGGGTGAATCGTTCCTCTGCCTGGGTGGAAAGGATACCTCCAAGGTAGAGTGCCATAAAGCCAAAATGGGTAAGGAGAGTGAGACGGGAAGTCATTTTGTCATTACTTCTAGAGCTCGAGTTTTGTCTTTGGCAACGCCAAAAGACGAGGTATCGTTCCTCTTGCCATTTGTTTTCCCACAGCTTAAAAATTAACCTATGAGGACCCGATCTTTATTTGTAATTTTTTGCATCACTCTTATTTGCCTGCCCGAAGGCCCTCTATTGTCTGCTCTTCCAGGGCAAAACCATGGGGCGCAACCAACGAGTGGGGTGTCCCGCTCGGAGTTTGATCTTCTGCGGGACGATCTGCGCGCGCTCCAGCGCGAAGTGGCCCGTCAGGAAGATCGAATTCGCGAATTGGCCCGGGAAAAAGAGAAACTGAAGGAGGCTTTAGAGGCCAGTCAGCGTAGAGAGACCGCCAGTAAGCAAGATTTGGAGCGCTTGCGAACAGAGTTTCGGGAGAGTCAACAGCAAGCGTTGCGGGAAAACCGACTGAGGGTTTTATCCGAGACCGGACGTATGATTGAGGAGCTGGCTGAACAAACCCAAAAAGGACTCGATGCTCTGCGCCAGGCCATTTCCAGCAGACCTACGCAAAGGCCGACGGAGACCGAGTTTCAATTTAGTGACGATTATCCGCAGGAGGGCATTACCCATGTGGTCGAGCGAGGGGAGACCCTTTCGGGAATTGCCCGTCGGCACAACAGTACCGTCCGCGATATTCAAAATGCCAATCGAATTGCCCGTCCGGAGTCGATTCAGGTGGGGCAAACCTTGTTTATCCCTCAAAGAGATTAAAAGAATTTTATGACAACAAAAAAAACACGATTAGGGCGTGGCTTAGGGGGCCTGCTAGCGGGAGGAGGAAAATCTTCCAAGTCCTCTACACCTGCCTCAAGGAGTAGCCCGGAGCGCTCCTCGGGTTCGCCGAAAAAAGCACCCCGCCGCTCCACTACCGCCAAAAAGTCCGTTTCCGCAAAGAAATCCTCGAGCCCACCAAAGAAAGCGCCCCGGCAAGAAAAGCCTGAGGCTCTTCTGCCGGGATTTCAGGAGATCGCGGTCAGCCAAATTGTCCCCAGCCCGTACCAGCCCAGACAGCAAATTGCCGAAGAGGCGCTGCATGAATTGTCCGAAAGTATCCGTTCGGAGGGTTTGTTGCAGCCGATTGTCGTCCGCCCAAGTGGAAAGCAATTTGAGCTGATTGCCGGGGAGCGGCGCTGGCGGGCTTGTCAGCGTTTGCGCCTGGCGAGCATTTCGGCAAGAGTGATGGAAGTGAGTGATGCTTCGGCGGCTTCCCTTGCTTTAATTGAAAACCTGCAACGCGAAGGGCTCGATCCGATCGAGGAAGCCCATGGTTACCTCAGTTTATTGGAAGACTTCGATCTCACCCAAGAGGCTGTTGCCGAACGCGTGGGTAAGGCGCGGACTTCGGTCGCTAATGCTCTTCGCCTCCTCCGTTTGGAGCCCGAGTTGCAGTCTTTTGTAAGCAAAGGGCTGCTTAGCATAGGTCACGCCAAGTTGCTTTTGGGCGTGGAGGAACCGGAAAGCCGACTTCTTCTGGGGCGCCGGGTGATCGAGGAGGGCTTGAGTGTACGGGCGTTGGAAAAAGCTCTGCAAGCCCGCAAAAACGGCGGGGCCACGAGGTTTTCCGGAGGTTCCTCCACCAATCCCGTCGAATCTACGGCGGTGCAGGCCCTCGAAAGAGACCTCGCCTCCCGGCTCAGTGCTCCGGTGAAATTACAGCACACTGCCAAAAAAGGAAAGTTGATTATCGAGTATCGGGGCAACGACGATTTACAGCGAATTCTGGAAAAGATGGGGCTTGCCCAGTGAGAAATGTTCTTTCAAGGTCTTTGTTTTGATCACCTGACGAAATCGCCGCAGAATGACCGAAACGGACTCACCAAAGAGGCCCAACCGAGCCAAGGAAGAAGAAGGGGTTTTACAAAATTCCCTCCCCTTATTGCGGGAACTGCACCATTATTCCAGAGGTAAATTCGGCAATGACTTGGTCGCCGGATTGACCACCGGAATGGTCGCTGTTCCGGTCGTTCTCGGGTATTCCCTGGTGGCTGGTTTGCCGCCGCAGATCCTCTTGAACTCGGCCATTATGGCGATGATTTTCTCGGCCTTGTTTATTTCGTCGAGGAATGTGACTTCAGCGCCAAGTACGACGATTTGTTTACTGTTTGCCAGTGTGGTGGTGACGACTGGCGCCGAGAATCCTCAGAGTGTGGCCATTTTGCTGGCCCTTTTGGTGGGATTGATGACCATCGGCGCGGGATTGGTCAAACTGGGAAATCTCACCCGGTTCATTTCCCGGTCGGTCATTGTGGGCTTTTCGACGGGAGTGGCCCTTTTGATTATCGCCAACCAAGTCAGCACCCTCGCCCAAACCTACAAGCCGAGTCAGGCCAATTTTTTCGAACTCCTGATTTCCTTCGTCTATGAAGTGGGGCAGGGGTACTTCAATCTACCTGCACTCTTTATCGGGATATTCACGATACTGGTAATTATTGGGTTGAAACGAAAACTGCCGCGTTTGCCCGCCCCGCTCCTTTTGGTTGGCTTCTTTGGACTTCTCAGTGCCTTGTTTCATCTTCAGGAACGGCTGGGCCTGCGGATTGTGGAGGACATCGGGGCGTTGGAGTCCAAATTGCCTACGCCGGATGGGCTCGGAGCAATTGCGGGATCCCTGGGTTTGGTTCCCCAGTTGATTACCCCGGCGTTGGCGATTGCGATTTTGGCGAGTTTGCAGAATGTTTCCCTGGCCAAAAACATCGGCTCACGAACCGGCCAGCGCATCAACCCCAATCAGGAAATGGTGGGTCTGGGGGCAGGAAACTTTATGGCAGGGCTTTTCGGCAGTATGCCGAATTCGGGATCCTTCGTTTTGTCGGGAACCAATTTCAACAATCGCGGCAAGACCCAGGTGGCGTGTTTGCTGGCCGGAATCTCCCTGGCTCTGATTATCCTTTTTGCCGGTCAATTCGCCAATTATATCCCCATTGCCTGTTTGGCGGGCCTGCTCATTCTGGCGGCCGCCTGCATGATCAGTCCGGAGGCGATTCGCATTTCCGTATTTTCCACCCGTTCCGATGCTACCGTCTTTTTTGTGACTCTGGGGAGTACGCTTTTTTTCAGTCTGGAAAATGCTATTTTTATTGGGGTCGGGACTTCCCTGGTTCTTTTTCTGAAAAAAGCCGCGAGCCCCGCACTCGTCGAATACGCGTTCGATGACCAAGGGGAATTGCGCGAGGTGGAAGATGAGCAAAAACGGAATAACAATCAGATCTCCATCATTCACGTTGAAGGGGAATTGTTTTTTGGTGCTTCGGAGCTATTTCAGGATCAAATTCGCCGCATTGCAAACGATCAGGATATTCGCGTTTTCGTTCTCCGGCTCAAAAATGCCCGACACCTGGATGCCACCGCGGTTTTTGCTCTTCAGCAATTGCTCGAGTACCTCAACAAAACCAATCGTTTCATGATTATCAGCGGCATTACCCCCGATGTCGAACGGGTCATCATAAACAGCGGCACCGCCGATAAGATCGGGCGGGAAAATATCTTCCAGGCCGAGACCAATCCCACCATGAGCACCAAGCGGGCGCTCATGCGCGCCGCTCACCTGCTACAAACCAGCAGCCCCGATATCCGGATTTTCTACGACCGCGAGAAAGACAAAGACCGCGACAAATCCGATACCGAGCCTTCCGATGACGACCAACCCAAGGAGCCCGAATACGTGATCTGAGGGTGGCGGCCCGCATGGTTATTGGTAGGGCGGGGGCTGGCCTTTCACTTCATCCTAAATTCGGCAGATGAATGTTAGGAAAGCACTCCGCGCAGGGACACGAGGTCCCCCGCTTGGGGTCTACCGCAATCGGGGGCCTGGCGCTATCTGTTGAGCCACCAGTGTCTCGTCCTGGTATAGGTTGACACCCGAACCATGAAAGCGATAGAAAAACCGAACCGGAATATACGTTACAGCGAGGCCTTCAAACGGCAAGTTGTCGATCAAGTGGCAAGTGGTCATTTTGTCAGTGCCTATGAGGCC
>JAFIGF010000203.1 GCA_020831535.1 Opitutales bacterium | reverse complement strand
GGCCTCATAGGCACTGACAAAATGACCACTTGCCACTTGATCGACAACTTGCCGTTTGAAGGCCTCGCTGTAACGTATGTTCCGGTTCGGTTTTTCTATCGCTTTCATGGTTTGGGTGTCAACCTATACTAGGACAAGACAGATTGTTTAAAGTAGCAAAGTTAGTCGCCCAAAGAAAGGCGGATTGAAAGAAACTTTCCGTATGGGAATTCTCCGGTGTTACTTGATTTAAACGAAGCAGTACCGGAATGAATAATCATTCCCGGCCACGTATGTGACTAACCAAAGAGGCTAATAACTAGTCTCTTTGGTTCAAGAGGGCCGGAAATCCGCCGAGACCTTCCACCGCCGGAAGCCGACCGGGGCAATGTTTACGCTGATCCCGGCAAATTCCCGGTGGGCGGATTTGATGGCTTCGATCCATTTATGCTTCAGCTCAAAATTCGGGGGCAAGAGCAGGGTCATTGATCCTCCGTCTCCTCCGGCCCCGTTGACTTTATATCCGGAAGCGCCAAGGCTTTTTGCGAGAGAAATTAATTTTTTGGCTCGTGAGCCGACCAGGTCGGCATCCATCGACTGCTGGATCTCGGTATTGTCAATCATGGTTCGACCGAAAGCCTCCAGGTTTCCGCTCAAGAGGGCCTCCCGACCTTTATCCGCGCAGGCTGCCAATGTTTGCAAGTGTTTCCGGTAGCCGGGGTTGGCCTGCATTTTGTTGATGACCCGGTTGTGCACTTCGGAAGAGCAATGGGGTTTCCCCAGATACACCAGGAGTAAGCGTTATTCCAACTCGTTGAAAACCCTTGGCGAAACGTCCACCGAGGTAACCTTGGCGTGGGGATAACGGGTGACTTTGATAAAGGAAATTCCCCCATGTACGGCTGCAAATTGGTCCTGAATACCCGATTGCCATCCCAAGACCTCGCTTTCCAAGTGATGAGCTTTTTGCGCAATCTCATGGGGGGTGACCTGGTTTTGGGAAAATAAGTCGAGGGCTCCAAGGATGGCTACGGAGACCGAGGCTGAAGTTCCGATCGAGGCTCCAGCGGGTGCTTCGGAAAAAATGGAAACTTCAAAGCAAAGATCCTCGGGAAGATAAGACGCCTCGCAGGCAACCTGCAAGAGGGCATGTTTCCCAAATTCTTCCAGGGGGTTATCGTGGGTTTTGCTGGGAAAGTGAAGAGTTTCGCCATAATTCTCCGCTCGAATGATGAAATGGGGATCGTTGTCCTGTCTTCTCCGAACCAGGACGTTGGCCTCGACGCAGGGATACACGGCGATATTCAGAATGCGTCCGGACTGGGCAAACCAGGTATCGGTCCACCCTCCCAAATCGCAAATGCGAACCGGGGCTTTGCATCGGAAGATCATGGAAGAAGAATGATTGTCATGGGAAAATGAGTAAACCCTTAAAGCTCCACAATATAATGTTGGCTTGTTTTTCCTCGTTTTTTTGTTTCCCTCAGAGTGGTCTTTCAGGATAGTTGTTGAGTCAACTCAACACCCCCTTCTTATATGAATCCAAACTCTCCGCCAAAGGGCTCTAGTCCACCAAGGGGCATCAATCAATGTATTTTTGCTCTTGATGAAGTGCCTCCGGATCGGTGGCATTCACGGGTTTTACCCCTGACGTTCAAGGGGTGGGCCATAGGCCCGAAGGGTCAGGCCATGCGGTCGGTGATTCTGACTATCAATGGCCGCAAGCAAAAGATTCCGGAAAATAACAGGCCGGATGTTGTGGACAATTTTCGTCCCGTCAGGGGGGAGGTGGAGGAGCAGTGCGGTTTTCAGAAAGTCTTCTTTTTCTCACCGGGGCGCTTCCGATTGATCTTAGAGGCTTACCCTGATGATTCCGTAGTTGGCATTCCCTTGTGGGAAAAAACAATATGGGTTCATTCTTTCTCCCGTTCCTGGCGAAAGATAAAACGAGCCTGGAAGAAAACCCTAACCACTTCGAGTTCAGAGGAAATTGTGAATCTTTTGCGGAAGACCACAATGTCGGCGGAGTTTTCGAGAAAGAAAAAAGTCTCCCCTGTATCGGCCTGCCCTGCGATCAATATAGTGGGTTTTTTTGGTCATGATTACGGGCTGGTTCAATCAGCCCGTTCTTCGATCGCTTGTCTAAAGGCGGCGGGGATTTCCACTCAAATGGTGGCTGCTCCCATCAAGGCGGACATTCCCATCACCCTACCGGAAGAGCGGGCGGGATGCTCGAAAGATTTTCCGCATTCAATCAACCTTCTGCATGTGAACGCTCCAGAGTTGGTTGAAGTGAAAAGAGATCTCCCGATATTCCGCCAGTCTAATTGCTATATTATTGGTTTTTGGTATTGGGAGCTTCCGGAAATCAGGAAGGCCTTCCGTAGCGAACTGAAAACGCTCGATGAACTTTGGGTGGCTTCCTCGTTCAACTTTCAGGCCTTTCACGCCGTTTCCCCGATTCCGGTTCATCAGTTTCCCCCCTGTCTCCCTGCAGGGCCGTGGCCGGAGGAAGAAATCCCCGGGGTCAAATTGCCGGAGAATCGTTTTCTGGTACTTTTTATTTATGATTTTAATTCCTCTTTAGAACGAAAAAATCCGGAGGGCTGTCTCGCGGCATTTTGGGAAGCTCAAAAATCCTGCCCCTGGATTCATTTGGTTTTAAAAACACATAATGTGCAGACAGATACTCCCGGCTGGCAACGGCTGATGGAGAAAGTGAAAGGTTGTCCGGAAATCACTTTAATTTCCCGGCATATTCCCCGCGCCCAGTTGGTTTGGCTGCAAAAACGCTGTGATGCTTTTCTGTCCTTGCATCGGGCGGAAGGCTTTGGCTTGAATTTGGCCGAATGCATGGCGCTCGGAAAACCGGTGGTGGCAACGAATTATTCCGGCAATACTGACTTTATGACCGACGAAAATTCTTGTCTGGTCGATTATGATATCATTCCGGTGTCCTCAAATTGTTTTTATTCCGGATTTGGGGGGACGTGGGCCGAACCCAAAATCGATCACGCGGCGGAGCATTTGGTGAGATTGGCCAAAGATCCCGCCAAAGCGCAAAAGATGGGGCAACTGGCGAAGGAACAGATTACCGAATACTGTTCTCCCGTTCGCATTGGAAAGCTTATGAGGGAACGGTTGGAAGTTATCCGCGAGAATCATTCGGGGTAAGCGAACAAATAGGAACTCTTAAGGGGAACAGTTGATCGTCAGTTTGGAATCTTCCGCTTTGACCTTCTCGCCGGGACAGTTCAAGATGGACGTTTTTTACTATCATGGCCACGAATTGCAACGACTATACACCTGCGGAGATTGAAAAACACTGGCAGAACGTTTGGGATACGGAAAAAACCTTTCGCGCAGAGGATTTTGCCGATAAGCCGAAATACTACATCCTTGATATGTTTCCCTATCCCTCCGGAGCGGGTTTGCATATTGGGCATCCCGAGGGGTACACCGCCTCTGATATTCTCGCCCGCTACAAGCGCGCCCGCGGTTTTAACGTCCTGCACCCGATGGGGTGGGATGCGTTTGGTCTCCCCACGGAGCAATATGCCATCAAGACGGGTACGCATCCCCGGGAAACCAACCGCAAGAATATCGATAACTTCCGGAGGCAGATCAAGGAGCTGGGGTTCTCCTATGACTGGGACCGGGAAATCGACACTACCGATCCCCGCTATTACAAGTGGACCCAGTGGATCTTCCGCGAACTTTTCCGGCGGGGGCTCGCCTATGTCGATGAGCGTCCGGTTTGGTGGTGTCCGGAGTTGCGGACAGTGCTGGCCAACGAAGAGGTCATTGACGGTCTTTCCGAGCGCGGGAACCATCCGGTGGAGCGGCGTAATCTCCGGCAATGGGTCTTGAAAATCACCGCTTATGCCGATCGTCTGCTTGAGGATTTGCAAGGTCTGGACTGGCCCGACAGCACCAAGCGTCAGCAGGAAGCCTGGATCGGTCGATCCGAGGGCGCCGAGATTACCTTTGCCTTGCCTTCCCTCCCGGACGACCAGTTGATCGTCTTCACCACCCGTCCGGATACGCTCTTTGGGGCCACTTATATGGTCATCGCGCCCGAGCATCCCCTTTGTCGCAAGCTTACCACGGACGAGCATAAAGACGCGGTCGAGGCCTACATTCAGCAGGCGGTCAACAAAAGCGACCTGGACCGGACCGATCTGGCCAAGGAAAAAAGCGGGGTTTTCACCGGCAGTTACGCCACCAATCCGGTCAATGGTGAGGAGATTCCCATTTGGGTGGCCGATTATGTTCTGATGAGCTACGGCACCGGCGCGATCATGGCGGTACCGGCCCACGACGAGCGTGATTTTGCTTTTGCCGAGCAATACAAATTGCCCATTCCCCGCGTGATCAGTGGAGGGGACGATGAGGCCCAGCCCCTGCCGTACGCCGGTCCCGGGAAACTCGTCAACTCGGGTCCCTACAGCGGCCTGGAGGTGGAGGAGGCAAAACAGAAAATCACCGCCGATCTGGCCGCCCAAGGGGAGGGGAAGGCGAGCGTGCAATACCGTCTGCGCGACTGGCTGTTCTCCCGGCAACGTTTCTGGGGCGAGCCTTTCCCCATTCTGTGGGTCAGCGAGCAGGATTACCCAAAGGTAGCCGCCGACTGGAAGCCGGAAAACCCCGTTTCCTACGAGCACGAGGGACAAACCCTTTATGCCATCACCCTGCCCGGGCAGGATTTGCCTTTAACCCTTCCCGAGGTGCCGGCGTATCAGCCCTCCGGAACCGGAGAAAGCCCGCTGGCCACTATTCCCGAGTGGGTGGAAGTATGGGTTCACCGGCAGAGTGGGGAAACGCTCCCCCGGGCCGAGAATTCCGATAAAGCCGACGATCCCGACTGGCTTCCCGCGCGCCGGGAAACCAACACCATGCCGCAATGGGCGGGCTCTTGTTGGTATTACCTGCGTTTCCTCGACCCCACCAATGAGGATGCGCTGGTGGCGCCCGAGAAAGAAGCGTATTGGGGGGTTCCGGATTACTACATCGGGGGGGCGGAGCATGCTGTGCTGCACCTTTTGTATGCCCGTTTCTGGCATAAATTCCTCTATGATTTGGGGATTACCAAGAAGAAAGAGCCTTTTTCCAAGCTTTTCCACCAGGGGATCATTCTCGGTGAGGACGGGCAAAAAATGTCCAAATCCCTCGGCAATGTAGTCAATCCGGATGAGATTATCGACCAGTACGGGGCCGACGCCCTGCGCTGTTACCTCATGTTCCTTGGGCCGCTGGAACAGATGAAGCCCTGGAATACCAAGGGGATCGAAGGGGTTTCCCGTTTTCTCAAAAAGCTCTGGCGCGAAGTCGTGGGAGCCAACGGGGCTTTGGCCGGAAAATTGCATGAAGGGCCCGAGAAGGATGCCGAGACCTCACGCCTTCTCCACCAGACCATTGCCAAAGTGACCGAGGACATTGAGAACCTTCGTCTGAATACCGCGCTCTCCCAATTGATGATCCTGGTGAACCACCTCGGTCGTAAAAACGAGGTCAGTCGGGAAACCGCCCGGGATTTGGTCCGTTTGGTGGCACCGCTGGCGCCGCATGTTGGCGAGGAACTCTGGGCCCGCTTGGGCGGCGAAGGGTCGGTGGTCTATGCCGGTTGGCCCGTATTCGATGAGAGCAAGGTGAAAACCGACGAGGTGAAGATTGTTTTCCAGATCAACGGCAAATACCGCGGCGAAGCCATGGTTGATAAAACGGCGGATAAAGATGCTGTCCTGGCCATCGCCCGGGAGCAATCCCGGGTGGCCCAGCATCTCGAAGGCAAGGAATTGGTCAAAGTGATCTTCGTTCCCGGTCGGATTCTGAATCTAGTGGTCAAAGGGTAGGCGTCCTTGTAAGCCCCCGTTCCGGTCTCGCTCTGCGAGACGATGGAAGGGAGGCCATGCGAGAACGTGGACTTTCGTCCACGCCTACCCTCGGGCGGTCCCTACGGGACCTGTTGAGCCTGAGGCCCAGCGGGGCGATCCCTACGGGACCTGGCATGTGTGGTCTACGGGATCTGTTGTGTCTGAGCCCCAGCGGGGCGAATCGAGGGTAGCCGTAGGTGGCAACCTACGGGAAAGGAGGTATCCCCCAACACAACGCCTCGCAGAGCGAGTGCAGGAACAGGTTTACGACATCCTTTCCAAAGGATTATGATGGGATTTCTCCCGGGGCGCTCAATGGGTGCTTCGCGGGCCGGGATGGCTTTGTTGTGCGAGTTGTTCCCGCAGTTTGGTCAGTTGTGCTTCGATAGCGTCGAGGGTCGCTTCGGTCTCAGGGATTTCTTCCGGCTTCTTCGGGGCGGGGATTGAAAGCTCTTGCATGGTGGAGACGATGATCCCGATAAACAAATTGAGGATCGTAAAAGTGGCAATGGTGATAAACGGAACAAAAAAGGCCCATGCGAAAGGGTGAATTTCCATGACCGGGCGGGCGATGCCCATGCTCCAGCTTTCCAGGGTCATGATTTGAAAGAGACTGAACAGGCTCTTGCCGATTGAGCCAAACCACTCCGGGTGGGTGTGTCCGAATAGGTTGGTCGCAAGAATCGCAGCGGTATAGAAAAAGATACACATGACCATAACCACTCCGCTGAGGCCCGGGATGGAGTGTAGGAAGGCGGCGACAACTTTTCGCAGGGAGGGAATCACGGTCAGGAGCCGCAGCACCCGGAGAACCCGCAAGGATCGCAAGACCGCCCAAACCCCAGCCCCGGGGATAAGCGCGACGGCGACCACGGCGAAGTCAAAAATATTCCAGCCATTTCGCCAAAAGAGCGAGCGGTAGGCGGCAAGCTTTATACAAAGCTCCACCACAAAAATCATAAGACAGAGCTTGTCGATGAGGATCAATCCTGGTCCGAAAGAAAGCATGAGACCCTCATCGGTCTCCATTCCCATGATGGCCGCATTGAGAAGAATGACGGCGATGATGAATCGTTGGATTGGCTTGGATTCGATAAAGCCCGCCCATTGAATTCGCCAGGGGGCAGCATTGCGGGAATGAAGTAGCTCTTTTAAGTCAGGGTCTTTCATGTTTGCGACGCTGAATTTCGGAAATTAAAGTGTCAATCGAAGACTTTTATTGAGGGAAGGGGCGAAGCCTGAACTCCAGGGAAGTCAGTCATTCGGGCCGCGAATACCGTTGCTTGCATGGTTCTTCCCGGAATACGCCTTTCGGAAAAACACCGTTGCCTTGAGGGCCGGAGGGTGGCAGATTGATTGTCTTTTTCGCTGACTCCGCAGGCGAGGACTTTGACCCATGAAACCGAAGAATTTTTACATCACTACCGCAATTGATTATGCCAATGGCAAACCGCATTTGGGGCACGCTTACGAGAAGGTGCTGACCGATGTGGTGGCCCGTTTCCGTCGCCTGAAAGGGGATACCGTTCACTTTCTGACCGGATTGGATGAGCATGGGCAAAAGGTGCAACAGACCGCTCGGAAAATGGGGATCGAGCCGCAGGAGCTTTGCGATGAGGCCGCCGGGGATTTTCAAAGCCTGTGTCGGGATTTGAATATCAGCAACAACGACTACATCCGGACCACCGAGGAGCGCCATAAAGTAGTCGTTCGTTCGCTTTTGCAAAAGCTCTGGGATGAGGGGCAGATCTATGAGGCCGAATACGAAGGGTTTTACAGCACCCGGGCGGAGCAGTTTTTGCAGGAAAAGGACAAAGTGAACGGGGCGTGGCCGGAGGAATTCGGTGAGGTGGTGGAGATTTCCGAGAAAAATTATTTTTTCCGCCTCAGCAACTATCAGGATTGGTTGGTGGAGTTTCTCCGGGAACGGGAAGATTTTATTTTCCCGCGCTACCGACAGAAGGACGTTTTGGAATTTCTCAAGGAGCCCATTAACGATCTCTGTATTTCCCGGCCCAAAGAACGGCTCGAATGGGGCATTTCGCTGCCGTTTGATGAGGCGTATGTGACCTATGTTTGGTTCGATGCGCTGACCAACTATATCAGTGCAGTGGGGTATGGGGAGGATCGTTTTGCCGAAAACTGGCCGGTGGATTTCCATGTCATCGGGAAGGATATTATGATTCCCCCGCATGCCGTTTACTGGCCGATTATGTTGAAAGCCTGTGGCATTGAACCGCCGAAGCATCTTTTGGTGCACGGTTGGTGGCTCAAGAGTGGTTCCAAGATGGCCAAGAGCACGGGCAATATCGTCAACCCGCTCGATCTGATCGAAGAATTTGGAGCTGATGCGTTTCGTTATTTTGTTACCCGGGAAATGAATGTTGGGCAGGATTCCGATTTCTCCCTGGATTTGTTTCTAAGACGCTACAACAGCGATCTGGCCAACGATTTCGGAAATCTGGTGAGCCGGGCGCTGAACATGAGCCAGCGCTATTTAAAAGGCGTTATGCCGACCGAACCCGTCATCAAAGAAGAGGAAAAGACGTTGCGCGAAGATTGGGAAACCACCTGCCGCGAGACCCTGAAGCTTTTTGAGGGGATGCAGTTTCACAGTGGCTTGGAGCGGGTGTTCCAGTTTGTCCGTGGATTGAATCGTTACGCCGAGCAGCGCACTCCCTGGAAGCGGGCCAAAAGCGAGGATCCGGAGGATCGGGCGCTGGTGGAGACCTGCCTCTTTCATATGGTGGAAGGGATTCGTCTCAGCGCTCTGCTGCTCAGTCCGGTGATCCCCGGAACGGCCGAAAAAGTGGGGAACCTGCTGGGGGAAAACCTGGTTGCGCAATGGGGCGATGATCTGTCGTGGTCGGACCGTTTGGCGGGTCGCGAAATCGGCAAGCCGGTTATTCTTTTTCCTCGTCCCAAACCGAATGAAGCTCCGTGAAGACGATTCCGCTGGAACAGTTTTCTTCCCTGAGTGAGGAAAATTTCCTTTCGTTTCTGCGGGACTGTCAAGGCATGGCGCAGGCCGATGGGGAGGCGAAAATTGTTTCCGTCTCCCTGCCGGTGGCGCATTTGGATCCGCTGGCAGTACTGGAATCCATTTACGAGGAAACCCAACCGCATTTTTACTGGGAGCAGCCTTCTGCCGAAACCGGTTTGGCCGGGGCCGAGGTGGTGGAGGAGGTAAAGGTTTCCGGCAAGGACCGCTTCACCAAGGTGGGCGCCTGGACCGAGGATATTTTTCGCCGGACCATTTACACCGGACCCGCCGAGCTTCCTTTCAGCGGACCTCATGCGTTGGGAGGGTTTACCTTCGCGGAGGTGCCCGGCGAGGGCAGTTCATTTCCCAGCGGGTATTTTTTTATTCCCCGTTGGCAGGTGGCGGCGGTGCAGGGGAGGTGTACTGCGACGGCCAATTTACGTATAACCCCGGAGGGCGATTTAGCCAAAGATGGGCAGCGGGTTTGGCGAGCGCATAAGACTTTTTCCCGTTTTCATTACCATACCCCTGCGGCCGATGGCGGCTTCCCAGCGCCGGTAGTGGAGGAGCAGGAGGCTGGGGGTCCCGAGGCCTACCGGAAGGCTGTGGCCCAGGCGCTTCAGGAAATTCATCGGGGGGATTATGAAAAAGTGGTGTTGGCGCGGGCCTTGGACCTTCGGTTTTCCCGCCCCATTGAGCCCTTGGCCGCGCTCAATGATCTGCGCAATCAATACCCCGCCTGTTTCAATTTTTCCTTTTCCGCCGGGCGAGGGGAGAGCTTTCTGGGGGCGACCCCCGAGCGCCTCTTGCAGGTGAACGGACATTTGTACCGGACCGAGGCCATTGCCGGCTCGGCGGCCCGGGGCAAAACCGCAGTGGAAGATGCCCGCCGCGGGGGTGCGCTGTTGGAAAGTGTGAAGGACCGGCATGAGCATCAACTGGTGATCGATACCATTCTCAAGCGTTTCAAGACTCTCGGTTTGATGGTAAAACCCTTGCCCGCGCCACGACTTCTCACCTTGCCCAATGTCCACCATCTCCGCACCCCCGTGCATGGTGAGGGAAGGGAGGGGCTTTCCCCGATGGAGGTTCTGGACGGGCTTCATCCTACCCCGGCGGTGGGTGGTAAGCCCTTGCCGCCCGCGCTGGCGGCGATACCCCGTTTAGAAGCCTTTGACCGCGGCCCTTATGCCGGTACGTTGGGATGGATCGGGCCGAAGGGAGCCATGGATTTTCTGGTCGCCATTCGTTCGGCCCTGTTGAAAGGGGAGAAATTGCGCTTGTTCGCCGGGGCCGGCATTGTGGCCGACTCCCAACCGGATACCGAGTGGGCGGAGACCGAGTTGAAATTCAAGGCCATGCGGGATGCGTTTGGTTTGACCGCAAAGGAGGCCGAATGATCACCCGTTTTTGTCCCGCAAAAATCAATCTTTCCCTTCGGGTTGGCCCGCCCCGGGAGGACGGGTTTCATGAATTGGCCTCCTTGGTTGCGCTGTTGGACTGGGGCGATGAGTTGTCGCTGGAATGGTCGCCGGGAGAAGGACCAGTTGAATTGGAGATCAGTGGGTCGGACGTGCCCGCGGACGAGACAAATCTGGTGTATCGGGCGGCCATGGCTTTTCGGGAAAAATTCCCGCAGCTCCCGCCGGTTCGTTTGCATCTGCAGAAAAATCTGCCCGCGGAGGCCGGTTTGGGCGGGGGTAGCAGCAATGCCGTGCAGACCCTTCTCGGTTTGGAGGCCTTGTCTGGGGAACGCTTGTCCGATGCCGAACGGATCGCGATGGCCGCTTCCCTGGGCTCCGATTGCCCTCTGTTTACCGAAGGTCGGGCCGTTTCCTTTTTCGGGCGGGGGGAGATTCTTCAGTCTTTGCCCGAGCCTCTGTATAAAAAACTCCACCGCCGCCGGGTACTGATCCTCAAACCCTTTTTTCCGGTTTCCACGGCGTGGGCCTTTCAAACCTGGCGGGCCAAGGCCGCGCTGGCTGCCGACGAAAAACAGATTTCACCCGAAACCTGGCGACATAAGGAAACGGAGCGCTTGGCTAAGGTCGAGCAAATCGAAGGTTTGCCCAACGATTTGATTTCCCTGGTGGCGGAGAAATATCCGGCGCTTCCGGTTTTAGGACGACAGTTGTCGGAAGAGTTTGGCCTGACTCTCCAAATGACCGGTAGCGGAAGTGCGTGTTTTGTCTTCTTGCCCGAAGGTTTTTCCGAAAGGGATCGCAAAGCCGTCGAGGCGAAGGTCAAGCGTAGTTGGGGACCGGATACCTTGTTGAAAAACGCCTGGATGTATTGATTGGCTCGTAGACCCGGTAGGGGGTGAAGTTGTAGAGGATCATTAGTCATCTCGGGGCATCCCCCACCCCGCGAACGTGGGATGAATCTTTAATTACAAATCACAAATTTGAAATCTGAGATTGCCTCGCCAGTCGGCGATGCCTGTACGGAAGAAGAAATCGCCGCCTGGATTGCCGCCCAACCCATACCCCGCACCCTGAACCTCGGTGCGGTGGTTTATGGTTTGTCGGACCTGTATATTCGACGGCGGAGCCGTCTTTGGAGTGCGGCAACCTGCTGGCACTTTTTGTGAAGCCTCCGAGAGGCGGGAATGATCCCCTTTAAGATTCTCAGGTTATTATTGGAAAGAAGTGCGAATGGGATCTTCTTATCAGCCCTTCGTAGCCGAAGGCGAAGTAG
>JAFIGF010000196.1 GCA_020831535.1 Opitutales bacterium | reverse complement strand
GAGGCTTTGCACAAGCGGATGCACAACCTGCCGGAGTTTGTGAAGACGTTCAAACAAAGGGTGAGTATCTGGTACAACAGTGAGTACCGGCGTTATGGTCCGTTGTGGAGTGAGAAATTTAAGAGTGTTCTGGTGGAAGGTCGGGCCAATGCATTGAAGGTGGTGGCGGCCTACATTGATCTGAACCCAGTGCGGGCAGGTTTGGTGGAAGATCCGGGAAAGTATGCCTACAGCGGTTATGGGGAGTCGGTGATGGCGGGGGAGCCGGTGAGTGAGTTGGGGTATATCGTGGATGCGATTGACAAGGATACGGGCAGCGATGTGTTGCGGTTTTACCGTATGCTGGTGCTGGGTCAGGGGCGAATGTCGCAGGAAGGCAAGGGGCATCTGGATGACCAGGAAGCACAGGAAGAGATCACCCAGTTGCTGAGCGAGCAGGCGGGAAGCGAAGGTGAACGTCGCACGCGGGAAAAGATTTTTGCGGCGGTTACCAGAGGCCAGGTCGTTGGTTCGGAGTCTTTCGTTGGGGGACTTTTGAAAGAAGCAAAGAATTGCCTCTCGCGTAAGGTCCGCCGCCCCAGTCTAACCTTTGAGAGTCCCCTCCCCGGCTTGTTTACGCCGAATTTCTTTCGTTTCAACAAACCAAAATCACCAGGACGGAAATGAAGAAAGGAACGATTCAACCTATTCAAAGGAATTTTGGTTTTAGGGGAGATTTAGGTTTTAGCGACTTAAATATTGACGGTTGTCGGTGGGCGAGAAATTCAGGCCTACTCAAAACCCGAATTCCGTCTGTCCGGTGCCATAGCGTTGCCGGGCATCTTCCAGGGCTTTTTTCATTTCCATTTCCTCCAGCAAATCAAAGAGTTCCTGAAAATTTCCGGAATGTTTTTCCGGTTCGGGAATAGGCAAGTCCCCCCGCAAGCGGGTCAACTGAAGGTTCTTTTCCAGGAGTTCCCGCTGTGACGCCACCAGTTCCTGGAAGCGTTGGGGCTGTAGCGAGGCGGCATTTTCCATAATACCGTCCAGAGAACCATACTGCAAAAGCCATTTGGCGGCGGTTTTCGGCCCCACCCCCGGCAAACCGGGAATGTTGTCGGAAGTATCGCCGATGAGCGCCAGGTAATCCGCCACCTGGTCGGGCCGAACCCCGAATTTTTTCTCCACGCCCTCGCTATCGAGAAGGGACCAGCCCTTTCGCGGATTGGCCGAAGGCGGTGGCAAAAACAGGAAAATGCCTTCCCGGACACATTGCGCGAGGTCTTTGTCCGCGCTGACAATGCGCACTTCACCAGCCTCCCCGGCAGCCAGCTTGTTGGCCATGGAGGCAATCAAGTCGTCGGCCTCAATCCCACTCGTGGAAACCGTTTCCAATCCCATCGCCTCAGTCATTTTCCGAATCACGGGGATTTGTTGCAAAAGCTCCTCGGGGGTTTCCTTTCGCTGGGCTTTGTATTCGGGCAGAATTTCCTTACGAAACTCATCTTCGCCGGTATCGAAAACAACGACCAATCGATCCACCCCCGGCTCATCCTCCAGCTTCCAGAGGGAACGTATCCAACCGTGCAGGGCATTGGTCGGGAAACCGTCTTTGCGGGAAAGCCCGCGAATCGCATAAAAACTCCGGAAGATCAGGTTAAAACCATCGATTATGTAAACTTTCTTCATTTCACTCTGCTTGTATTTCTATATTGTCCAACCGGATCTGCGCCCTCGGGCCGGATTGCCCGGTCAGGTGATGATAACGCCATAAAAGTTGAATTTCAGATTGGCCGAGGAGCTCCCCGGGCAAAGGAATCCGTTCAAATTGCTGCTGGTGCCCGGCCACGAACTGACTACGGTAAAGAACGGGGAGCCCATTCACTTTGACATCCGTCCACTCCCCTTCATTCCCGACGCGATACTGCAACCGCAAGCCATAGGCTCGCTCATTGGGGCGCAAGGTCCCGGCCTCAAAGGAGACCGTGGCCTTCTCCACCCCGCGCGTATCCAAGCTAACCGCCAGTCCTCCAAGATCCCGTCCACGCCCGGTATTGATAAACGCCATCCCTTCCTCTCCGAGTCCATTGATCCGGGTGCGGCGTTCGGCCGCATAGGGATAGCTTTGGTCTTGGTCCCGACGGGCATCATCCCCGAGATCATAGAGATCGAGCAGAGGCGCTTCCCGGTCGGGGTCATCCCGGTCACTTTGCAAAAAGACAGCGGAGTCGGGGAAGGCCCCTCTCGGTTTATTGGCTGGCCAGGCTTCGAGCCTATAAGGTTCCCCGGCCAACACATGGGGCGCCCCATGAACCAGCACTTCGAGGGAAAGCGCCTTCCGGTCATTTGGAGAGGCCACCTCTGCTCGGACCGTCGCTTTTCCCGGGGTTTTCGGCTTCAGTACGATCTCCCCTTCGGCTGAGCCAACCTCGACAATGTCGGCAGAAGAAGTGCGCACCGATTCCAGGCTGTAATTCCCGGCGTCAAGGGAAGCCGCCAAAAAGGGCGAAAGAGGAATCTTTTTATCCCTTCCCGCAAACAAATCCCAAGTCATCGGAAAAGTCTTCTCCCGCAATGAATCACTCTCAGCGGCATCCCGACGAAAGGCAGCGGAAACCTGTAAATCAGAACAAGGCTCTACTCTAAAAGGATTTTCGCGGGAGGTATAGGTCCCGTTTTCCGAGCAGGATACGTCCCAGTGGGAAAAAGAAAATCCTTCCTTGGGTTTCGCTTCAAAAGTCACCGGTATCTCCTGGAAGTACCTTCCTTGCCAAGGATAAGGCCTTTTCGGATTGGCTAAACCCAAGGTGTCATAGTCGATCACCAGGGAGTTCACCGCAACAAGGCCTTTGGCCGGGTCATTCACCTCGACCACCACCTCTGCCAGCCCGGGAATGTCAAACAGGCTCATGGCCTGGGCATACGCATTTTCCGGCTCCTGACGGGCAAACGCTTTCAACACCTCCAAATCTTCCTCGGTCTTGAGCGGCTCCTCATTCCCCCAACGCGCGATATCCTCGGGCAGGTAAGGCGCAATCTCGTTCCATTCCTCTTCGGCGATTCTTTGAATTCGCCGGGGTTGAAGGGTCGAATTTAAATGATCAGCATAGCGATTCAAAAACTCTTCAACGAAGTAGGAACTTTCCAGCAGGTGAGAAAGGAAGGTAATCAACTCCACCATTTTGGGTAATCCATAATGCTCTTCGTCGAAAATGATATGATCGAAATCCTGAACATAAAGCCGCCAACGCCCGTCGCCATGCCCCTCATTCTCGGGTTCCCGGGCACGCCAGAAACTGTGCTCATAATGGGAATTGCGAAAGAAGATTATGGACACCAAATGATCAAAGTAACTTTGCAAACAGAGCTTCTCCTTCAGCTGGGAGTATTTCTCCGGATCGGACAAATCCTCCGTCTCAATGAATTCGACCAACTCATGGTAGAGCTTTATATCCTCCGGCCAACCGTGATCGACCTCATGCTCCAAACCATCATTTTCCGAATAAAACATTCCCCCGCGGTACGTTATAACCACATTGTCCGGGTCCAAACCAAAGTTTCTGCTGACAAACCTCCGGTCAAACCGGTCATGAAAGGTGGTCAGCCCCCAGTATTCTCCATTGATAAACAGCTGTGCATTGGCCACCCGGACCATTCCATTGAAAACCGGTTGCATCACCCGATGCGCGACAATATGTCCGCGAAAACGGTCAAAATTGCCCTTGCGCCGCAAAATAATGCGGTCGGACAAAGAGGAATCCTTCCCCTCGGCCTGATACACCTTCTCCGGGAAAAAAGGAAAGTCCATCGTTCCCCGATGGTCGTACCCGCCGCGGGCGTACAGCCGCAGATTCTTGGCGGGGAATCCCCTGCTCCAGCCTCCATGAATCCGCATCCCGATCTCCCGATGCAGGAAATCCCCGGTTTGGAAGTTATAGATCTCCAGCGAGGCCGGAACCTCACTTACCGGGCCGCGCCGATGGAAATTTCCCGCTGAGTGCCATCCCGGGATAATATCCTGATTTTCCTCCCGCCACTGATCGAAGTCCACCCCAGCAGTGTAAATCCCTTCCTCATACTCAAAAAGGTTTTTCGGCGCCGTGGTGATAGAAACGACCGGAAGGGAAAAAGCGGGCCCGTCCGGCCAGATAAAATAGGTCTGCGTTTCACTACGGCCCAGAGCCCCTTCCTTGTACGCCATTGCCCGCACCGTGGTGCCCTTGCGAACGGGCTCACGAGGGAAATAGTAAGGGCGAAAATGAAAGGTCGAGGATTTCCGCGTCAGCGAATCGGGCTCCGGGGAGCGATCCTCCAATCGCAAGGGTTCCTCATAGCGATGGCTTTGAAACTGCCCCTCAAGCAAAGGGCCATCAGGCAACCCCGGTTGAAAAACGTATTGGTTCTTATACCGAAAGGTCCCCTTGTCGAGGAAATCGGGATGCGGCTTGGAGCCGTCTACGCTGTAATAAATGGTCACCTCCGGATCCGGATGGCTGAGTTCCAGGCGAACCGGTTCATGGAAGAAGCCTCCTCTTTGGGAAAAGCGCACAGGTTCGAGAAACTCTTCGTAACCGGAGGAAGGATTGGCTCTTCCCGGGGAAGGATCGGTAAAATAAAACCACGCCTTTCCTTCACCTTCAATTCGTCCGAGGGAAACGTCCCGGGGAATCCGTTTTGCCGGGACCCGGTCAACCACGCGCCCCTCGGGATCACTCAACCAAAGCGAAGGGTCACTGGGAGAGAGGCGAAAAGACGTGTGCCAATCACCCCATTCCTTTAAATCCCCACGGCCCCACTGAGCCGCTTCCTCCGGTGAAAGGGCAATGGGGAGAAAAAACAGGTCCTTGAAATCCCCGGCAAAAGACTCATTCCCCTCCGCCTCTTCGAACTGCCAGCCAATTTTGGGAATTTCCAAAACCGTTTCAAATTCCCGCTCCCCCACCATCTCGTCATCGAGCCATACGCTCAGCAGATTATCTCGGCGAACCAGGGTTATGGTGTACCATTGGTCGGCCGCCAAAGGCTCATCCCAATGAAACACCGTCAGCGGTTCCCAAAAGATGAGATTTTGCCCTCCCCAGTGGGAAAAGCTGTGCGCTGCTTCCTCCGCTGGCCCGAAGAAACTCCATACCCCCTCGGGAAAGCCGCGAAAACGATAGGAAAGAGTAAAGTCACCGGAAAGGAGCAGAGGCTCCTCCGGGATCAAGCGTTCTGGTCCGGTAAAAGTGAGAGGGGAGGACGATAAATCATCCTTCCCAAACCCTTTCTTTTGGAGGGGAAGTTTTGTTTCCTCCCCTCGCCCCGGCCCCATTCCTTGCGGAAAATGCCAGTAGGCTTCCCCTTCGGCAAGATTCAGCATAGTGCGTTCCCCCAAGGGAAGGGGCATTCTTTGCGGGAACCGGTCTTTTGCAGAGGCCCGGACCAGGAGAAACTCCCCGGGCCCAATCGTTGTTCCCTCAGGAAAACGAAACCGGTGCAAATCATTCTTTGCGTTGGAAAGCCCCCAACCTTCCAGCGAAATGGCCTCTTCGCTCTGATTGTACAGCTCAATCCAATCACGATAGTCACCGTCCTCATCGGCCAGAGTCTGGCCATTGGAAGCCATCACTTCATTGATCCGGACCGCCTGCCCCTCAGCCGCATAACCTCTTGCAGCCATACTAACCCCCAAAAGCAAACAGAGAAAAATGATTTTACTCTTCAAGAGTTTCATGAGTTCATTTCGGCAAAAAGTTTAAAGCAATTCAGTTGTCCAATTTATAAAAACCACGAATGAACACAAATAGACACGAATCAATACGGGCCCGTGATTACATGTGTTCCAAGGCAGGTTTAGCGCTATCGCTTGGTTTCATTAGATGAATGATTTATATAAATTGGCGAGGTTATGTTGGTGTTACTTCGAGGTCTAAACCTTTTTTTCAGGATTATTTGGCTAAGGACTTACCGTGGTCGGGAGATTTAATCATGTCCGCAGAAAACATTCAAACCAAGGTTTCTTACTCCCCCGGAAGGTCTCTCACCCGATACAGTAAAGCAGAACTCTGTTGGGGAGGGAAAGTTCCGGAAAAAGGCAATGGCTCCAGCCATGCCGGAACTCCCATCCCATAGGACAACCTCCACGCCAGGCTGGAACGAATACGGTCCTCCTCTTTGGTCCCCTCAGAAATCCACACGCAAATCGCGGCAAAAAGATCCCCCAACCCCCGGGGTTGAACAACAAGAAAATCCACCTCATGCTCCCGTAACAGCGAAGCGACCCGATCATCATCAGTTTCACTGAAAATTTCAGCGGTCAGGGCAATCCCCTCTGCATTCTCCCAATAAAATGAGCCGATGGAATGGACTTCCGGATGGGTGAGCGTTTGTGGAGTAAAATCGAAGGGCATGGCCACCACCGAGTTCCGACCCTCCGCATGGGCCGAGATGTTCAGGGCAATATCGCGGCCCAGCACCTGGATCATCAAGCTGACCCTGGTTTGCTCATCAGGATCATCCGCAAAATGCTTCCACTGAGCCGCCCAGAACAACCCCAGAATAACCACCCACAGGCCAAGCGCCCACAAATGAAAACGAAACCTTACGAACGAAAGCAAAAGACAGGACAGCACCGCCAGCTCCCCCAACCAACGCTCCTGCCAGAGGGCAACAAGAACCATTCCCCCCAGCGCAAACAGCAAAACCCGCAGACGTGCTTCCTTGAACCATAGAATCGCGGTCAACCCAGCGGTAACCAAAGTACTCCACAGCTCACCGCTACTCAGGTTCCCACTCCGCAAGGGGGAGCGAAACTCGGTGATATAGTCATGGGCCCGGCGGACATATTCATTGAGCCATACATGAGCCTCGCTTCCGCCGGTAACCAACATCACCAAAGGCAATAACCCCAAAGCAAGCCCTACCGGAATGGCCCCGAAAGCGAAATTCCTGAAAGGCGGACGAATGAGTTCCGCGAGACTTTGTCTTTCCCGAAACAATTTCAAACAGCCACCAAGGAATAAGCCGGAGCCCAAATGGGCAAAGGCGTGTACGGGATGGAGACTGGACAAGCCTCCGGCGGGCAATGACCATCCCTCTTCCAAACCCCAGAACAAAAGGATCAGGACAAATCCACAACTTCCCCATAAAACGAAGAACCGTTCCAAGGAAGGCAGCTCTTTTTTTTGCTTCCAGCAGAGAAGAATCCATACCAGAAAGCTGAGGGTGAGGAGAAAGCCGATAAGTGTTTGTTGGGTGGCGCTGACCCAATAGGAAATGGTGGTTCCGAGAACCGCCAAGGCAACAAAAGCCAGCTGGTTCCCCTTGGGTTGGAGCAAAACCAAGATCAGCCCCAGAAATTGCAGCCAGAGCCCCAAGGCAAAGAGGCCGTGGTGGTCAAAACGCCCAAAGGCAAACATCCATTGCAGCGCCGGAAGAAAAAAGGCCAAGGCAACGAAGAGTACCGCCGCCGAGCTGTCGCGGTAAAACCACAGGAAGAACCCGACAATGCCGATAAAGATCCACCCCAGAAGAGGGTTTAGCCAATGGCCTGCCTCCTTGATGCCTTGCTCGCCACCATTGGCCTCACCTCCCCAATGAGCGGTCGCCGCCAGCAAATGGCGCAGCCCACTATTCCAGGCCACCGGTCGGCCACCGGCAACCCCGTCACTCTCCGTCCAGTTGGGCTGCCACTCGTCACGATGAGTATCGAGTGCATAACGAACCCAGTATTGAGTGTCGTTCTCCCGGTACAGAGGATGTTTTTGGGCCAATTCTGCAGTTATCCCGGCGGCCCGCCACTCCGGCGGAAAAAATTCATGGGACCGCTCCACCCACCCTTCCTGCCATTGGGAATTGGCCCATCCCCACAAAAGGCCCACAACGATCCACAAGAAAAACCAAGGCAAAAAACCCAGGCAAGACTCCTGCTTTGAGCGATTTGATGGCTCTGAGGTCATAGCCGATGGTAAAAAATAATCCCGCCTCAAGACAAGGCGGGATTATTTTTGGTAAAGGTTGTCCGTAGAATCAATCCAAGGATTGAACCCGTCGGGCAGCGCCCCCTGGAGTCATGTGGAAATGATCCTGAAAGGTAGACCCGGTCTGTACGTTGCGCAGCTCCTGATTACGTGGGCTGCCGCCTGGCGTAACAATGGTAGGAGTCACAAAGATCAAAAGATTCCGTTTCTCCGTGCTCTCGCCTTCCGTCCGGAAAAGACGGCCCAAGAGAGGAACATCCCCAAGGACCGGAACCTTATCATGGATGTAGCGGGTTTCTTCACGAGTCAAGCCACCCAGGACAACGGTAGCTCCATCCCAAGCGGTCACATGGGTATCGACCGAACGGGTATTAAAGATGGGTTGGAAAAACCCGGAGGGAACAAGGGCCGTAGTGGGGGTCAAACTGAATCCACCGGTAACCGCAAGAGAAGGTCCACCGTATTCAACGAATCCTTCAAATTCGACAACTTCCGGTTTCAGATACATCTCGATGTGGAAGTTATCGGCCTGAATCCGTGGAGAAACCTCTAGCGTAACCCCGACATTTCTCATGGTAAAGTCCAGCGGGGTTCCAGAAGCAATGGTAGCCGAGCCACCATTACCTGTATCCACCTGCGCATCGGAATAGGACTGCGGATAGATGAATTCCTGGGCTACCGTGATCAAAGCAGGAGAAGGAGGATCCGATATAACGGTAACCTTAGGTGCACTCAACAAATCACTGCCGGTCTTGCGGGACAAAGCCCGTATTTGAGCGTCAACGCTATATTCACCCCAACGTCCAAGGATACCGACCAAATTGCCTGCGTCCTCAGCCAAGTCTACATCACCGGGAATAAGCGGAGGGGTGAGCGGGAACGATTCGTCAATGCCCGGCAAATCAACGGGAACAGTCCTGAAGAAACCATCCTGGTCGAGAATAGTTCTAACTGTAGAAGTAGGAGGGGAAATAATTCGGGCTACGTTATCCTGCAAATCTCCGCCCACGGCGGTATCCGCAAGACTCCTGTTCTGGGTTTGGAAACTTTGGCCTTCACGACGCCGCTGAATGTCCCAAGACACTCCCAATTCTTCCAGGGCGCCTTCCTGGACCTCAAGGAATCGGCTTTCAATTTCGACCATGCGCGTTTCAGAATATTGGGCCAAAATATTTCTAATGCGCTCCAAATTGCTACGGGTTTGGGTGATGATGAGGCTTTCACCATCATAGACCAAGCTGCTTCCGTCTACCCCACGAAAGTTGACCCCAGCGTTCTGCAAGAATCGTTGGATCTCTTCGGACTCTCCACCAGCTCCATCATCTTGTTGGGGCTGCGCCGGAGCAAAGGGATCAGCTGGCGCTTGCTGGCCGGTAGTTCCTCCCGAACCTCCGGTCATCCGAATAACTGCGGAAGAGGAAATGGGAAAAATATCGGTAATCAGGCCTCGACCAACTTCTTCCCGGGCCGGGCGAATTTCAATGACTCCATCGACAAACTCGTATTCAGCTCCCACCTCTTCGACGAGGTAATCCAAAATCCGACCCACGGACATGTTTTGCAGAACCAAGGGAACAGGCTGATCTCTAAGCTCACCCATTCCGATGAGAACCATGTTCAAACCTCTCGGCTGGATTCCGGTCCGGTCAAATTCGGCGGAGGCTTCGATCAAGTGGGAAATCGCATCTTCGAAGGTAACATCACGACCATCGCGGCTACGGAAGTTGACCACGGGGATGATAATCTCATCCAATTTAACTTGAAGAGGATCTTCCTCTTCTTCTTGTACTTCCGGTTCATCTACTTCCAGAAAAACGGTCGGACGGCGCCATTTTTCACTAATCTCTTCCAGCATGCTGGAACGTGTAGTTTGTCGGGCGACATCCTTTCGTCCCATCCGAAGTTGGGAGATCCGATGCTTGTAGTGACTGGCTTCCGAGTTATCGGGATCGATGGCCAAGGCCATATTAAAACTGTATTCGGCATCTTCCAAAGCCCCGGAACGAAATTGAGCACGACCCCGGGTATTGAATTGGCGAACCCTTTCTTTTTCGGCAACAAAATCAGGACTCACCACTTCCAGAGGAATTCGTTGAGGATCTTCGAGTTCTTGCCGAATGGCTTCCGCATCTCTTTCCATACGCGAAGTTTTTTCCTGCATTTCGCGAAATTCCGCCAAAGATTGGCTAGCGCCGGTGTGGTCGCCATCAGCGAGTTGGGCCTGTGCGCGGCGAAGAACCGCGTCGGCTATCTGGCTTTGCATCTCGATGCGCAGAGGATCCGTCCGCACGTTGGACGGAAGGCTGTCGATCGCGCTTTCCAACCGGCGAATACCATCGCGGTAATTGCCCGCAGTTATGTCCTGCTCGGCCAGAGATTGTTTCTGGCGGGCTTCACTGATCAATTGGGCTTGTCTGGCTTCCTCTTCTTCAGCGGCAGTCTGGGAACCGTCGTCCATTGCCTCGACATCACCGCCGGGCACCACATCACCCTGACCGGAAATTTGTTCTTCGATCGTTTCGATCATGGAACTAACGGCATCATCACCAGGACGGCGTTCCTGAAGTTCCCGCAGTTTCTCCAAAGCTTGCTCGTATTCACCGGCAGCACGGGCTTCCAGGGCTTCTTCAAGCAAGGCATCGTCACTTCCGTTGAATTCCTGACCAACGAGTACTGCCGGGGTAATTAACAACTTCAAGGCGATCAACGTCGCTAGAAAGGTTTTATATTTTTGGGAACGATATTTTTTCATAGGGATTTGTATGCTTGGGGATATTTTTGCTAGAGTAGTTTTAATCGGCGGTCAAGGGAAAGACAACGATTTAAGAAAGTTTATTTATTCTTCGTCAGTTTCTTGTTCAACGAGCCGCACAATGACCTCATTTTGGTTGGGCCGAAGGGTTCGCACATCAGTTGTTTGAGTAGCCTCTTCAAGACGTTGAACAATGACCTCTTCTTCTTCCAGATCGATTTGCTCGAGAGTGAAAATCAAACCATCCTCGTAAACATCCTCTCCGGGCTTTAAGGAGAACTCAGAACCATCTCCTTCACTTTCGAAAACAGCGCGGTACTCTCCGGTTCCCACTCTCTGGCCATCACGCAGGACATATTGGTCGCCAGTGCGCAAATTGGTAATGGTCATTTCACCGTAGGAGCGAAAAATTCCATCGTCCTCAAAGCGTACCCTGCGGAAGCTGTCGACTCGGACCTCATGGTCATCGGGGTGCTCCCGCCCCGGGCGGGACAGAAAACTCCGGCCCGTTTCCTCGTTGCGAAGATTCACAAAAAAGTCCCCTTCTTCACCGATGTAACCAGTGAGGACAATATGGAAAGGGACCTCTTCAATGTCGGTAAGAACAACTCCGAACGGAATTTCCACCTCAACCGGTCCCACCGGTTCGACCGTTTCGATTTCTCTTTGGGGAAGACTCGGGGGGAAGGGGAAGAATTGTTCTTCGTCGGGATCGAACCAAACGTTGGGAGGCGTAAAGAGGGAAAAGACCCATCCCGTTTCACCCCGCTGAGGACCAAAGTCACGCCATGTATATACCGGCATCTCAATCGTCGGAAGTTCTTCGGGCTCATAGAGACCTATCGCCGATGCAGGAGTCTCACGAAGAGCTTCATCCGAACGGTCCTCCACTAAGAGACCGCCAACGAGAAAGACGGCCATAATAAGAATGGCAACGCCTAAGGTAATTTTCTCTAAATTATTTTTAAGCATGGGGGCAAATCAAAGGTTGGGGATTTCCGGTGAATTTCCAGATTCGCTTAAGGTGACGAATTCGATGGTTACGGTAAAACGATTGATCACCGTTCCGATGATGGGCCTCAATCTTTCCCGCTCTTCGGAACCGAGTTGTTCCAAAACAGAAACATCGATTTCACCACCTCCGGTCGGTCCCCCTTCCTCTTCGAAGCGTTCGAGGATACGAACCAGCTGTTCGGTTTCATCGCCCCGAACCCGTGATCGTTGCCGGGTTTCCACCGGTTCAACCGTAATATTGCGGATGAAAATGGGGTATTCGCTATCTTGCAAATCCTCTAAAAAGTTGCGCAAAGTCTCGGTCTGACCAGTAAAGACCAAACGGACACCTTCCGTCTTAATGATTCCCGGACGTCTCAAAGTGATGGCGGGGGGGATCTCAAAGAAGTCGCCGTCGGTGCGCCCAACAGAAGTTTGTGGCCGACGGAATCGGGAGTCTTCTGCCTCTTCTTCCTGATCGTGGCGAGTGGGGTCCTGACGATTAACACGGACTAACGTTTCCGGACTGGCCTCATATAAGCGGTCCAGCAGATAATCCACAATGATTCTCTGGCGGTGAATCTTTTCGATGGGTTCTTCCCGGCGAACTTGAGAGGCGTGACGTTGAAAACCTAAATTGATTTCATCCGGATTACGGATCATTCCGGCGCGGGCAAATTTTTGTAAGGTTTGGGTCCTCCAGGTGGTAATGTCAAAAAAGGCCTGGGAACTGTCGGATGGAGGCGTGCCAAAAAACTCTTCCAACAAAGCACCATCCGCAAAAAACTCTACCAGAGAATTCAGCAATTCCTCGTGGGCTGCTAGTTCCTCCTCCACAATTTCTGCATTTTCCGGAACCGGAGCGGGCTCGCGCGACAGCAAACGGTCCCTCTCCGAGACAAGGTTTTCCAAATCTTGTCGCGAATCAGTTAATTTCCCGTATTGCACAAATAAAAGGGCAATTTGAGCAATGATGAGAATTGCTAAGGCTAAAAGCGTTGAACAAAAGAGAGGATTCTTTTTAAACCAATTCATGATTCCGGAGCTCTAAAGGGGTAGGTCATTGTTGAGGCGTAAATTTACGGAGAAGGTCAAAATCCCACTTCGCGAAGTATCGTAGGAATCCTGCGTCTTTTCCTCAATGTACATTGATTGTTCCAGATTATCGAGCAGAGCCAAGGTGCGGACTCTGGTTTCACTGCTTACAGTAGACAAAGGGTTTGCCCGATCCAACATGCGACCGGTAATCACAAGATTAAAAATCGGTTCTTCCTCCACCACTTCTTCCTCATCGGCCGGACCTCTACGTCTGGGAGTTCGCTGTAACTGTCGATCCGCCGAAGGGTCCACAATTTCCAGGCGCAAGCTGTCCAGCCAGGCATCTTCAACTTGATTGAATGTGTTCTCCAGTTGCGCCAAAAGGTCGATCCAACGGTTTGAACGCGCTAAGGTAAGATCAAACAGGGCCACCTGTGCACGAAGATCAGAAATCTTTTCCAGATTATTTTGAACCTGCCGATTGGTCGCGGTTAACTCATCAACCGTCAACTCAACCGCGCGTCCGCTTTCCAATTGGGAAGCGGCGTTCTCATTCGCTGCGGTTGCCCGGTTCATCTGCCAGAGAGGAAAGAGCAACCCCAAGGCAATGAGCGCTGCGGCCCCAACGTAATAGGGCTTCTGCCGGTTGAGACGGGCTCGGGCAAGAATGGCCGGAGGGACCAGATTGAAATCAACTTTGGCAGATCCTCTGATGGCGTGAACGGCCACGCCGAGAAGTTCGGGCAGAGCATACTGGCGCTGCTCCAGAAAATCTGTATCAATCCCCTCCCCAAGAGAAACATTGGTAAAGGGGTCGAGAACTTCGACCGGGGATTTGAGTTTTTCCTCCATCTGTTCAGCCAGTCCGGGAATCATGCTCCCGCCACCGGTTAGCACCACTCTCCCCACTTTTTCCGCTCCACTTTGTCGACGGAAATTCACAATAGAGCGGGTTAACTCCATCGAAAACTTTCGGATAAACGAATTTGCCGCGTTGAGTACGGTCTCCGGGGAATTATCGTCCAAGCCTTCGGCAAAGGTGTATTGCTTTAACTCCTCCGCTTCGGCAAAGGAATCCCCGGAAGCCTCCGCGATACTCTGGGTAAGCTGATTTCCGGCAAGCGAAATATTGCGGATGTAAAAAGAATCCTCCGAAAGGAAAAGTAAGTTGGACGATTTAGCTCCTATGTTAGCGATAAGAAGAGGCTCCTCAACTTCCGGTTCCTGAAAGGTAAAGGCGTTCAACTGAGCCATGCTCGAGGGGTTGATACGTTCCACCTGCAGATCCATGCTCGCGAGAAGACCACATACTTGCTCGACGATTTCCAATTTAATCGCCACTAATGCGACCTCAAACTCCGCCCCATCGTCGGAAACAATTTCATAATCCCAAACGACTTCATTCAATGGGTATGGGATATTCTGTTGGGCCTCAAAGCGGATGATCTGATCACGCTTTGACTCGGCAATCGAAGGCACCTTGATAAATTTCGTAAGCAGCAGATGGCCGGGGAAGATCAAGGATACCTTTCCTTTAATTTCCTGTCGGGACGTGATTTCCCTCAACCCCTCGATAAGGGAAGAAATCCAGTCTTCATCGGAAGTGATTTCGCCTGCCAAAGGTTCGTAATCGAATCGCTCAAGAGAAAGATCCCCATCTGATTCGGAAAAAACGCCAAAGGATAAATGCTGCGATCCACAATTGAGAACTTGCTGTAATTTGCCGGAGCTCATGTTTTCGGGGTAAATATGATGTCGTTAGTATGGTAAATCATCGGGCTCTATTTATCACCACCGGTAGGGAGGTGAATCATCCGCGCGGCGGCTATGCCAATGAGGAGTCTGATAGATCGGCATGAGGCTGCCTTCATTCGCCGACGCATGACTGCGGACTTGGCTCATGAAATTCGAAACGGCCTCCGGATTCATCAAGTCGCGAGACATCCGCCGTTGGCTTTCTCTGGAAAAGGGGATTTCCCGTCCATCTGCTCTCAATTCAACGAGAAAGCGAAAGGGCTCCTGCCCCGCTCTGATGCCGTCCCGTTTAACGATTTCCGGAGGCAGATAGAAAAGAACCCGATTGTTACGAGCGTTTCTCTCCAACGCGACAATCTCCACCTCCGAGGAATAAAAAACATAAATTGGGTTGTCTTGCTCGTCTCTTATCGCACTTCCTTGAGGGCTCCGCAACTCGTAAGCCGTATGGAGAACAATTTCGATATCACTGAGAAAAGTCGGGGTGTGGAGTTCCAGGGCTCTCTGTTGCTCCTCATTATACCCTTTCACATCAAGCTGAATTTCAACCTCCTGCCAATTGCCACGGTTCCCATCTCTCACTGAGTTCCAATTTACTCGTTCGACTTCAATCGGAACACGCTGGCTATCTTGCTGACTGTGGGAAACAGCGGTAAAAACAAAGAGGGCAGAAAGGCAGAGTAAGGAAAGTTTTTTCATAGGGGCGGGAAACATATAAACCTCAAAAAAACCGTAGGAGTTTCGGTTTTGCAACTAAAAAACCCAAAGCAGAAAAAGAAACTTGGAACAATCCGGAATTGGCAAAGGGCCAGCCTTGCTGTAAGCATTGGTCATATGTCTCAAACCACGAACCACAACATGCCCTTCAAAATCAGTGTTCTGGTTTTTTTGCGCAACAAGAAGGGCGAAGAGCTCCTTTTAAAACGGAAGAAAACCCCCAACAAAGATTGCTGGAGTCCGATCGGCGGAAAACTGGAGATGAGCCTGGGAGAATCGCCCCTGGAGTGCGCTTGCCGGGAAATTCAAGAGGAAACTGGTCTGACCGTGAATGAAAAGGACCTTCATTTATATGGCATGATTTCAGAAAAAAGCTACGAGGGTACAGGTCATTGGCTCATGTTCTTGTATCGATATAAAAAAACGATCCAGACTCTTCCCCCCGCGATGGACGAAGGTCACTTTTCCTTCTTCCCCCTTTCCGCCATCCCCGACCTTCCCATCCCGGAGACTGATCGGCAACTCCTCTGGCCGATCTATGAAAAATACCAAGACCGGTTTGTCGCCATGCGGGCCAATTGTCACCCCGACCAACCACTGAATTTTCAAATCGAGGAAGTGATTTGACTTACCGTTCATTTTCCTTTGTTCTAAACGTTTTTCTAAATCTCTCTGCTTACACCGTGACTACTGCCAAATCAACCAACAAGAAAAAGACCGTCGCCCGTAAAAAAACAGGAAAAGCTTCCTCCGGGCCCGATATCAACGCCTCCCTTTCGCCAGAAGAAAAACGGGAGCTCTACCGGACCATGGTAAGAATTCGCCGTTTTGAAGAGCGTTCCCTGAAGTCCTACACCCAAGAAGGGAAAATTGGCGGCTTCCTCCATCTTTACATTGGTCAGGAATCCGTTGCTGTCGGCAGCGTTTCCCTGATGGAGGAGAATGATCACGTAATCACCGCCTACCGGGACCACGGTCACGCCCTGGCGGTAGGCATGACGATGAAGGAATGTATGGCCGAACTCTATGGCCGGGCCACCGGTTGTTCCAAAGGCAAAGGCGGTTCCATGCACTTTTTTGCGCCCGACAAAAGATATTGGGGTGGCCACGGCATCGTCGGCGGACAAACCCCTCTCGGTGCGGGCCTCGCGTATGCCTTGAAATACAAGGGACTCAAAGGCTGCTGCCTATGCTATCTCGGAGACGGTGCAGTCAACCAGGGCGCGTACCACGAATCCTTGAATCTGGCCGCGCTTTGGAATCTTCCCGTGGTCTATATCATTGAGAACAACCACTACTCCATGGGCACCAGTCAAAAACGTTCCTCCGCCGGTGCCCCTCTGGCCAAGCGCGCAGAGGGTTACGACATGGACTGGGAAGTCGTGGACGGCAGTCATATTTACAACGTCCGCAAAGCCTGTGATGTGGCCATGAAACGGGCCCGGGAAGAAAGCCGGCCATCCATTTTGGAGATCCAAACCTACCGCTACCGCGGCCACTCCGTAGCCGATGCGAATGACAAAAAGTATCGCACCAAGGAAGAGATCCAGAAATACATGAATGAGCGGGATCCCATCAATGTTTTCAAGCAAACTCTACTTGAGGAGAAAGTTTTAACGGAGGAAGACGCCGACCAGATTTCCAAGGAAGCGCGGGACGAAGCAAACGAGTCCGCCGATTTCGCCAACGAAAGTCCTTACCTTGATAAGGAGGAAATTCTCACCGATGTGTACTGGGAGTCCGACAACGACCGCGACGAAATCCAAAAAGGCCGCATTTTCTTCAACGACGACTTTTAATCCGAACCTCTCTCACGAATGCCTTCAATTACTTATCGTAAAGCGCTCAACGACGCCCTCGCCGAGGAACTCGAACGAGACGAAAATGTTGTTATCATTGGCGAGGAAGTCGCCGAATACAATGGTGCCTACAAGGTGACCGAAGGGCTCCATGCCCGCTTCGGAGACAAGCGCGTGGTTGATGCTCCGATCAGCGAAGCTGGTTTCATCGGGATGGGCATTGGCGCCTCCATGTTGGGTGTGCGGCCCGTCATGGAGTTGATGTTTTGGAGTTTCGCCTATGTGGCCTTCGACCAGATCATCAACAATGCCGCCAGTGTTCGCTACATGGCAGGCGGCACCATTAATTGCCCTATCGTCATCCGCGGTCCGGCCAACGGCGGCACCAACGTAGGGGCGACCCACTCGCATACTCCCGAGAATTTTATTGCCAACACCCCCGGCTTGAAAGTGGTTTGCCCGGCAACGGCCTACGATGCCAAGGGACTCATGAAGACCGCGATTCGCGACAATGACCCCGTTTACGTCATGGAGAACACCCTTCTCTACGGACAAAAATGGGAAGTCCCGGAAGAGGAATACACGATCCCCCTAGGCGTTGCCGATATCAAGAAGGAAGGATCTGACATTACCCTCATCGCCCATGGCCGAGCCGTAATTACTTCCCTGGAGGCGGCTCGCATTCTGGAAGAAGAGGATGGCATCAAAGCGGAGGTCGTGGACCTACGCTCCATCCGTCCATTGGATGAAGCCGCCATCGTCAAATCGATACAAAAAACCAATCGTGCGGTCATTGTTGAGGAGAACAAGCCATTCTGTGGCGTTGGCGCCCAAATCGCCTCGCTCCTGCAATACCAGGCCTTCGACTATCTGGATGCACCGATTGAGCGGGTCTCCGCCATTGACGCCCCGCAAATCTATGCCAAACCGCTGGAAGATTTTCAAATCCCCGACGCTTCCCGGGTCGTCGCGGCCGCCCGCCGAATCCTCTGATCCCCTCCCCCTCCAACCTAAATCAAACTCTCCTAAAACTATGGCAACGGTAATTGAAATGCCCAAACTCAGCGACACCATGACGGTGGGAACGCTGGTCAACTGGTTAAAAAACGAAGGTGATGAAGTCACCATCGGGGACGCCCTGGCCGAAGTCGAAACCGACAAGGCGACCATGGAGTTGGAATGCTTTGAAGAAGGCGTCCTGCTTAAACAATTGGCCTCCGCTGGCGACGAGGTTGCTGTCGGAACCGCTATCGCTGCCGTAGGTGAAAAAGGTGAGAAATTTGATGCCTCCTCCGTTAAATCCTCTGGACAATCCGAGGACACCAAGCCAAAGGACGAGGAAAAAGAGGACGACAAGAAAGAAGAATCTGAAAAGAAAAGCGATAAAGCCAAACCGGAGGCCTCTTCCGCAAAGAAAGAACCCACCGCGAAAAAATCCGAGTCCTCTGCCACCTCAAGCAGTGCCAGCAAGGAAGAGGAAAGCTCCGGCAACAGCCGCCGGAAGATTTCCCCACTGGCCCGCAAATTGGCCGAGGAAAAAGGCGTTTCCCTCGATGGAGTCAAAGGTACCGGACCCGGGGGTCGAGTAGTAAAAGCCGACGTACTCGCCGCCGCCGAACGCGGCGATTCCGCTCCCGCAACCGGAACCTCCTCGTCCGCAGGAAGCGCCCAAAGCTTTCCTGTCATTGAAGGAGGCGCCATCGCCGAAGAGGAAAAAATTAAAGTTTCCTCCATGCGGGGAACCATTGCCCGTCGGCTCTTGGAATCCAAAACGCAAATCCCTCACTTCTACCTCGAAATTGAGGTCAATGCCGCACCTTTGCTCAAGCTTCGGGCCGACCTCAACGCCTCCCTCACTCAACTTCCCCCGGAAAAAGGAGGGGCCAAATTGAGTGTAAACGATTTCATTATGAAGGCTTCCGCCGAAGCGCTGCGCCGGGTGCCCCTGGCCAATTGCTCCTGGGGAGGGGATCACATTCAGCAACATCCAGACGCACACGTTTCCTTTGCCGTGGCCATTGACGACGGGCTCATCACCCCGGTCATCCAGAAGGCCCAGAACAAATCTCTACGCCAAATCAGTGCGGAAGTGAAATCCCTCGCCCGCAAAGCCCGGGACAAAAAGCTCAAACCAGACGAATTTACCGGAGGCACCTTCTGTGTATCCAACCTGGGTATGTTTGGGATCAGTCGCTTCAATGCCATTATCAATCCCCCCAACGCCGCCATCCTGGCCGTTGGAGCCACTCGAAAAGTTCCGGTGGTCAACGAAAAGAATGAGATCGTTCCCGGGGAACGTATTTCGCTCACCTTGAGCTGTGACCATCGCGTAGTCGATGGTGCGGTGGGCGCCCAGTTCCTGCAAGCCTTGCAAGAGTTGATCGAGAACCCGGCGCTCATGCTGGTGTAAAAGGCCTTTTTTCCTTTTCTGAAAGCCCGGATCGCCTGACGCGACCCGGGCTTTTTTTCTCCCGAGACTGAGAAAAGCTTTTGCGTAGCCCGCAGCTTTCCTGGCCACCATAGCTTGGTGAGCGACGGAGATGGCCACGGTTTCGAATATGGAAGAGGGGCACCTTATCCTTACGCCGCCAGAGAAAACAATTGTAGGAGGGGGTTTATCCCCCGACTCAAACGATTTGGGAAAAACCTTCGACGACTCAACCAGCTCTCTTTCGGGACGTAAAGTCCCTCCGACAACCCAGCCGCGCGGTGTGGTCAGGCATGTTGTTGTCCCCGGCTGAAGTACTCCGCATAGGGGCACAACCCGCTTGGGGCAAAAAAGCGAACGGGGGCTTTACCCTATCTGTTGAGCCCCAGGGAAATCCCGCTGAGCGGGGAGCGCAAATCTTCGGAAAACGGTAATGTCGCCACTATTCGACAGCGCGCAGGGACCCCGCTTGGCGCATATGCATCAACCTGAGGGCTTTGGATGAAAACGCATAGGTCGGACTTTCAACCCTTGGGATCCGACTTCGCCAAAGTTTCTGCCTGTTGTTGGGGAGGTGACAAT